>NZ_PSUV01000002.1:0-306628 GCF_002931985.1 Rathayibacter sp. AY1H2 | reverse complement strand
GACGCCGGTCCGACGCTCAGCCTCTGGAAGAGGTCGAGGTGCATGCCGAGCGCGTCCGCGAGGATCGCCTTGATCGTGTCGCCGTGGCTGACCGCCGCCCACACCGCGCCGGCCCCGTGCTCCTCCGCCACCGCCGCGTCGTGCCGGCGGATCGCCGACACGGCCCGGGCCTGCATCGCGAGCATCCCCTCGCCGCCGGGGAACACCACCGCGGAGGGCTGGTTCTGCACCGTCGCCCAGAGCGGCTCCGTCGCGAGATCCCGCAGCGAGCGCCCCGACCAGTCGCCGTAGTCGCACTCGGTGATGCCCTTGTCGATCACCGTCGCCGGCGATCCCGTCTGCCGCTCGAGGACGAAGCGCGTGGTCTGCCGGCACCGCTCGAGCGGGCTCGACACCACGGTCGCGAGCTCGACCGCCGCCAGCCGCTCCCCGGTGCGCGCCGCCTGCGTGCGTCCGACGTCGTCGAGCCGCACTCCGGCGGTGCGTCCGGCGAGGATCCCCGCGGTGTTCGCGGTGGTGCGTCCGTGCCGGACGAGGAGGAGCGTGGGCATGGGGCCAGCGTAGGCGGCCGTGCTCCGCCCCGCCCCGTCGAGCCGCCGGGGCCGCGCCGGTGCGTTCCGCGCGACTCCATCGCGGGACGGATGCCCCGACCGCAGCGCCTGCCTAGGGTGGAGGAGCGGCCGCCCACCGCGGCCCGGAAGGGACACACATGGACGGGACGACGCCCCCCGGCATTCCCCAGGACGGCACGGACACCGAGAGCCCCGCCGCGCGCACCGCCGCCGACGGCACCGACTCCGCGCACACCGACTCCGCGCACACCGACTCCGCGACCCCCGCGTGGGCCGCCCCCGAGGCCTTCGGCCGCCACGGCGAGGTCGCTCTGCGGATCCGCGGCCTCCGCAAGCGCTTCGGCGACAAGGAGGCCGTGAAGGACATCGACCTCGACGTCCCCGCCGGCTCCTTCTTCGGGCTCGTCGGCCCCAACGGCGCGGGCAAGACGACGACCCTCTCGATGGCCACGGCCCTGCTCCGCCCCGACAGCGGCGTCGTCACGATCCACGAGGTCGACGTCTGGAAGGACACCCTCGAGGCGAAGCGGCTGATCGGCGTCCTCGCCGACGGCGTCAAGCTGTTCGACCGCCTCACCGGTCTCCAGCTCGTCACCTACTACGGCCTGCTCTGCGGGCTCGAGCGCTCCGTCGTCGTCGAGCGGACCGACGACCTCCTCGCCCTGCTCGGCCTCGATCCGGCCGACCGCACGCTCGTTGTGGACTACTCCGCGGGCATGACCAAGAAGATCGCGCTCGCCTGCGCGCTCGTGCGCGCCCCGCGCCTCCTGGTGCTCGACGAGCCGTTCGAGTCGGTCGACCCGGTCTCGGCGGCGAACATCCGCGACATCCTGACCGGCTTCGTCGCGTCGGGCGGCACGGTCATCGTGTCGTCCCACTCCATGGACCTCGTCGAGCGGATGTGCGACCGGGTCGCCGTCATCGCCGACGGCCGCGTGCTCGCCTCCGGCACCCTCGAGGAGGTCCGCGCCGGCTCCAGCCTCGAGGAGCGCTTCGTCGAGCTGGTCGGCGGCCGCACCCACCAGGAGGGACCGGCATGGTTGCGCATCTCCTGAGGCTGCGGCTGCTCCTGCTCCGCAACTCGCTGACGCGGAACGTGTGGCAGCTGATCGGCGTGATCCTCGGCGGTCTCTACGCGATCGCAGTGCTCGGTCTGGTCGCGGCCGGCCTGGTCGCGCTCGGAGGCACGGACCCGGCGTTCGCGAACGTCGCGATCGTCCTCGGCGGATCCGCTCTGATCCTCGGCTGGGTGCTCGGGCCGATCTTCCTGTCCGGCTCCGACCAGAGCCTCGACCTGCCCACCCTCGCGACGTTCCCGATCCCGCTGCGGACCCTCCTCCTCGGGCTCGCCGCCGCGGGCCTCGCGGGCATCCCCGGCGTGGTGACCACGCTCGGGGGGCTCGCCTCCGCCGCCGCCTGGTGGAGCCGTCCGATCGGCATCCTGCCCGGCCTCGTCGCCGCGGTGATCGGCGTCGCGACCTGCGTGGTCGCGTCCCGCCTGATCGGCGCGCTCACCACGGGCCTGGGCTCGAGCCGCCGCTACCGCGAGGTGATCGGCGGCGTCGTGCTCGTCGTCGTCATCCTGCTCGGACCTCTCTTCTTCGGCCTGACCAACGTGATCCGCGACGGCCTGGACATCCTGCCCGTGATCGCGGGCGCCCTCGGCTGGTCGCCGCTCGGCGCGATCTGGGCCGTCCCCGGATCCGTCGTCGCGGGCGACTGGGTCGCGGCGATCGCGCGCCTGCTGATCGGGCTCGCGACGCTGGCCGTCCTCGTCTGGGCGTGGGCCCGGGCGCTGCGGCACGCGCTCGCGGAGCCCGCCGCGTCCGGCGCGCACTCCGCCTCCGGATCCGCGGGCCTCGGCCTGTTCGGGCGCTTCCCCGGCACCCCGACCGGCGCCGTCGCCGCGCGTGCCCTCGGATACTGGTGGCGCGACCCGCGCTACAGCCGCGGGCTCCTCGTCATCCCCGCCGTCGTCGTCCTCGCGGTGTTCTACTCCGCGATCGGCAGCGGCGGCGATACCTTCGTGCTGCTCTCGGCCGTGCTCGTCGGCCTGATCTTCGGCGTGACCCTCTGCGCCGACGTGTCGTACGACGGCACCGCCTGGGCGGCGCACGTCAGCTCCGGAGTGACGGGGTCGGCCGACCGCGCCGGTCGCGTCGTCGCCGCCGCGATCATCGGCATCCCTGCGGTCGTCGTCGTGGCGGTAGGCACCGCGCTGTACGCGGGACGCGCCGACGCGATCCCGGCCGTGCTGGGCATGGCGCTGGCCCTCGTGCTCAGCGGGTTCGGAGTGTCGAGCGTCGCCTCGTCGCTCGTCGTCTACCCCGTGCCCGGGCCGGGGGACAGCCCGCTGAAGACGCCGCCGGGCTCCGGGATGATCTCGAGCGTCGTGATGCTGGGGAGCATGGCCGCGACCGGCCTGCTGGCGCTCCCGTCGATCGTCCTCGGCGCGATCTCGCTCATCGGCGGCGACCCGGCCTTCGGCCTGATCGGACTGGCGGCCGCCCTCGTGCTGGGCACCGTCTTCGCGCTGGTCGGCATCCGCGTCGGCGGTCGGATCGTCGACCGCCGAGCGCCGGAGCTGTTCGCCGCCCTCGTGACGATCGGCTGACGCGGGTGGCGGGGCGCGGGTGGGCGGTTCCCGCCCGCTCCCCGTCTCCGCCCCGCTCCTCGCCCCCGCGAGTGCGCGAAAGTTGTCGCACTCGAGCTCGAGTGCGACAACTCCTGCACACTCGCGGGAGCCGGCGAGGACCGCGCGCACCCGCGAGTGGCCGCGCGCCCGCGAAGGCCCGCACACGGGAGCCGCGGCAGAATGTGGACATGCGCAGCCTCGAAGTCCTCCTCGATCCGGAGTCGGAGGCTCGCGTCCGCGGCCAGTGGGAGGCGCTCGAGGCGGCCGGCATCCCGAGCCTCGCGCTGCACACGTCCGCCAGCAACCGCCCGCACCTCACCCTCGTCGCCGGGCCGGAGCTGACCGCCCCGGAGCCGGGCGCGCTCGGTCCGCTGCCGGCGACGGCCGACCTCGGTGCTGTCCTCCTCTTCCCGCACGCCGGGCGCTTCGTCCTCGCCTGGGGAGTGGTCCGCTCGCCCGCCCTCGACGCGCTGCACGGCCGTGCCACGCGCCTCGTGCCGGGCGGCGTCGACACCTCGCTGCCGGACGCCTGGACGCCGCACATCAGCGTCTCGCGCCGCCTCCGCGCCGAGCAGCTCGGCGACGCCGTCCCCCTCCTCGGCGAGCCGTTCACCGTCGGCCTCGCGGGCGTCCGCTTCTGGGACGGCGACACCCGCACCCTCACCGACCTCTGATCCGGGCGCCGCAGAAGCCCCCCGACGCTCCTTGCAGCCGCCTCCCCAGGTCCCTCCCTGCAGCCCTTCTCCACAGTTCCCCGGACCCCCGGGGCGGCGTCGGAGGCGGCGGGTAGAGTTCCCCGGGTGACAGAGCCCACCGCGACAGCCCTCCCCGCCCCGCCGCTCGCCGACCCCTCGGCGGAGTCCCGCGGCGGCGTCCGGAGCGATGCGGCGAGCGGCGCCCCGGGATCCGGATCCTCCGAGGCGCAGGCGATCCTCGAGAAGGTCTTCGGCTACGGCTCCTTCCGCGGCGAGCAGCAGGCCATCGTCGAGCAGGTCATCGGAGGCGGCGACGCCGTCGTCCTGATGCCCACCGGCGGCGGCAAGTCGCTCTGCTACCAGATCCCCGCCATCGTGCGCCCCGGCACCGGCGTGGTCGTGTCCCCGCTCATCGCGCTGATGCAGGACCAGGTCGACGCCCTCCGCGCGAACGGCGTCCGCGCCGAGTTCCTCAACTCCACCCAGGACGCGGGCGAGCGCAGCCGCGTCGAGCGCGCCTACCTCGACGGCGAGCTCGACCTGCTCTACGTCGCTCCGGAGCGCCTGGGCAACGAGGGCATGAAGCAGTTCCTCGCCCGCGGCCGGATCGCCCTCTTCGCGATCGACGAGGCCCACTGCGTCAGCCAGTGGGGCCACGACTTCCGCCCCGACTACCTCGCACTGGGCGAGCTCGCCGAGCGCTGGCCCGACGTCCCGCGCATCGCCCTCACCGCGACCGCCACCGAGGCGACGCACCGCGAGATCACGTCGCGCCTGCACCTCGGCGCCGCCCGCCACTTCGTCTCGAGCTTCGACCGCCCGAACATCCAGTACCGGATCGTCAACAAGGTCGAGCCGCGCAAGCAGCTGATCGACTTCCTGCGGCGCGAGCACGCGCACGACGCGGGCATCGTCTACGCCCTCTCCCGCAAGAGCGTCGAGGCGACGGCCGAGGCGCTGCGATCGGCGGGCTTCGACGCCGTCGCGTACCACGCGGGACTCGACTCGCGGGTGCGCGCCGCCGCCCAGTCGCGGTTCCTCCGCGAGGAGGGCGTCATCGTCTGCGCGACCATCGCCTTCGGCATGGGGATCGACAAGCCGGACGTGCGGTTCGTCGCGCACATCGACCTGCCCAAGTCGGTCGAGGGCTACTACCAGGAGACGGGTCGCGCCGGCCGTGACGGACTGCCGTCCACCGCCTGGCTCGCCTACGGCCTGCAGGACGTGGTGCAGCAGCGCCGGATGATCGACGAGTCGCCGGGAGACCTGGCGCACCGTCGGCGGATGTCCGCGCACCTGGACGCGATGCTCGCGCTCTCCGAGACGGTCCAGTGCCGCCGGGTGAACCTGCTCGCCTACTTCGGCCAGGAGAGCACCGCCTGCGGCAATTGCGACACCTGCCTCGAGCCGCCCGCCTCCTGGGACGGCACGGTCGCGGCGCAGAAGTTCCTGTCGACGGTCGTCCGCCTCAAGCGGGAGCGCAACCAGCAGTTCGGCGCCGGTCACATCATCGACGTCCTCCGCGGCAAGACCACGCCGCGCACCACCCAGCACCAGCACGACGGCCTCGCCACCTGGGGCATCGGCGCCGAGCTCAGCGACACCCAGTGGCGCGGAGTCGCCCGCCAGCTCCTCGCGCAGGGCCTGCTCGGCGTCAACGACGACGGCTTCGGCACGCTCGTGCTCACGCCCGCGTCCGGCTCCGTCCTCGGCGGCGAGCGGAAGGTCGAGCTGCGGCAGGAGCCGGAGAAGCCGGCCCGCTCCAGCGGATCCTCCCGCTCCGGGCGGTCCACGGTCGCCGAGTTGTCGGGCGAGGCTCAGCCGCTGTTCGAGCGGCTCCGGGAGTGGCGCGCCGCGCAGGCCCGCGCGCAGGCGGTCCCGGCCTACATCGTCTTCAACGACGCGACCCTCCGCGAGATCGCGACCGCCGAGCCGGCGACGATGGACGCGCTCAGCATCATCGGCGGCGTCGGCCAGAAGAAGCTGCTCACCTACGGCGAGGCCGTTCTCGCCGTCGTCGCGGGGGAGAGCCCCGAGATCGCCGTCCCGGAACCCGGTGAGGAGGCTCCCGCTCCCCGCCGCGCGCCGGCCGCCCGTGGCGGGTCGTCCCGCTCGCAAGGGGCGAAGCCCTCGTTCGGCCGCGAATCGTCCGGTCCGCCGGTGTCCGCCGCGCAGCCGCCGGAGGACGACTGGGTGCCGCCGGACGAGCCCGACTGGGAGCCCGGCTGGGACAGCTACTGATCCATCGCTGAGGCGCGCGGTTCACCGCCCGCGACGGAGGCGGGCGCCGGCGCGAGCGATCGTGTTCCGGCGCCCGCGTCGGTGATCGTGCCCACCTCGGCACCGACGCGAGCGTCCTCGGTCCGAGGCGCCGGCGAGCGCCCTCAGCCGCCCGCGCCCGTCGACGCCATCCACCCGCCGAGCAGCGTGCAGCAGAACGACACCGCGAGGCCCGCCACCGGCACCCAGAACGCGATGCGCCGCCGCACCAGCAGCACGATCGAGACGACCAGCGCCGCGACGAACGGGACCCACACTCCTCCCGCGGCGAGGACCATCCCGCCCTCGATCATGCCGATGTCGCAGGCGTTCGATCCGCCGCACGAGTCGCTGGCCATCGCGAAGAACAGCCCGAAGAACGACAGCAGCAGCGTCACCGCGGAGGCCACGAGGATCAGCACGATCGTCAGCACCAGATCCCAGACGCGGACCGGACGGCGATGCGGCACCCCGGATCCCGGCGCCCCGGATCCCGGAGTACTGGTTTCCGGCACCCGGTATTCCGGCGCGGCCGGAGGCCCGGGAGGCGCTGCCGCGACGTCCGAGGGCGGCGCACCCGGAGTCCCGAGAGGCGCGGGCGAGCCGACCACGGGTGGCCCGGCCGCCGGCTGTCGGGCGGGCGGAGGGGGAGGCAGCGGCGGCTCGCTCATGCCGAGAGACTAGCGACGCGTCCTCCGATGAGGCGCCCTCCTCGGCAGAAGCAGCCCGTTCAGCACACGGACGGGCCGTCCCCTCCTCCGCTCCCGTCGGCAGGGACAGCCCGTCCAGCGCACAGACGAGGCGCCCCGTCTCCGCCTGGTCGGTTCCGACAACGCGCTTCCGCCTCCGCCCGGCGCCGTTTGTGCCCGGGCGACGGAACGTTTCCGCCGCGCCGCCGCGCGACCTACCGTGCGAGGACCGCCTCCGCTGCCGCGCCCGTCGGCGCACGACGCACCGGAAGCGGCCCGAACCGCAGACGGTCGAAGGGACACGAACACCATGGTCAGCACCGCTCCCCACCCCCGCTCCGCCGCCGACGCCGCCGACCGGGCGGCCACCGGGCGCACGCGGGCCCGGCGCTCCCGCTCGGGCTCCATCGCGCCCACGCCGCCGGTGGACTCCCTCGGCTCCGAGGTCGACGCGCGCCTGGACGAGGACGGCGCCCCCTCCGTCGACGTCGCCGCCCTCGGCGAGACCCTGCTCGGCGCCTGGCGCGAGCAGCGCCTCGCCAGCCGCGCCCTGACCGCCCGCCCCGAGCTGCACCGCACCGACGGCCTCCCGATGAAGGAGCACCGCCTCCGCGTCTCGGAGCAGATGCGCGTGCTCGCGGCCGAGGGCGGCGTGCACCGTGCCTTCCCGATCGACCTCGGCGGCGAGGCCGATCACGGCGGCAACATCGCCGGCTTCGAGGAGCTGGTCACCGCCGACCCCTCGCTGCAGATCAAGTCCGGCGTGCAGTGGGGGCTCTTCGGCGCCGCGGTCCTGCACCTGGGCACCCGCCCGCACCACGAGAAGTGGCTGCCGGGGATCATGAGCCTCGAGATCCCGGGCGCTTTCGCGATGACCGAGACCGGGCACGGATCCGACGTCGCGTCGATCGCCACGACCGCCACCTACGAGGACGGCGAGTTCGTGCTGCGGACGCCGTTCCGCGCGGCCTGGAAGGACTACCTCGGCAACGCGGCGGTGGACGGGCGCGCGGCGGTCGTCTTCGCGCAGCTGGTCACCCGCGGGGTGAACCACGGCGTCCACGCCTTCTTCGTCCCGATCCGCGACGAGCAGGGCGCGTTCCTGCCCGGCGTCGGCGGGGAGGACGACGGCCTCAAGGGTGGTCTGAACGGGATCGACAACGGCCGCCTCCACTTCGACGGCGTCCGCGTCCCGCGCGAGAACCTGCTGAACCGCTACGGCGACGTCGCCGCCGACGGCACCTACTCCTCGCCGATCGCGAGCCCGGGCCGCCGTTTCTTCACCATGCTCGGCACGCTGGTGCAGGGCCGCGTCTCTCTCGACGGAGCCTCGGTCGCCGCGGCGAAGATCGCGCTGACGGTCGCCGTCACCTACGGCGGCCAGCGCCGCCAGTTCACCGGCGGCGGCGAGCGGGAGGAGGTGCTGCTCGACTACCAGCGGCACCAGCGCCGCCTCCTGCCGCGCCTGGCCACCACCTACGCCGCCGCCTTCGCGCACGAGAAGCTGCTGACGGCGTTCGACGAGGTCTTCTCCGGCGCGAACGACACCGAGCAGTCGCGGCAGGACCTCGAGACCCTCGCCGCGGGGCTGAAGGCGCTCTCGACCTGGCACGCTCTCGACACGCTGCAGGAGGCGCGCGAGGCCTGCGGAGGCGCGGGCTTCCTCGCGGAGAACCGGCTCACGCAGCTGCGCGCCGACCTCGACGTGTACGCGACCTTCGAGGGCGACAACACCGTGCTCCTCCAGCTGGTCGCCAAGCGCCTGCTGACCGACGTCGGCCGCCGCTTCAAGGGCGCCCAGCCCGCGGAGCTCGCGCGGTACGCCGCCTCGCAGGTCGCGGGGGCGACCGTCGACAACTCGGGTCTGCGCCGTCTGGCCCAGGTCGTCGCCGATCGCGGATCGACGGCCCGCTCGGTCGGCCAGCTGCGGGAGGACGAGCGCGAGCTGCTCACCGGCCGCGTCGAGAGCATGGTCGCGGGGATCGCCTCACGGCTGCGCCCGGCGTCGAAGCTGCCCTCCGACGAGGCGGCCCGCCTGTTCAACGCGCACCAGAGCGAGCTCATCGAGGCGGCGCGCGCGCACGCCGAGCTGCTGCAGTGGGAGGCGTTCACGGAGGCGCTCGCCGGCGTCGAGGACGCGGGCACGCGCACCGTCCTCACCTGGCTCCGCGACCTGTTCGGCCTGGGCCTGATCGAGAAGCACCTCGACTGGTACCTCATCCACGGGCGCCTGTCGTCGCAGCGAGCGGTCGCGGTGACGTCCTACATCGACCGGCTGCTCGCCCGCATCCGCCCGCACGCCGCCGACCTGGTCGCGTCGTTCGGCTACGGGCCCGAGCACGTGCGCGCGGCGATCGCGACCGGCGCCGAGGCGGAGCGCCAGGAGGAGGCGCACGCCTGGTATGAGGCCGCCCGCGCCTCCGGCACCCTCCCCACTCCGGAGAAGCGCCGCTGAGCCCCTCCTCGAGATGCCGCTCCGGTACGCGACACGTCGCGCGAGGCGCACCGGAGTGGCATCCCGTGGCGACAGGACGGGGAGGGGCGCGTCAGGACGCGAGGAACGCCAGCGCCTGGTCGCGCTCGGCGCGCAGCTCGAGCACGGACTCGTCGATCCGCGCGCGGGAGTGCGCGTCGATCTCGAGCCCCTCGATGATCCGCCACTCGCCGTCGACGGAGCGGACCGGGAACGAGGAGATCAGCCCCTCCTCCACCCCGTAGGAGCCGTCCGACTCGACGGCGGCCGAGGTCCACGACGTGCCGTCGACCCAGTCGCGCACGTGATCGATCGCGGCGGAGGCGGCGGACGCGGCCGAGGAGGCTCCGCGGACCTCGATGATCTCGGCGCCGCGCTTGGCGACCCGCGGCTCGAACTCCGTGTGCAGCCACTCCGCGTCGACCAGCTCGGGCACCGGCCGTCCGCCGACGGTGGCGTGCGTCGCGTCGGGGTACTGCGAGGCGGAGTGGTTGCCCCAGATCGCGACGCCCTCGATCGCGTCGACGGGGGCGTCGAGCTTCGCGGCGAGCTGCGCGACCGCCCGGTTGTGGTCGAGGCGCGTCATCGCGGTGAAGCGGCCGGCGGGGATGTCCGGGGCGCTGCGCCGCGCGATCCAGGCGTTGGTGTTGGCCGGGTTGCCGACGACCAGCACGCGGATGTCGGAGGCGGCGTGCGCGTTCAGCGCGGCGCCCTGAGGCCCGAAGATGCCCGCGTTCGCGGCGAGCAGGTCGGCGCGCTCCATGCCCGCGCTGCGCGGCCGGGCGCCCACGAGGAGGGCGACGCTCGCGCCGTCGAACGCGGCGGCCGGGTCGTCCGTCGCCTCGATCCCGCGGAGGAGGGGGAAGGCGCCGTCCTGCAGCTCGAGCGCCGTGCCCGCGGCCGCGCGGAGGCCGGAGGGGATCTCGAGCAGGTTCAGGCGGACGGGGACGTCCGGCCCGAGGAGCTGACCCGAGGCGATGCGGAAAAGGAGCGCGTAGCCGATGGCGCCTCCCGCTCCCGTGACCGTGACCGTGACCGGAGTGCGCTGCTGGTTCATGCGCCGAGCGTATTCCCGCCGGCTGGGGGAGGGGGAGGAGTCAGCCGGACGGCGGGCCCTCGGCGGGAGGCGCCGTCGACCCGCGGAGCACGAGCTTGTTGCGCAGCCGCACGTGCTGCTCGGCCACGCTCCCGCCGTCGATCAGCGTCAGGAGCGCCCGGGCGGCCGCGCGCCCCACGCGGTGCAGCGGCTGCCTCACCGTCGTGAGCGCGGGGACCACCCGGGAGGCGTCGGGCACGTCGTCGTAGCCCACGACCGAAAGCTGCCCCGGCACCGAGAGGCCCAGCGCCCGGGCCGCCTCGATCACGGCGATGGCGGAGGCGTCGTTCGCGGCGAGGACCGCCGTCGGGCGGTCGGGCAGCAGCAGCAGCTCGTGGGCGGCGGCGAGGGAGGGGTCGTGCCGGTAGTAGCCGACCCGTACGAGCGCGGGGTCGTAGGGGAGGCCGGCGTCCGCGAGCGCCCGCTGGTAGCCGGCGCCGCGCCGGTGCGACGACTCCAGGTCGGGGCGGCCCGCGACGAAGCCGATGCGGCGGTGGCCGAGCCCGATCAGGTGGCTGGTCGCCAGCTGCGCTCCGCCGAAGTCGTCGGTCGCCACCGAGTGCAGCTCGGTCTGCGCGGTCAGCGGATCCACGACGACGAGCGGCAGGTCCGACGGGGGGATCACGCCGGAGGGAGTCACCAGGATCGCTCCCGCTACGTGCGCCTCGGTGAGGCGCCGCAGGGACTCCTGCTCCCATCCCGCCCGGCCCCGGCGGCTCGCCCCGCTGCCGGCGAGGAGGTCGAACCGGGTCCCCCGGAGCGCCGTCGCCACTCCCTGCAGCACCTCCGTGCCGAACGGCTCGAAGTCGCCCAGGAGCACGCCGATGACGCCTGAGCGCTCCGCGCACTCCGTCGTCACGACCTCCTGCTCGGCCTCCGCCGTCGCCGCCCCTGCGGACATCCTCGTCCCCTCCCGCCGTCCCCGCCCGGCCGCGGCGGAACGCGGTGATCGCCTCGCTGCGCTGCTCCGGACGGTTGAGAACACGTCCTTGCAATCGGGAATGTTCCCGGTAACATTGCCCGCAAGACTAGCTGAGGGAAAGCTCAGCAGTCGAGAGAGACGAGTATCGGGCAGCCTTTCTCCCCTCAGTGCTGAGGGGGTCGAGAGCTGGAGCTCGCGTGGCCACGCTGTGGAAGCCGCCGCGCACGAGCCGTCCGCCGCTCTCCGCGCGTCCTGCGCTCCAGGCGCGGCCGAACGCCCCTCGGGCTGCGCCGCGCTCCGTCCTCTCGCGGCCTCGGGCCGCGCCACCACTCCGCGCCGTCCGGCGCTCGACCTGATCGGCGACGATGCCGATCGAGTGAGGAACACCATGTCCACGCGACGCACCCCCCGACCCCTCTGGCTCGTCCGCTCGGGCGCCGCTCTCGCCGGCTGCCTGCTCCTGTCCGGCGTCGCCGCCGCGGCCGCGGCCGCCGACACCGAGTACGGCTCCGACGACGTCGACGTGAACGTCAGCATCGAGGAGCTGGAGCAGCCCGGCGCCCTCTCGATGTCGATCGACGGCACCTCCGCCACGCTCACAGAGGAGGGCTCCACCCCGACCGTGCGCGCGTTCACCGGGCAGCTGCCCGACGTGACCGTGACGGACACCCGGACCGTCGACGAGATCCCGGCCGGAGCCGGCTGGTACGTCCTCGGCTCGGCGAGCGCCTTCACCGGCGACGCGGACCAGGAGGACATCTCCTCCGACCACCTCGGCTGGACGCCGGTCCTCGTGGACGGCGGCGAGTCGGGCCTCGTGTCCGAGGGCGACCCGGTCGACACGATCCTCGACGAGGGCGCCGACGCCGTGGGGCTGTTCGACCAGGAGCTGCTCGCGCTGTCGCTCGACTCGCAGGAGACCGCGACGGACGGGTCCTGGACCGTGTCCGCGGGCCTCACCCTGAAGACCGAGGCCGACGTCGCCCCCGGCGACTACTCCTCCGTCCTGACGCTGTCGCTGTTCGAATGACCCCGATGCGCGCAGTCGCCTCCACGGCGATCGGCGCCCTCCTCGCGGCGGGCCTGCTCGCCTCCGGCGCGGCTCCGGCGACCGCGGCCGGCGCGTGGTCGCCGAAGGCCTCCTACACGTCGACGGACCGCGGCGACGGCACCTACTCCGTGCCGCTGCTGAACGCCGACGTGCCCGACGTCAGCGTCGAGCGCGTGCCCGCGTCCGAGAACGACGAGGGCCGCGACATCTACTACATGATCAGCACCACGATGCACCTGAGCCCGGGCGCCCCGATCATGAAGTCCTACGACCTCGTCAACTGGGAGATCGTCAACTACGTCTTCGACCGGCTCGAGATCGGCGACCGCTTCTCGCTCCGGAACGGGCAGAACTCCTACGGCAACGGCCAGTGGGCCTCGTCGCTGCGGTACCACGACGGCCGCTACTACGCGGTCTTCAACACCAACAACCTCGGCGGCTCCTACCTCTACTCGACCGACGACATCGAGGACGGAGCCTGGACCCGCACGGCCCTCGGCCGCGCCTTCCACGACCCGTCGCTGTTCTTCGACGACGCGGACGGCGGCACGCCGTACATCTTCTACGGCTCCGGATCCACCAGCGCCGTGAAGCTGAGCGAGGACCTGACGACCGTCGTCGCCGAGTACCCGAACATCCTCCGCACCTCGGACTACCCGGGAGCCGGCTACCTCGGCGGCCTGTTCGAGGGCGCGCAGGTGCAGTACATCGACGGGCAGTACTACATCGTCATCATCACCTGGCCCTCGGGCCAGGGCCGCCAGGTGGCGCTGTTCCGCTCGTCCGAGCTGCTGGGCCGCTACGCGACCGCCGACGGCAGCAACCCCTACGAGGGCAGGGGCGTGCTGAACTCCAGCGGGTTCGCCCAGGGGAGCCTCGTGCCGATCGCGAAGGAGGACGGCTCGACCGCCTGGCACGGCATGTTCTTCCGCGACAGCTTCCCGACCGGCCGCATCCCCGGGCTCATCCCGGCGACGTGGAAGGACGGCTGGCCGTCGTTCGGGACGAACGGCTCGGTGCCGGTGGGCGGGAGCTTCCCGAAGCCGATCCGCCTCAGCCCCGAGGAGGAGCTGTTCGAGCGGCAGAAGAGCATCGTCGTCTCGGACGACTTCGACAACGACGCCCCGGCGAAGGCCTACCAGGACGAGTCGTGGACGATCCCGCCCGCGCCCGCCTACGACGCGTCGCTGCTCGGCGTGCAGCTGCTCCAGAACCCGGGAGCGGAGTCGGGGACGGCGCCGTGGGCCGGCCAGTTCGGCGCGACGCTGTCGGCCGACACGACCGACCCGGCGTCCGGCACCGCCGCGCTCCGCGTGGGCACCCGCACGCTCAACGGCTCAGGCCCGAGCCAGGTGCTCGCGAACAAGCTGCAGCGCGGCGTGACCTACACCGTGTCCGCGAAGGTGAAGTACACGACCGGCCCCGCGTCGGTCCGCTTCAACCTCTGCGCCGACTTCGGCGCGGGACCCGTGACGATGGCCTCCGCCGCCGTCACGCAGGGGCAGTGGACGACGATCACGGGGACCTACACGGTGCCCGAGACCGCGAACGTCGGCAGCGTGAAGTTCGCCGTCGAGACGCCGTGGGGCAATCCGCAGCCGGCGTCCTCGAGCACCGAGTACCTGCTCGACGACGTCTCGCTCGTCGGTGCCGCTCCCACCCTCGAGCGCCCGACGGCCGCCGAGATCGAGCCGAACGGCTCGACCCTCGCCCTCCCCTGGCAGTGGAACCACGCCCCCGACAACCGCTACTGGTCGCTGACCGAGCGCGAGGGCTGGCTCCGCCTCACCAACGGGAAGGTGCTCAGCGGAACGGCCGCGCACACGCGTCTCTCGGGCTCGCCCGAGATGACGTACCTGGAGGAGGCGCGCAACACGCTCTCCCAGCGCATCGTGGCTCCGAAGCAGTCGGCGGAGGCGGCGTTCGACGTCTCCGGGATGAAGGACGGCGACGTCGCCGGGCTCGCGGCCTACAACCGCGGCTTCTCCTACGTCGCGGTCAAGCGCGTGGACGGCGTCACCACCGTCGGCGTCGTGAACCGCAGCCAGCCGTTCGCGACCACGTTCGATCAGGCGGCCGTCGAGTCCTTCCTCCCCGGCACCACCGCCGCTCTCGGTGACGCCTCGCAGGTGCGCCTGAAGGCCGATCTCGAGCTCTCGGCCCCGGCCGGACAGCTCTGGACGACCTTCTCGTACAGCCTCGACGGGACGAGCTGGACGAAGCTCGGCAGCCGCGTCGGCCCGCAGACCCTCGACGGTCAGCTCACGCACTTCATGGGCCACCGCCTCGGGCTGTTCAGCTACGCGACGAAGACCGCCGGCGGCCACGTCGACGTCGACGAGTTCCTCCTGAGCGACACCCTCTCCTCGGAGGGGAAGGCGCTCGACCGCTCGCAGCTCGACGCGGCCGTCGCTCACGCGGCGACGCTCCGCTCCGACGACTACCCGGCCGACGCCTGGTCCGACCTCCAGTCGGTCCTCGCGAAGGCGCAGGCGGTCGGCACCGCGGGAACGCAGAACCAGATCGACGCCCCGGAGCGCGCGCTCAGCTACCAGCTTGCCCGCCTCGGGACGCTGAAGGAGGCGTCGCTCGATGTGACCGCCGCCGCCGCGACCCGCTGCATCGCGGGGAAGGTCGTCGTGACCGTGCGGGCGACCAACGCCGACGACGTGCCCGTCGCCCTCCGGATGGAGAGCGCCTCCGGCACGAAGACGGTCGCCGCGCTCGCACCCGGCGCCACGACGAGCCACGCCTTCACCACGCGGGCGGCCTCGGTCCCCGCCGCCGAGGTGGTCGTGACCGCGACCGCCACCCTCGACGGCGAGCCGGTGACGACCACGGTGAGAGCGCCCCACCCGGCCGCGTCCTGCGGCTGAGCACTCCGGGGGCGGCCCGCGCGGCCGCCCCCGCCCCCGAACGCGTCAGCGGCACCCGTCGCCGACGATCTCCTGCACGACACGATCAAGGAGGATCCGTGAGATCACCACAACGAGAAGCCGCTCCGAAGGGGCGGTTGCGGCTGAGGCTGCTGGCCACGGCCGCGCTGACCGCGCTCCTGGTGGCCCCCTTCGCCGCCCAGACCTCGTCCGCCGCTGAGGCGGAGCTCATCGTCAACGGCGGCTTCGAGAGCGGCATCAGCAGCTGGTTCGTCAACAACGGCAACGCCGCCGACGCCGGCACCATCGCGACGACCACGGATGCGCGCACCGGCACCGCCGCAGCGCTCGTCACCGGCCGCACGACCACTGGCGCGGGCGCCATGCAGGACCTCAGCGGCAAGGTCGTCGCCGGCCAGACCTACCAGGTCAAGGCGCAGATCAAGTACGAGAACGCCGCGAGCCCCGCGACCAAGCAGTTCTTCGCCACCATGCACTACGGCGGAGGCACCTACACGAACCTCGCGAGCGTCACCGCCACGAAGGGGCAGTGGGCGACGATCAACGGATCGTTCACCATCCCCGCCGGGCAGAGCGTCGCGACCGCGCGCCTCTTCTTCGAGACGCCGTGGACCGCGACTCCCTCGGCCGCGCCCGAGACGCACCTCATGGACTACAAGCTCGACGACGTCTCGCTGGTCGGAGCGGCGCCGCCCGCGCCCGCCTCGCGCACCATCGAGGTCGTGGGCAAGATCCCGGGCGACCACAACCCGCTCATGGGCTGGAAGTTCGGCGCCGACGGCTTCGGCTTCGTCGAGAACGGCCGCGTGTACATGTACATGACGAACGACACCCAGGGCTACGCTCCGAACCCCGCCACGGGCGTCTCGGCGGGCATCGACTACGGCAAGATCAACCAGATCACCGTGATCTCCTCGGACGACCTCGTCAACTGGACCGACCACGGCGAGATCCAGGTCGCCGGCTCCACCGGAGTCGCGCCCTACACCGGCAACTCGTGGGCTCCCGGCATGGCGAAGAAGACCGTGAACGGCGTCGACAAGTACTTCCTCTACTACGCCAACGGCGGCGGCTCCAGCAACGTGATCACCGGCGACTCGCCGGTGGGTCCGTGGACCAGCCAGCGCACCTCCACGCTCATCAACGCGTCCACCCCGGGCGCCGAGGCGGTCGCGTGGAAGTTCGACCCGGCACCGCTCGTCGACGACGACGGCCAGGGCTACCTGTTCTTCGGAGGCGGACCCGCCTCGACCGCGCTCCCCGCGGCCGAGCGCTTCAACAACCCGAAGAACATCCGCGTGATCGAGCTCGGCGACGACATGATCTCGACCCAGGGCACTTCCGCCGTCGTGGACGCGCCCGTCGCGTTCGAGGCGGCCCAGGTGTTCAAGCGCCAGGACAAGTACTACCTCTCGTACTCGTCCCACTTCGGCGGCAACGACTTCGGCGGCAACCAGACCCGCGAGCCCGGCTACCCGGGCGGCGGCGAGATCGGCTACATGATCTCGGACGACCCGATGTCCTGGCCCAAGGAGAACTACGCCGGCGTGATGTTCCCGAACCAGAGCCGCTTCTTCGGAGCCGGCACCGGCGGCAACAACCACCAGTCGGTCTTCGAGCTGGGCGGCAAGTACTACTTCACCTACCACGCGCCGACGCTCAACAAGCGGATCAACGGCGACACCACCCAGGGGTACCGCAGCCCGCACATCCAGGAGCTGCAGTTCAACGCCGACGGCACGGTGCAGCAGGTGGTCGGCGACTACAAGGGCGTCGACCAGGTGAAGGACTTCGATCCGTACCGCACCTTCCCGGCCGAGACCATCGGCTGGAGCAAGGGCATCGCGACGGCGCCGCTCGGCACCCCCGCCGCGGGCGCGACCCAGAACCTCGTGCTGAAGGACCTCGACAACGGCGACTGGACCGCGCTGTCGGCCGTCGACTTCGGGGACACCGGAGCCGCGACGTTCACCGCGAAGGCCAAGGCGCTGCAGGCCGGCGGCACCGTCACCGTCCGCCTCGACTCCGAGACCGGGCCCGTCGCGGGCACTGTCGCGGTGAACGGGACGACCGGTGAGTGGAAAGACGTCAGCGCAGCGCTGACCGGAGCGACCGGAGTGCACGACGTGTTCTTCAGCTACTCCGGACCCTCGGGCGACCTGTTCGAGCTCGACACCTTCGCCTTCACCGAGGGCGAGGCGGCTCCGGCGCTCGACATCACGGCGAGCGCGGCGACCCGCTGCATCGCGGGCAAGGCGATCGTCACCGTCCAGGCGAGCAACGGCTCCGACGTCCCCGTCGGCGTGACCTTCACGTCGACGTCCGGCACGAAGTCGTTCACCTCGGTGGCGCCCGGCAAGACCGTGTCGCACGCCTTCACCACCCGTCAGGCGAACCTGCCCGCCGGTGCGGTGACCGTCGAGGCCACGGCCACGATGAACGGCGCCCCCGTCGAGACGGAGGTGAGCGCTCCGTACGCGGCGCGCCCGTGCTCGTAGCGCACGGCTGAACCACCGGGGAGCGCCCCCGGCCCTGCGGGGCCGGGGGCGCTCCTGCGCGTGCGGGGGGATCTCGATACGCCCCTCCGGGGCTGCTCGATCAGCGTGTCCGCCGTCCTGCTGGTCGAGCAGCCGCGCGGCGGCGTCTCGAGCCCCCCGTTCTGTCAGCGGCTGTCGGCCAGGCGCATCGTGCCGCCGGCCTGGGCGGCGAAGGCGCGGGCGGTCGCCGCGATGGTGCGCTGCATGACCCGCGCCGCGGCGGTCGGCGCGAGGTCCGCCGGGCGCGCGAGGCTGATCGTCCGGGTCAGCGTGGGCTTCTCGAGCGTCGGCTCCTCGATGCGGATCGAGCGCAGCCCCGGGCGCCCCTGCAGCACCATCGCCGGGACGACCGCGACGCCCAGGCCCCGCTCGGCGAAGCGCAGCACCGCGTCCATCTCGGCGCCCTCCAGCACCACGTCCGGCTCCAGGCCCGCGGCGGCGAACGCGGCGTCGGTCGTGCGGCGCAGGTCGTAGCTCGAGTTGAAGACGATCTGCGGGAGGCGGGCGACCGCGGCCAGGTCGAGCGCGCCGGTCGCGGCGAGGGGAGGCTCCGCGGCGGAGGAGACCACGACGAGCTCCTCGACGAGCAGCGGCGTCACCGTGAAGGCGCCGGGAGCGGCCGCGGTCGAGGTCGTCACCAGCGCCAGGTCGAGCTCGCCCCGTGCCAGCCGGTCGAAGAGGCTCCGCGACCCGTCCTCGGCGAGGTGCAGCTCCACGGCGGGATGCGCGGAGTGGAACGCGTGCAGCACCTCCGCGACGAGGCTGATGCAGAGCGTCGGCGTCGCGCCGAACCGCACCCGGCCGCGCTCGAGTCCCGCCAGCTCGGCCAGCTCGCGGCGCACCGATCCGGCGTCGGCGAGCATGCGCCGGGCGAGCGGCAGCAGCAGCTCCCCGGCCGGTGTGAGGGTGCTGCCGGAACGCGCCCGGTGGAAGAGCTCGGAGCCGAGGTCCTGCTCCAGCGCGGCGATCCGGCGGCTCAGCGAGGGCTGCGCGAGATGCAGCTCCTCGGCGGCGCGGGTGAAGCTGCCGAGGCGGGCGACCTCGACGAATCCGGTGAGCTGCTCGAGATCCACATGCATACCCTATGCGCATGGCCGTGCCCAGCATTATGCATTGGAGTAATCGAAGCGCCGTGCCTAGCGTGGAGGCATGACCACTTCAGAGACCACCGCACCGGAGCGTCGGATCTCCACCTCCGTCCTCGTCATCGGCACCGGCGGATCGGGCCTGCGCGCCGCGATCGAGCTCGCCGAGGCGGGCGTGGACGTCCTCGCGCTCGGCAAGCGCTCGAAGTCGGACGCGCACACCTCCCTCGCCGCCGGCGGCATCAACGCCGCCCTCGCCACGATGGACCCCGACGACAGCTGGCAGCAGCACGCGGCCGACACCATCACCGAGTCCTACCAGCTCGCCAACCCGCACACTGTCGAGATCGTCACCTCCAACGCCGCCCGCGGCATCCAGGACCTCGAGCGCTACGGCATGCCGTTCGCCCGCGAGGACGACGGCCGCATCTCGCAGCGCTTCTTCGGCGCGCACACCTACCGCCGGACCGCCTTCGCGGGCGACTACACCGGCCTCGAGATCCAGCGCACGCTCGTCAACCGGGCCGCCCAGCTCGAGATCCCGATCCTGGACACCGTGTACGTCACGCGGATCCTCGTCAACGAGGACGGAGCCGTGTTCGGCGCCTACGGCTTCGACCTCGTCGACGGCACCCGCTACCTGATCCACGCGGATGCGGTGATCCTCGCCGCGGGCGGGCACAACCGCATCTGGCGCCGCACCTCCTCCCGCCGCGACGAGAACACGGGCGACTCGTTCCGCCTGGCCGTCGAGGCCGGCGGTCGCCTGCGCGACCCCGAGCTCGTCCAGTTCCACCCGTCGGGCATCATCGAGCCCGAGAACGCGGCCGGCACGCTGATCTCCGAGGCCGCGCGCGGCGAGGGCGGCATCCTCCGCAACGGCCTCGGCGAGCGCTTCATGGGCAAGTACGACGCCGAGCGCCTCGAGCTCTCGACCCGCGACCGCGTCGCCCTCGCCTGCTACACCGAGATCAAGGAGGGTCGCGGCACGCCCAACGGCGGGGTCTGGCTCGACGTCTCGCACCTGCCGCGCGAGACGATCATGACCCGGCTGCCGCGGGTGTACCAGACGATGCTCGAGCTGCAGATGCTCGACATCACGAAGGACCCGATCGAGATCGCGCCCACGGCGCACTACTCGATGGGCGGGGTCTGGGTGCGCTCGGACGACCACAGCACCGACGTCCCCGGGCTCTACGCGATCGGAGAGGCCTCCAGCGGACTGCACGGCGCCAACCGCCTCGGCGGCAACTCGCTGATCGAGCTGCTGGTGTTCGGCCGGATCGTCGGGCAGGCGGCGGCGGAGTACTCCGCCTCGCTGACCGCCCAGACCCGCTCGGCCGCGTCCGTCCAGGTCGCCCGCGACGAGATCGCCGGCCTGCTCGCGGCCGACGGCACCGAGAACGTCCGCGCCCTGCAGCGCGCGATCCGCAACACGATGACCGAGCACGCCGGAGTCGTCCGCGACGAGGAGGGCCTGCTCGCCGGGCTCGCCGAGCTGGACGCGATCGAGGCGCGCATCGCCGACATCGGCGTGCACCCGGACATCGCCGGCTTCCAGGACCTCGCCCACGCCTTCGACCTCAAGTCGGCCGCGATGGCCGCGCGGGCCACCCTCGAGGCAGCGCTCGAGCGCCGGGAGAGCCGCGGCTGCCACAACCGCAGCGACTACCCGGACATCGACCCGGCCCTCCAGGTGAACCTCGTCTGGTCGCCCTCCACGGGGATCACGCGCGAGGAGATCCCCGCGGTGCCGGAGGAGATCCAGGCGCTGATCAGCGGCGAGGTCGCCACCGCGGGCAAGCTGCTCGAGTAGCCGGAACCGCGACGGCACGACGCCGGTCGCCCTCACCGTCTGCTCGCCGGGCACCACCGGAGCCCAGGCGCCCCCCGGGATCCTCCTGGGGACCACGGACAAGGTCACCGCCCTGGATCCCGCCGGCTCCTGGGACCTCGGCTCGGCGACGCTGCAGAACCAGGTCTTCTCCTGGCTGCTGACCTCCGCCCCCGGATCGACGGATCCCGTCCCGGACCTCGCGGCCTCGGCCGAGTTCACCGACCCCACCCACTACCGCGTCGCCCTGCGCGAGGACGCCGCCTTCGCCAACGGCAATCCGCTCACGGCCTCGGACGTGGTCTTCACCTTCGAGCGCCAGGTGGCGATCGCCGCTCCGAACGGCCCCTCGTCGCTGCTCTCGGACATGGTCTCGGTCGAGGCGGAGGACGACTCCACCGTCGTCTTCACACTGGCCACCCCGGACAACGCCCTCTGGCCCCAGATCCTCACCAGCCCCGCCGCCGCGATCGTCGACGAGGACGTCTTCTCGGCCGACTCCCTCACCACCGACGACGACATCGTCGCCGGCGACGCCTTCAGCGGGCAGTACTCCATCACGAGCTACACGCTGAACTCGCTCGTGCAGCTCACCCGCAACGACTCCTACGACGGCCTCCTCGGCGCCGCCGCCAACGAGTCCGTGATCGTCCGCTACTACGCGGACGAGAGCAACCTCAAGCTCGACATCCAGCGCGGCGAGATCGCGGTCGCCTACCGCACGCTGAACGCGACCGACACGGAGGACCTCCGCGGCGAGGAGGGCCTGACGGTGCACTCCGGTCCCGGTGCCGAGATGCGCTTCCTGGTCTTCAACCCCGAGACCATGCCCTACGGCTCCGCCACCTCCGAGGCCGACGCCGACAAGGCGCTCGCCGTCCGCACCGCCGTCGCCGACCTGATCGACCGCGACGAGCTGTCGGACCAGGTCTACAAGGGCACCTACGCGCCGGTCTACTCGATCGTCCCCAGCGCCCTGACCGGATCGACGCCGGCGTACGAGCAGGCCTTCGGCGACGGGAGCGGCGGTCCCAGCGCGGACGAGGCCGCCGCCGCGCTCCAGGCGGCCGGGATCACCGGTCCCGTCGACCTCAAGCTGCAGTACAACACCGACCACTACGGCTCCAGCACCTCGGACGAGTACGCGCTCATCAAGAACCAGCTCGAGCGCAGCGGGCTGTTCACGGTCGACCTGCAGTCGACGGAGTGGACGCAGTACGTGAAGGAGAAGTCGACGTCCTACCCGCTCTACCAGCAGGGCTGGTTCGCGGACTACCCGGACTCGGACAACTACCTGAACCTGCTCTACGGCACCGACGAGGCCCCCTCCATCCTCGGCACCGCCGTGAAGGACGACGCCTACAACGAGGTCGTGCTGCGCGAGCGGAGCCTGGCCCCGGCGACGAGCGCACCGCGGCGATCGAGGAGGCGCAGCGCCTCGCGGCGGAGAAGGCGATCACCGTGCCGCTCCTCGAGGGCACGGAGACCGTCATCGCCTCCTCCACGATCTCGGGCATCGACGACACGCTCGACGGCTCCGGCCGATTCCGCTTCGGGCTGCTCCGGAGCGAGTGATCGGGGCGCGCTGATCGGCCGGACGGGCCGCAGTGCCGCAGGAGGGGAAGACCCTCGGCGGCCGCTGCGGCCCGTCCGCGCGTCCGGGTACGGCTCTGCCAGGACGCGGCACCCGGGTCAATCAGCGCGCCAGCGCCGCCAGCTCCGCCCGGGTGCGGGCCCCGGCCTTGCGCAGCAGGTTCGACACGTGGAACTTCACCGTGTTGCCGCTGATGCCGAGGTGGTCCGCGATCCGCTGGTTCGAGGCGCCGAGCGTGATCAGGTTCAGCACCTCCCGCTCGCGCGCACTGAGCTCGGCGAGGTCGAGCCCGTCGGGCTGCGCCGGCGGATCGAGGGGGAGGCGGATCGACAGGGTCGACCCCCAGCCCGCGGTCGACGCGACCGAGAGCTCCCCGTCGAGCCCGCGCACGCGCTCGGCGATCGGGCGCAGGGCGTCGTCGCGGGTCGTCAGCTCGCCCCGGCCGTCGTCGCGGATCTCGATGAGCAGGTTGAGCCCGTCGCAGTCCCACTGGATCCGCACCCGGCGCGTCTGCTCCGACTCCACGAACGCCAGCACGGCGCTCCGCACGATCGCGCGGGCCGCGTGCGCCACCTCGCCGGGGAGGGCGCGCCCGGTGGCGGGCGGCTCGACGAACTGCACGTCGAGGTCGCCGAAGCGCACGAGCGGGCGCAGGTCGCTCCGGAGCCGCGCGAACGCGCCCACGACGGGCTCCAGCATCGCGCTGCGCTGCTCGTCCGAGGCGGTGCGCAGCTCGACCAGGGCGTTCGCGGCGATGTCGATCGCGACGGTGCGGGCCGCACGGTCGTCGAGGCGCTCGGCGCGCAGGGCGGCGAGCACCGACTCCAGCGCCACCGCGTGCCGGTCGGCCTGCTCGGCGACCGTGCGGGCGTGCTGCTGCAGCAGGGTGCGGGAGGCGGGGGACTCGGCGGGATCCATCCCCCGAACCTACCCGTCCTACCCGCGAGTGGCACCGCTCACCCGATCGGGTAGGTGGGCCTCCTCGATCAGGTGGCGCGCGGATCCGGTCGCCGGGCGCACTGTGGACTCATGCCCGCTGACGACCGCACCACCGACCCCGCAGAGGCGCTCGCCGTGATCGCCGCCGAGGTGTCCGCCGCGACCTCCTCGCTGACGACCGACCGCCTCGAGCCCGTCCTCGAGCTGCTCGCCGGCGCCGACCGCGTCTTCATCCACGGCGCCGGCCGCTCCGGCCTCGCCCTGCGGATGACCGCCATGCGCCTCATGCACCTCGGACTCGTCGTGCACGTGGTCGGCGACGTGACGACCCCGGCGATCCGCGGCGGCGACGTGCTGCTCACCGCGAGCGGCTCCGGCACCACCGGGGGCATCGTCCGCGCCGCGCAGGCCGCCGTCGACGCCGGAGCGCGGGTCGCGGCGATCACGACCGCCGCCGACTCCCCGCTGGCCGGGCTCGCCTCCGCCGTGGTGGTCGTGCCCGCCGCCGACAAGCTCGACCGCTCCGGGGCCGCCTCGGCGCAGTACTCCGGCGGGCTCTTCGAGCAGGTCGTCGTGCTCACCGGCGACGCCCTGTTCCACGCGCTCTGGCAGCGCCGCGGCGACAGCGCCGACGAGCTCTGGCCGCGCCACGCGAACCTCGAATGACCCGACTCCCCACCTCGACAGGAAGAAGAACCCCGTGAAGCTCCAGTTCGCCATGGACACCCTCAGCACCGACGCCGCCCTCGAGCTCGCCGCTGCCGCCGCCCCGCACGTCGACATCCTCGAGCTGGGCACCCCGCTCATCAAGAGCGCCGGCCTCTCCGCCATCACCGCCATCAAGGAGGCGCACCCCGACAAGACGGTCTTCGCCGACCTCAAGACGATGGACGCGGGCGAGCTCGAGGCCGACATGGCCTTCGCGGCCGGCGCCGACCTCGTGACGGTCCTCGGCGTCGCCGGCGACAGCACCATCGCCGGCGCGATCGCCGCCGGGAGGAAGCACGGCAAGGGCGTCGTCGTCGACCTCATCGGCGTGCCCGACAAGGCCGCCCGCGCCCGCGAGGTCGTCGCCCTCGGCGCCGAGTTCGTCGAGATGCACGCCGGTCTGGACGAGCAGGCAGAGGAGGGCTTCACCTTCGAGACCCTGCTGCGCGACGGCGAGTCCTCCGGCGTGCCGTTCTCGGTCGCGGGCGGCGTGAGCACCGCCACCATCGAGTCGGTGCAGCGCGCCGGCGCCCTCGTGGCCGTCGCGGGCGGGGCCATCTACGGCGCCCCGGACGTCGGCGAGGCCGCCGCGGCCCTCCGCGCCGCCATCGTCTGACCCGTCGGCGCCGCCGCCCCCGAGGCCCGCTGATCCGGGTCGCGAGGGCGGCGGCGCCCGCGTCCGCGCGGGAGGCGGCAGCGCATCCCCGCCGGACGCCCGGCCCCTCTCGACTCGCCGACGGCGCGGTCCTACAGTGGCTGCGACGACCCTCGACTCCCGCCGCGGGACCGACGGCGCCGTCGCGAGCGGAGGGAAGCCGTGTCCTCGACCGCCCCCGTGCCCGGACCCGCCGTCGACGCCTCGACGAGGCTCCGCGACTTCCACCAGATCCTCCTCAACACCGCCGTCGCGAACGTGACGACGAGCTTCCTCTGGTTCGCGCTCACGTTCTGGGTGTACCTCGAGACGCGCTCCGTCCTGGCGACCGGGATCATCGGCGGCGCCTACATGCTGCTCGTCGCGGTCTTCGCGATGGCCTTCGGCACGATCGTGGACCGGCACCGCAAGTTCCGCGTCATGGTGTTCGCCGGCGCGGTCACGCTGGTGTCCTTCGGCGTCGCGGGCGGTCTCTTCCTCGCGCTGCCCGAGGCGGCGCTCCTGGACTTCCGCGCCCCCTGGTTCTGGGTGTTCTCGGGCACGATCCTCTTCGGCGCCGTCATCGAGAACATGCGCAACATCGCCCTGTCCACGACGGTGACCCTGCTGGTCCCGGTGGAGGGGCACGCCCGCGCGAACGGCCTCGTCGGCACGGTCCAGGGCCTCGCCTTCGTGGTGACGAGCGTCTTCAGCGGCCTCGCCATCGGCCTGCTCGGCATGGGGTGGACGCTGGTGATCGCGATCGGCCTCTCCGCCGCCGCGCTCCTGCACCTCCTCTTCCTGCGCATCCCGGAGGACCGGCCCGCGCCGACGGGGGAGAGGGCGCCGCTGATCGATCTCCGCGGCAGCATCACCGCGGTGCGGGCGGCGACCGGGCTGTTCGCGCTCATCGTCTTCTCGACGTTCAACAACCTGATCGGCGGCGTCTACATGGCGCTGATGGACCCGTACGGCCTCGAGCTGTTCCCGGTCGAGCTGTGGGGCGTGGTGCTCGGAGTGACGGCGACCGGCTTCGTCATCGGCGGTCTGCTCGTCGCGAGGTTCGGCCTCGGGAGGAACCCCATCCGGACGATGCTGCTGCTCGTGATGGCGATGGGCCTGATCGGCGCGGTCTTCACCCTCCGCGACTGGTGGTGGCTCTACGCCGGCGGCATCTGGATCTACATGACCCTGATCCCGGCGGTCGAGGCCGCCGAGCAGACGGTGATCCAGAAGGTCGTCCCCTTCGAGACCCAGGGGCGCGTCTTCGGCTTCGCGGCGGCGTTCGAGTCGGCCGCCGCTCCGATCACGTCGTTCCTCATCGCCCCGATCGCCGAGTTCGCGCTCATCCCGTACATGGAGTCGCCGGCCGGGCGCTCGGCGTTCGGCGGGCTGCTCGGCGACGGCATCGGCCGGGGGATCGCGCTGGTGTTCCTGGTCGGCGGAGTCGTCATGATCATCGCGGCCGGCGCGGCGATGCTCACCCGCTCCTACCGCGTCATGTCGGCGCAGTACCTGCGGGAAGCCGCGGCGAGCGGGGAGGCGGAGCCCGTCGGCACGGAGGCGCCGGAGACGCACCGGACCGCGCCGAGCACCGTCGAGCAGAACCGCTAGCGCCCGCAGACGCCGCCGTCATGCGCCTCTGGGGGGTCCGGCGGACCGGACGGCGCGGACACGAGGAAGACGTGCCGGACGCCCCCTCCCCAGGGTGCGGCGTCCGGCACGTCGGCTGCGACCACCCGGTCGAGGGGCCCTCCTCGACTCCCGAGCGCTCCGCTGCCCCGCGCCTCCGGAGGGAGACATCGGGGCATGCGGCGCCGGCGGGGGGGGGAGGGCTCTGGTTCCCCGCCCCGCCGGCGCCGGCCGCCCGCGAGGGGCGGCGAGGATGCTCGTTCGGGCGTGCCTCGAGTGACGGCTACATGCCGTCACTGAGCATGGACTGCACCAGCTTCACGTGGCGATCGAGGTTCAGCTGGCTGAACTCGCTGTTGTAGTTGAGGCCGTAGTTCAAGATGTGACCCGGGGTGCACTGGATTGTCGCGTCCGGTCCGTCCCAGGTGCGCAGCAGTGCCAGGGCCGAGTCCCAGCTGCTGTTCTCGCAGTTCGTGTTGAAGGTGGTCGACGTGCCCAAGCCCACGGTGTGCGAGATCTCGTGCATGGCGGTGCCCTCCACCATGTAGACGCGCTCCTTGCCGAAGCGGATCTGGCCGTAGATGTTCGCATCGGCCGTCGGGGTTCCGGGGCTGTACGAGACGGTCAGGGAGCGGGAGATGTTGCTGAGGCGGTTGTAGCGGGCCACGGCGCGGTCCATCGCGTCGGTGATGCGGGCGTAGGCGTCGGCCTCGTCAGCGGTCGGGCTCGCGACGCGGTTCAGCGTCCAGGTGATCTTCTGCACGGTCGGATCGGTCAGTGCCCAGCGCTGGGCCTTGGAGCCGGTGCAGGTCCACTGCTGAATGGGGGAGCCGTCGAGCTGGCGGAAGTCGTTATTGTCGAGGCAGAGGTCGCTGTGCCGATTGGCGATCTCGGCGTAGCCTCCGCCGACGGAGGTGATCCGCCACTGCTGGGCGGTGCTGCCGTTGCAGCTCCACTGCCGCACCTCCGAGCCCGGGGTGGTGCCGAAGTCGAAGTTGTCGAGGCAGAGGTTGCTGAAGGTGTTCTTGATCTCGGCGTAGCCTGTGCCGAGGTCGGTGACCTGCCAGCGCTGGTTGCTCCCCTCGGTGCAGCTCCACTGCCGCACCTCGGCTCCGGGCTGAGTGCCGAAGTCGAAGTCGTCGAGACACATGCTGCTGTGCTGGTTGCGGATCTCCTGCGCCGATCCGAGGCCGACCGGGGCGGTGGCTGCAGAGGCGGGCGAGCTGATGCCCAAGGTCGTGATGCCGACGACGGCCGCGATCAGGGCGCCGATCAGGCGCTTGGAGGGGTGGGACTTCGTTGTCCGGGACATGGGTGCCTTTCACAGACATCCGGCGTCCCCGAAGGGACGCGGGTGAGGGTCGCAGGAAGGAGCCGTGTCCGAAGGGGTCGGAGCACGGCAGAGGATGCGCCGGAGCGACCGGGATGGTGATCCGGTCGTCCCGCCGCGGGACGCGTCAGCGCCGACGCTCCGAGTGGGATGGGAAGCTGATCACGACCTGCATGTTGACGTGGACAACCATCGACCGGTCGCCGAGCCGGTGTCAAGTGCCGGTCTCGAGCGGATCCGGTCCGAGCCCCGCCGGGCGAGGGTGATCCGTCCACGCGGATCCCCGTGCTCCCAGGGAGAGAGCGCTCACACCCGCCGTCGCTGCGGCATCGCCCGGGAATCCGCCATTGTTACCGTTAACAAAAGTCGGTACGGTGTCACCTGAAGTGGGCAAGCGCGTCCTCGCGCCTCGCGTCCCACTCCGACCGGTTCGAAGGCGAACCTGAGAGGAACGTCGATGATGACGACAGCACCACCCTCCCGCCGCACCCTCCCGCCGCAGGCCCACGCCCGGCCCCGATGACTGTCGGCCCGGCCGACACCTCCCACGCGGTGACCGCGGTCGGCGCCCGCAGCGCGCGACGTCTCGTCCTCGCACCCACGTCGACCTCCGCCTCCCGATCACGGGTCGCCAGGCCCGCGTCCCGGGCCGCCTTCCGGCGATTCCCTCCCCGCCAGACGGACGCCGGACTCACCACTCCGCCGGCCGATCGCGCGGGCTCCGTCCTCCCCCTCCGACCCCTCACCTGAAGGACCCCCCATGTCACGAACCCCCCGGCAGGAGCGCACCCGGCGCTCACGCCTCCCCCGAGCGGGCGCCGCGCTGACGCTCGCCATCGCCTGCCTCGGCGGCGTCCTCGGACCGATCGGCGCCGCCGGCGCCGCAGAGACCGTCCCCGCTCCCGCGCTGCAGTACTCGTTCGACGGCATCGGCGCGACGCTCGCCAACGGAGCCGTCGTCGCCGACTCCGCTCCGGGCAACCACCCCGGCACCCTGATCAACTCCGGCGCGACCAGCGTCGCGGGCCCCTCCGGCGCCTCCACCGACCGCGCTCTCTCGCTCCCGGGCGGATCGAGCACGTCGGCCGCGCCGCACGTCCGGATCGCCCCGGGCCTGATCCCCGCCGGCACGCAGGACGTCACGATGTCCGCCTGGCTGCGCTGGAGCGGTGCTCCGGACTGCACCTGGCCCTTCACGCTCGGCTCCAGCGTCGACTCCCACGTCCTCTCCACCACGAAGTGCGGACCGGCCGGCTTCGGCGCGATCAAGAGCGGCTCCGAGGTGCGGGCCGCAGGCAACACTCCGGTCGCCGCGAACCGCTGGGTGCACATGGCGGTCGTCGTCAAGGGCGGCCAGTCGGTCTCGACCTACTTCGACGGAGCTCTCGTCGGCCAGGGCAGCACGACCTTCACCGCCGCGTCCGCGATCGGCACGTCCACGTTCTCCGGCTTCCTCGGCAAATCGTTCTACGGCGCGGACGCCTACTGGGCCGGTGCCATCGACGACATGCAGGTCTGGACCTCCGCGCTCACCGCCGGCCAGGTGCAGCAGAGCGCCGCATCCGTGCACTCGGTGCTCGCGAACCAGGACGCCGCCGTCTCGCTCGGCGACACCTCGAACGTGACCTCGAACCTCGCCCTCCCCACGACCGGCGCCAACGGATCCACGATCACCTGGACGTCGAGCGCCCCCGGCGTCGTCAGCACCAGCGGCGTCGTCACCCGGCCCGCCGCGGGCAGCCCGGACGCCACCGTCACGCTGACCCCGACCGCCGTCCACGGCGGCATCACCGTCGTCGGCCGTGCCACCACCGTGTTCGTCCCGGCGTACGCCGCCGGTGACAGCGCCGAGGCCGAGCTCGCCCGGGCCGTCGCCGACGGCATCAGCAACGATCCCGCTCTCGCCGGACCGGTGCGCGGCAGCCTGAACCTGCCCTCGACCGGAGCCGACGTCGCCGCCACCGCCGCGCGCGCGAACAGCTCCAGCGCCGTGGTCAGCTGGACCTCGTCGAACGAGGCCGTCATCACCTCCGCCGACAAGGGCACCGCGCCGAACGTCGTCGCGAAGGGCTCGCTCACGCGTCCGTCCGCCGACACCACCGTCACCCTCACCGCGACGGTCACGGTGCCCGGCACCACGCCCCTCGTGCGGACGCTCACGCGCACCGTTCCGGCCGCGGCTCCCGTGGCCGCGAGCGACCTCGACGCGTACCTGTTCGCGTACTTCACCGGCGACAGCATCGAAGGCGAGAAGATCCGCTTCGCGACCTCCGACGGCAACGACTCGCTCACGTGGAAGACCCTGAACGACGCCCAGCCGATCCTCACCTCCACCATGGGCACGAAGGGGCTGCGCGACCCGTTCGTCTTCCGCTCGAAGGAGGGCGACCGCTTCTTCCTGATGGCCACCGACCTCTCCGTCGGCACCACCGGCTTCGGCGGATCGACCAACCGCGGCAGCCGCTACCTCGAGATCTGGGAGTCCACGGACCTCGTCAACTGGGGCCAGCAGCGCCACGTCGAGGTCAACCTGCCCAACGCGGGCATGACCTGGGCACCGGAGGCCACCTACGACCCCACCATCGACGCCTACGTCGTCTACTGGACCTCGGCCCTCTTCACCGACAGCACGCGCAACGTCGAGGACGGCAACGGACCGCAGATCCTCACGTCCACCACCCGCGACTTCCGCGACTTCACCACCCCCGAGGTCTGGTTCAAGGCCGCTGACGTCCCCTCGCTCAACAAGAGCAACGGACTGATCGACGCCACGATGCTCAAGGACGGCGACACCTACTACCGCTTCACGAAGGCGACCCAGACCAGCGGCTGCCCCTCGCCCGACATCATCGGACAGAAGTCGACGAACCTCCGCGCCACCACCGCCTCCGGAGCGTGGAGCCTCATCGACACCTGCATCGGCCGCACCGCCGGAACGCCGGAGGTCGAGGGTCCCGAGATCTTCAAGACCAACGAGGGCGACCGGGCGGGGTACAAGTACTTCCTCTGGACCGACAACTACGGCGGACGCGGCTACATCCCGCTCGGCACGAACTCGCTCGAGGGCGACATCCAGTGGACGATCCCCAGCAGCTTCTCGCTGCCGACGTCGCCCCGCCACGGATCCGTCGTCTCCATCACTGCGAAGGAGCGCGACGGGCTCGCCGCGAAGTGGAACCCGTCGCTCCTGGTGACCTCGATCGACGCCGTGGCGCGGACCGTTCAGGCCGGATCGACCACCGTCGACCTGCCCGCCACGGTGGGCGCGACGTTCAAGGACGGCCACCGCGAGACGGTCGCCGTGACGTGGGCGACCGCCGATCTCAGCTCGCTGAAGAAGGCGGGCGACACCGTGCAGGTGCGCGGACAGCTCGCCAACTCGGCAGCGACGCCGGCCATCGCCACCATCACCGCCACGGCTCCTCCCGGACCGTCGCTGACGGCCTCGGCCGCGAGCCGCTGCGTCGCCGGCAAGGTGACGGTCACCGCGACCGGCACCAACACGAGCGGCTCCACGGTCGAGATGACCGTCGGCTCGCAGTGGGGGAGCAGGACCTTCGCCGGGGTCGCTCCCGGCAAGTCCGTGTCCGCCGCCTTCACCACCCGGGCGACCTCGGTCACCGCGGGCGAGGTGAGCGTCGCCTCGAAGGACGCGAACGGCACCAGGACGGCCACCGCGCCGTACTCGGCGCTCACCTGCCGCTAGGCCGGTGACAGGGGAGGGGCGGCGTCCAGCCGCCCCTCCCCTGACCTCCTCCGTTCCGGGGCCTCCGGCCACCGGAGCAGGGGAGCATGGACCCTGGGTCCGTGCTCCCCGCATCCACCTCTCCCACGGAAGTAGACGAACAATGCGGTTCCGACGCACGACGGCCCTCCTGGTCGCCGCGAGCCTGACAGCGGGAGGGGCTGCGCTCGGCGCGGCACCCGCACAGGCCGCGGTGCCCAGCCCGGTCCTCTCCTACGACTTCTCCTCGTCCGCCGCCGTCGGCTCCGCCGTGGGCGCGGGCACGACCCTGACCGACTCCGCTGCCGGCCGCTCCGCCACCGTGCGCGGGACCGGAGCGACGACCGTCGCCGGTCCGCGCGGCGGCACCGACCGCGCACTCCGCCTCCCCGGCGGCGCCGCAGGCAGCTCCGCCGCCTACGCCGAGATCGCGCCGGGACTGACCACGGCGGCCACCACCGACGTGACCATGTCGGCCTGGCTGCGCTGGGAGGGGAACCAGAACTGCAGCTGGGCGTACGCGCTCGGGCAGTCGACCGAGCGGTACCTCTTCACCACGCCCCAGTGCGGAAGCAGCCTGATCGGTGCCGTGAAGAACGGCTCGGAGCAGCGCGCGGCCGACTCCGGTCCCGCCGCCACCGGCCGCTGGAGCCACGTCGCCGTGGTCCTGCGCAGCGGCGTCAGCGTCTCGACCTACGTCGACGGCCGGCTCGCCCAGACCACCCCGACCTCCGCGACCGGAGCGGCGACTGTCGGCACCTCCGCCTTCTCCGGCCTCCTCGGCAAGTCGTTCTACGGCCCCGACCCTCTCTTCGCCGGGGCGATGGACGACGTGCACGTCTACTCCTCCGCACTGACCCAGGACCAGGTGCGCGAGGACGCGGCTCCGGCCGCTGCCGCGATCGCTGCATCGGACGCCGCCGCGGCGACCATCGCCGTGACCGGACCCGTCACCAGCGACCTCTCCCTCCCGACCCGCGGCGCGGGCGGCTCCGTCCTCACCTGGGCGAGCAGCGACCCCGCGGTGATCGGCACCGACGGCTCCGTGCGCCGCCCGGCACCCGGCTCGGCGAACGCCACCGTGACCCTGACCCCGACCGCGACGTTCGCCGGATCCGCCGCCACCGGCACCGCGCGAACCGTCACCGTCGCCGCCGACACCGAGGCCGACGCCACGGCGCGCCTGCGCACCGCCCTCGTCGTCCCGCCGACCGTCGCCTCCGGAACCGCTCTTCCCACGGTCGCCGGCTACACCGTGTCGTGGAGCGCGGACGGTGCCGGCCTGTCCGGCAGCCGCCTCGTGAACGACTCGGCGACCGACCGGGCACTCGCGCTCACCGCCTCCGTGAAGGTCGGCGCCACCACGCTGACGAAGACCTTCCGCACCACCGTCCTCAGCGCCTCCACGGCGAAGACCGTGGTGTCGTACACCCGGACGCCGACCGGCGAGGACAAGGCGAACCAGGACACGATCGCCCGCGGCCTCCACCTGGCACTCGGCTCGTCCGTCGCCGACGCAGCACCGCTCTCGGGCAACTCGGGAGTCCTCTTCGCCGACGGGGTCTTCCTCGGAACCGACAAGGCCGACAACCGCGGCCTCGCGAACCCCTCGCTGTTCACCTTCGCCGACGGCACCGTCGGCGTGATCGCCACGCGCGTCCTGCAGTCGGGCGCGTCCGACGGCACCGGGGCCTCGAGCGCTCTGATCTTCAAGGCCACGGACGCCACCGCGTCCGACTTCACCGAGCTCGGCCTCATCGACCTCGGCACCACCGGCGGCGTCGTCGCGCCGAAGGCCGTCTTCGACACGGACCAGAACCGCTACCTCGTCTCCTGGACGGACTCCTCCGGGGCGGCGAAGTACACGACCGTCACGGACCTCGCCCGCACCGAGCTCCGCGCGCAGGCGTTCTGGCCGAAGGACGGCGGCCGTCGCAGCGTCGTCGTGACCGACGGGAACCGCGGTGCGGTCCTCGGAGGAAGCCCCGCCACCGTCGCCGCTCCCGACCTCTCCGGAGTCCCGGGCCGCGTCGCCGACGCTCTGCCGGGCGGCGCGCTGACGGTCTCCGGCTCCGTCGCCGACTCGCTCGTGAAGAGGTTCGGCCGCACGGTCAACACCGGATCCTCGGTCGCACCGCAGACGATCGATCAGGGCGATACCTCCGCCCTGTCCGGAGTGAAGGCGCAGCTCTCCTACAACGACGGCTCGACCGGCAGCCTCGGCATCGACTGGAACCAGCAGCAGCTCGCCGACCTCGCCGCGAAGGGCCCGGGAACGTACGACCTCTCCGGGACCGTCCGCCAGCGGCAGTACAACGAGCCGTTCGCCTACAACCGCGCGGATCCGACGATCTACCGCTACGAGCGCAACGGGAAGACGCAGTACCTCTTCACCGCCACGGACGACACGAACAACAACAACGTCGCCTCGCAGCACCTGCCGATCCGGGTCGCCGACAGCATCGACCAGCTCAGCGACGACAACGGCGGACGGGCCCGTGAGGTGGACCTCCTCAACCGCACCACGCGGATGGACCGCACCGCCGAGGGCAAGGTGATCGCGGGCTGCTACTGGGCCCCCGAGATCCACGAGATCGGCGGCAAGCTCTCCATCCTGTTCGCCCCGTGCTTCAACCCGGACAACGACCAGTCGAACCAGAACGGTCAGTGGTTCACGGTGCAGGCGCACATCATGCAGCTGCGCGACGGCGGAGACCCCGCGAACCCCTCCGACTGGAGCGCGCCGCGCGCCGTCGTGAAGAGCGATGGGAGCGCCCTCGGACGCCCCGGCACGGGACGCAACATCAGCCTCGACATGACCTACTTCGAGTCCGGTGGAACTGCGTACTACGCCTGGTCCCAGCGCTACGTCGACAACGGAGTGAGCGACCCGGCGACCTGGATCGCCAAGGTCGATCCCGCGAACCCCACCCGCGTCATCGGCGAGCCGACCCCGATCATCGTGCCCTCGCTGACGTTCGAGGACCACCTGTCCGAGGGAGCGTTCGCGATCCAGCGCGACGGGAGGATCACGCTCGTCTACTCCAGCAGCGGCGTCAGCCCGAAGTACATCGTGGGCGGCGCCTGGGCGAAGGAGGGCAGTGACCTGACCGACATCGCGAGCTGGACCAAGTACGACGCCCCGCTCCTGCAGAGCGTTCCTATGCCCGACGGCGTCCTCGACTACCGCACCTACGAGCAGGGTCCCGGCCACGGAGCCGTCACCCAGGACGAGGACGGCAACGACGTGTACGTCTACCACACCTGGGGCAACGGAGTCGGGGGTGACGGCCGCGACACCCGTCTCGCCCGCATCCACTACGCCGCCGACGGCCGGCCGGTCTTCGACCTGACGCCGACGGAGGAGGTCGCACCCGCGAACCGGACTGTGACCGCCAAGGTCACCGTCACGTCGCCCCTGACCGTGACCGCCACGGCGTCGACCCGCTGCGTCAGCGGGAAGGTCGTCCTGACCACTGTGGTCAAGAACGACAGCCGCTCGATCATGGACATCACGACCGTCACCGCCTTCGGCTCGAAGACCGTGACCGGAGTCGCTCCGGGATCGTCCGCGTCGAGCGCCGTCACCACCCGAGCGGTCTCGATCCCCGCGGGGTCGGTGGCCGCGACAGGAAAGGCCGTCGTCGACGGGAAGACGGTCAGCACGCAGACGAGCGTCGACTACCCGGCGCGCAGCTGCCGCTGAGACGGTGAGGGAGCGGGCGCCACGATCGCCCGCTCCCTCGTCGCCCCGCCCCCGACCGGCACTGCGCCGCCCTGCAGTGCCGCCACCTCAGAAGGACGACCGACGAGATGCACCACAGAGTGAGAACCGGGACGGTCCCGACCATCGGGCCCGTGCTGACGAAGGTCGCGCAGTCGCACACCCTCACCGAGGAGAAGGACGACGGAGCGGCCGGCAGCGCAGCTGCGGTCGGAGGACACGACCTCCTGCTGATCAACGGCAACGCCCTCCCTCTCTCCTGAGCTCCCCTGCGCCGTACGGACGGGTCCTCGACCCTGATCGCCCGACGATCCCGCCGCGGCGGCATCACCACCGGCTGCGGACCGGGGCGGCGATCGGGCCGTATCCTGCTGTCCGGACCGATCGCTGATGTGCGAACCTCTCCTGAGCGGACTCCCGGATGCGGGCCGACCGTGACCGGTCCGGCCCGTTCCTCTCGTTACAGCAGGAGACCGCCGTTCCCCAGGAGACACCCGTGATGCGCCTCGATCGATTCCTCGTGTCCCTGGCACGCTCTGCGCGGTGCACGAACCGCTGCGGAGCCTGCGGGCTCGACTGCAGCACCGACGTCTTCATCCTGATCGCGCTCGCGACCGGCGAGAACCGCGGCGAGTCCCGCCTCCGAGAGGTTCTCGACCACCGCTCCGGTGACCGTGTCGATGTCGTCGAGGTGCGCAAGCGCCTCCTGCGGCTCTCCCGCCGGGGTCTGGTGCTCCTCGAGAGAGGCAGGAGGACCCCGCTGCAGCGCATCGAGCGCTTCTCGATCACGCGCGACGGCCGGGCCTTCCTGGCGTCCCACGCCAGAGCACTGGACCTCCTCGCCGAGGAGATCCACGTCGCGCTGCTGTCCCGCTGACGAGCCGAGTGCCTGTGCGGGCGCACGCGGGACGTCTCCTGGTCGGCCGTCGTCGGACCGGTCGTGTCGGTGACGCTCCACGTGGCGCGACTTCGACATGGACGTCGCCTCCGGCTGCGTCCTGGGCGCTCCGGGGCAGCACGAGGCGTCGCCGACCATCCTGGGCGCCGCGTTCGCGACCGTGCTGCCGTGGCGCGACGCGATGGCGGCGCTCCTCGAGGAGGCCGTCCCTGCTGCATCCTCAGCAGTGTGAGGCGGGCGGGGGACCCGCCTCACGCCGGAACGCGCCCTTCGTGCATCACCCCGTGCTGGAGAGCTGGACGATCTCGGAGATCACCGCGGCTCGAGTGTCGTCCGGTATCCGATCGCCTCCGAGGGAGTGGTGCGACCACAGGCCGTCAGCCGCAAGGCAGGCGATGAACTGGCGGAGAGCGATCGGATCGGTCGCGGTCTCCTCTGCGGAGGGCGTCCACCTTCGGCGCACCTCCGCTACCGGCGCTCGGAGAGCGGTGTCGCTGCCCGTGGCCTGGAGGAGTCCGATCTGCATGTGCGTCGACGGCGTCAGGGCGACGGTGACGTAGGCACTCACGCGCTCCGTCAAGGTGGCCTCGTCCGCGGTCTTCCCCGCGACGTCGATCAGCTGGGCTTCCCAGCCGGCCGCGACGTGCTCCTGGAGAGCATGGGCGAGATCGGCTCGATCGCGGAAGTGGTACATCATTCCACCGCGTGTCAGCCCAGCCTCTTCGGAAGTCGCTTCGAGCGTGACGCGAACAGAACCTTCCCTCGCCGCGACACGGACCGCTGCGTCGAGGATCCGAGTCCGGTTGTTGGGTCGCGTCGCGCGAGGAGACGTCCGAGGAGAAGCCAGGACCCCCTCACCGCTGGGCGGGTTCGGTTCCATGTCGTGATCGATTCCGCCGCTCCCTCGGTCCGAGTGAGCGGCTAGGGACGGCGGGTGCTGAGGCGCCCGGAGGGTGTCGACGCGTCACCGCACGAGCGGGTGCGACAGCGTCGGCCGCCAGTCTGCCATCCTCTCCTGCCGACGTCGGAAGGTGAGGCTCGACCCCATCGGTGTCGAGCCGTCCTGACGACGGACTACAGCCGGAGGGACGGCTGTCACGGTCGACGAATCAGAAAGCAACTGTACATTCATGATTGTACAGTTGTGGTACTGTAACGGCCTGCCCAGCTTCGGAGCTGCGGGCGGTCAGATGCACTGCCGGTGCGGGATCCGAGGCTGAAAACCTCCAGCGACTTCATTCCTCAGAAGCCTGGAGGTTTCTTCATGTCCAGAATCGCGGACAAGCCGAACGCCCGCTGGTGGGCGCTCGCCGTTCTCGCCATGACCCAGCTCGTCGTCGTCCTCGACACGATGATCGTCACCATCGCCCTGCCTCAGGCCCAAGTGGATCTCGGGATGAGTGACAGCCTGCGCCAGTGGGTCGTCACCGCCTACGCCCTCGCCTTCGGAGCACTTCTCCTTCTGGGCGGTCGGATCGCCGATTACTGGGGCCGCAAGCGCACCTTCATGGTCGGAATGATCGGCTTCGGAGCGGCCTCGCTCTGGGCCGGACTGTCGCAGAGCGGCATGGAACTCGTCATCGCTCGCGGCGTCCAGGGCGCCTTCGCGGCACTGCTCGCCCCCGCCGCACTCGCCATGCTCACCGTGACGTTCGCCCACGGCAAGGAGCGCAATCTCGCCTTCGCCGTCTTCGGCACGGTCGCCGGATCCGGAGCCGCAATCGGCCTGATCCTGGGCGGCGTGCTCACCGAATTCACCGACTGGCGCTGGTGCCTCTTCGTCAACCTCATCTTCGTCGCCGTCGGCCTCGTCGGCGGGGCTCTCGTGCTCCGCGAGAGCAAGGCGGAAGGAGACAACCGCTACGACGTCTGGGGAACCGTCACCGTGACCCTGGGACTGGGCGCGATCGTCTACGGGTTCACCCGAGCCGAGCACGGATGGGGCGCGATCGACACCGTCGCCTTCCTCGCACTCGGCATCGTCCTGCTGACCGTCTTCGTGCTCATCGAACGCACGGTCGACCAGCCGTTGCTGCCGCTGCGCGTCATCCTGCGTCGTGTGCGAGGCGGCGCGATCCTGATCCAGGCCGCCAATGGCGCCGTGATGATCGGGGCCATCCTCTATCTCGCGTTCTACTTCCAGATCGTGCTCGGAATGGGACCGCTGATGGCAGGACTCGCGAACCTCGCCATGACCGTCGCGATCATGGCGTTCTCGCCCGTCACCACGAAGATCCTCAACACGTTCGGCCCCCGACCCCTGATGATCGTCGGGCCGCTCGTCTCGGCAGCAGGGCTCTTCCTGCTCCTCGGCATCACCCCGGACGGGAACTACTTCCTCCAGGTCCTGCCCGCCCTGGTCGTGCTCGGAATCGGACTCTCCATGCTCTTCGTGCCCGTCCAGAACCTCGCCCTTCTCGGGGTCGAGAACGAGGACGCCGGAGTGGCCTCCGCCGTCGTCAACTCCGTCTTCCACATCGGCGGGTCCATCGGTCTCGCGGTGTTCACCGTGTTCTACGCGAGCACCGCGGACTCCGCCATCGCGTCCGGAACGGCCGAGCTCACCGCATTCACCGACGGCTATAAGGCCGTGTTCCTGGCCGCAGCAGTGACCATGGTCGCGGCCTCTCTCACCGGCTTCCTCCTCATCCGAGGGAAGAAGGAAGTCCTGAACCCCGCCTGGGACGAGGCGGAGGCCGCCCTCGTCCACTGAGACGATGCCGAAGGGGCGGGCCGGTTCGTGCAGCAGCGGCAGACCGGCTCGCCTCTTCCCGTCCGACTCACGACACCCCGTACGTCGCCGACCGACGACCTCCCCTCGACGGGGAGTCGTTCGTGGATCGCAACGGTCCGGTCGTCCGACGCGGCCGCGTCATCCGGTGGGTCTTCTCCCGCGATGCCGGCTGCACCGCCGAGATCATCGAGGGTCGCGACCCGGTCGCCCGGCACATCACCGCAGACCGGAACGACGACGCCCGGCCGCCCTCAGGTGAGAGGCGGCCGGGCGTCGTCGGTCGGAGGACCCGGTCAGGTCAGCCGCAGCGGAGCGCCGGGTAGGCGGCGCTCACGGGAGCGGAGGCGCTGCCGACGGTGGCGACCCCCTGGACGGTGCCGGCGGCGACCGAGGCGGCCCGCGTGGTCACGGCCAGCGAGGCGGTCCGGCCCGCATCGATCTGTTGCGTCTTCGCGCCCCACAGGGTGTTCCAGCGGAGGTCGGCGGTCGACGCGGCCTTGTTGACGGTGGTCAGCGTGACCACCACCTTGCCCGCGACGCAGCGAGCCGCTGCAGTGGCGGTGACGGGCACAGCCGGCGCCTTCACGGTGATCGTCGCCGTGACGGTGCGGTTGGCCGAGGCCACCTCCTGCTCCTTCGAGAGCGAGAGGTCGAGCCGGCCGCTCGCGCGGATGTTCACGCCCTTGAACCAGGTGTTGCGGTCCGAATCGAACAGGCCGCCCGCGTTCTGCGGATCGGTCGCCGTGTGCGGGTCCGGGTAGGGGCGGGCGTGGTAGGCGAGGAGCAGGTTGCCCGACTCGTCCTCGACGAACGAGTTGTGCCCGGTGCCGGCCTGCTGGCGCGAGAAGTACTGCGTCTCGTCCGCGCCGAGGCGGCCCAGGTAGGTGTCCTCGGTGTCCAGCACGGGGAACGCGGTCTGCGTCCACGTCGCGGGGTTGAGGAGGTCGGCACTCGCGTCGGCCGTGAGCAGGCCGAGCGAGTAGTACTTGTCGACCGTTCCGCCCGAGTAGGTGAGGTACATGCGTCCTCCCTTGGACACGATGAACGGCGCCTCGACGACGCCCTGGTCGTTGCCCTCGGTGGTGTCGGACGGGGTCGGCGAGCGCTTGCCCGACTCCCACGGCTGGCTCTCGCCGTAGATGCGGGTGACCGCACCGGTCACCAGCGGGACGGTGCCCTTGGGCCCCATGGTCGCCTTGGCGAGGGAGAGCGTGTTGCCGTTGGGCAGGACCCAGTAGCCCTGGGTGGCGCCGTTCTCCTGGCGGTCGATGTAGCTGACGTCGAAGGCCGCGCCCTCGAGGACGACCGGCTCGCCCCACTTCGTCTGGTCGAGGAATCCGCCCTCGGCGATCGAGGCGTCGGTCCCGGTGTAGGGGATCAGGACGGTGTTGTCGCACCAGCCGCCCACAGGCGCGTAGCCCTTGTTCATGCCGGCGACGATCCACCAGGTGCCGTTGATCTTGTGGAACTCCTGCGCCCAGATGTATCCGCCCCAGCCGTAGAAGGTGTTCGGGTACTGGCTCTGGCGACCGGGCGTGCCGGCGTCGGGGTCGATCACGATCTGCTCGGGAGCGGAGTCGAGACCGGCGATGGTCTTCGAGCGCTTGAGGCCGATCTTGCGGTAGCTGGAGCTCTCCTCGATCGGGCCGAGCGAGTCCTGACCGTAGTGCGAGCCCGTGAGGTAGTAGTAGCCGTCGTCCTCGTTGAAGAAGACGTGCGGATCCGCGCGGGCCTCGTTGACCATCGCCTCGGGGTCCTGCTGGACGGAGCCGGTGACCCGGTAGGTCCCGGGACGCGAGGTGTCGACGGCGGTGGTCAGATCGTCCTGCCAGTCGACGTTGAGCGACTTGGTCGAGCCGTCGTTGTACTCCATCACGGCCTGCCCCGGGAGCGCTGCGGCGATCGCAGCGGATCCGGCGCCGGAGTCGACGGAGCCGCTGAGCGACTTCACACCGGTGTTCTTCAGGTCGACGTATTCGCGGTAGAACGTGCTGAACTCGGTCGAGGTCAGCGCCGTCTCGCCGGCCTGGCCCTGGGTGAACCCGGCGGGGAGACCCGAGCCCTGGACACCGGGGACGCGGGCGTCGGCGCGGGTGGTCGCTCCGGGAGCGGTGCCGGAGGCGAGGTCCGTGAACAGCGTCACGCGGCCCTCGGTGGTGAGCAGATCGGTCCAGAACAGCTTGTAGACGCCGAGGGCGGAGTCGAAGACGATCCGCGGGTCGGTCACGACCGAGCCCGGCGCGACCCGGAGGACGCGCTGGTCGCGGAACGTGCGGCCGTCGGCGGAGCTCCAGAGGTAGACGGAGTCCGTGGCGTTGTTCTGCGACGAGACCGCGCCGAGCGAGCCGTCCTTCGAGCGGAACAGCAGCGGCGAGCCCATCTGGGCGTTCGGGCGCTGCGCCTGATCGCCGTCCTTGAGGACGGAGAGGATCGACTGCGAGCGGTTCAGCGGCTCCCAGGTGGCCGCGCCGGCGGGCAGTGCGGCCGTGAAGAGCGAGTCCGCGCGGCGGTCGTCGTTGTACGCCAGCGGGTCGTCCTTCACTCCGTTCGTCGTGGTGACGGTCTTGACGGAGGTGGCGATGCGCCCGCCGGGCACGGCGAGGGTGCTGTCCCACGCGTAGGTCTGCCCGGCGACGGCTGCCTGGAGGCGGACGGCGACGGGAGCGGTGAGGCCCGAGAGGTTCACGGCGCCGGTGGAGGAGACGCGCGCGGCGCCGGCGCCGGAGGCGGTCCACGTCACGGTGTTCCCGAGGACCTGCGCGGGCAGGTCGCCGAGCACGGTCGTGGGGACGTCGAGGGCGGCGCGCAGGTCGGTTGCCACGGTGCTGCTCGTCGCGCCCAGCTCGGCCCCGGTCAGGGCGCGGTCGTAAACGCGCAGATTGTCGAGGAGTCCGGCGAAGTACTCCCCGCCGCCCCAGTTGGCCTTGCCGACCTGAAGGACTCCGCCGGTCGATCCGAGGACCGTCGCGAGGGAGGGGCCGGCCGTCGTGACGGCGACGGGCTTCGCGTCGACGTAGAGGCGGGCGGTGCCGGCGCTCAGCACGAGATCGACGTGCTTCCACTCCGTGCTGCTCGGGCCGGTGAGGTTGCCCGAGGAGTCGCGGGCGCCGCTGTTGGCGTACCGCTCGACGGTGATGCCGTTCGTCCTGTCGAGGACGCCGACGTACTTCTCCTGGGCGTAGTCCTGGGTCGCGGCCGAGCGAGCGGCGAAGACCGACCAGCCGACGTTGTCCGCGGCGGCGGGCTTGGAGTCGTACGACAGAGTGACGGAGTCGCGACCCTTCAGCAGCGGCTGCCCGTCGGTCGCAGTGAGGTCGAGCCAGAACGAGGACGACAGCGAGACGGCGCTGCCCTGCCCGGTGCGGCCGGCGACGAGGGTCGGCGTGCCCTTCACGGCGGCGCGGGTCGACCTGTCGGTGAAGGCGCCTCCACTCGGGGCGGTGTCGAAGGTGAAGTCCGCGAGCAGGCTCTGCGCGGGAGTGGTCGCCGCTGTCGCGGCGACGGCGACCGGCACGGCGGCGCCGGCGGCGAGGGCGATCGTCGCGGATGCGGCGAGGGTGGCGGCGAGCAGGCGCGAGGGCCTGCCTCCGCCCGGGGGTCGTGACGTCATCGTCGACGTGTCCTCTCGGGTTCTGCAGCGAACCGGTGGGCGGACGGGGGATCCCGCCAGCGGTATGGTCTTCGCACGGTACCGGCGATTGTTCACGGTAACAAGGGAGCACGACCATCGGTTGCGAAACTCCCACACCCGTCGGACATCCGGGCGAGCAGAACGCCGAAGCGGGAGGGCCGGCAGCCTCTGCCCCCGCCCCGCCCGGTCAGTGCCCGCGCGCGATCCACTCCTCGCGGTGCGGCGCCTCCGCTCCGATCGTGGTCGAGTCGCCGTGGCCGGTCCGGACGACCGTCGCGGCGGGCAGCGTCAGCAGGCGCTCCGTGATCGAGTCGATGATCGTCGGGAAGTCGCTGTAGGAGCGGCCGGTGGCTCCCGGCCCGCCCTGGAAGAGCGTGTCGCCGGTGAACACCGTGCCGAGCGCCTCGGCGACGAAGCAGACGGCGCCGGGGGTGTGGCCCGGGGTGTGCCGCACCTCGAGCTCGACGCCGGCGACGGGCACGATCCGCCCGTCGACCAGGGCGCCGCTCGGGGCCGTGCCGGGGTGCACGGCGTCCCACAGCATCCGGTCGGCCTCGTGGAGCAGCACCGGGGCGCCGGTCGCAGCGCGGACTCCCTCGACCGCGTCGAGGTGGTCGTCGTGCCCGTGGGTCAGCAGCACGGCGAGGAGCCGGCGCTCGCCGACGGCCGCGAGGATCGCGTCCGCGTCGTGGGCCGCGTCGATGACGACGCACTCGGAGTCGTCGCCGACGATCCACACGTTGTTGTCGACGTCCCAGGTGCCGCCGTCGAGGCTGAAGGTGCCGCTCGTGACGAGCTGCTCGATCCGCGCGCCCATCAGAGCACCACCACCGAGCGGAGCACGTCGCCGCCGGCCATCGTGGCGAAGGCCTCCTCGATGTCCTCGATCCCGATCCGCTCGCTCACGAACTCGTCCAGGGGCAGGCGGCCCTGGAGGTAGAGGCCGGTCAGCATCGGGAAGTCCCTCTCCGGCAGGCAGTCGCCGTACCAGCTCGACTTCAGCGAGCCGCCGCGGCCGAAGACGTCGAGCAGGGGGATCTCGAGCGTCATCTCGGGAGTCGGCACCCCGACCAGCACCACGGTCCCGGCGAGATCGCGGGCGTAGAACGCCTGGCGCCAGGTCTCGGGGCGGCCCACGGCGTCGATGACGACGTCCGCTCCGAAGCCGTTCGTCAGGGCCTGCACGGCGGCGACGACGCCCGCCTCGTCGAGGCCGCTGGAGTCGATGACGTGCGTGGCGCCGAGCTTCTCGGCCGCGACCAGCTTCTTGGGGTCCCGGTCGATCGCGATGACCGTGCCGGCGCCCGCGAGAGCGGCGCCGACCACGGCGGCCGTGCCGACTCCTCCGCAGCCGATGACCGCGACGGAGTCGCCGCGCGTCACGTTCCCGGTGTTCATCGCCGCACCGAGGCCGGCCATGATCCCGCAGCCGAGCAGGCCCACCGCGGCGGGGTCCGCCTCCGGATCGACCTTCGTGCACTGCTTCGCGTGCACGAGGGTCTTCTCGGCGAAGGCGCCGATCCCGAGGGCGGGGCTGAGCTCGGTGCCGTCCTCCAGGGTCATCCGCTGCGTCGCGTTGAAGGTGTCGAAGCAGTACCAGGGCTCGGCCCGGGTGCAGGCCCGGCACTCGCCGCAGACCGCGCGCCAGTTGAGGACCACGAAGTCGCCGACCGCGACATGGGTGACTCCCTCTCCGATCGCGCTGACCCGTCCGGCCGCCTCGTGACCGAGGAGGAAGGGGAAGTCGTCGCTGATCCCGCCCTCGCGGTAGTGGAAGTCGGTGTGGCAGACACCGCAGGTCTCGATGTCGACCACGGCCTCGCCCGGGCCCGGATCGGGGACGACGATGTCGACGAGCTCCACGGAAGCGCCCTTCGACCGGGCGATGACGCCGCGCACAGTGGTGGGCATGGGGGCTCCTTCGACGGGGGCGTGCAGGTCCGATCCACAGTAACGACCGCGGGGGGCGGGTGCGCCGGGTGGACGCGGGCGCTCCCGCCCACTCCGGGGCCGGGCCGCCCGCCTCGCGGACCGCGACCCTGACAGTCGGTAGGGTGCGGGCCATGCGCACTCTGTACCCCGAGATCGAGCCCCACGACTCCGGCATGCTCGACGTCGGCGACGGCCACTCGCTCTACTGGGAGGTCTCGGGCAACCCCGAGGGCAAGCCCGTCGTGTTCCTGCACGGCGGCCCCGGAGCCGGCACCTCGCCCGCCCACCGGCGGCTGTTCGACCCCGAGAAGTACCGCATCGTGCTGTTCGACCAGCGGATGTGCGGCCGCTCCACCCCGCACGCCGGCGAGCCGGAGGCCGACCTCTCGACCAACACCACCTGGTACCTGGTCGCCGACATCGAGCGCCTCCGCGAGCACCTCGGCGTCGAGCGCTGGCTCGTGCTCGGCGGCTCCTGGGGCTCGACCCTCGCCCTCGCCTACGCCGAGACCCACCCCGAGCGGGTCAGCGAGATCGTCCTCCGCGGGATCTTCACCCTCCGCCGCGCCGAGCTCGAGTGGTTCTACGAGGGCGGCGCCGCCGCGGTCTACCCGGACCTCTGGGAGGGCTACACCTCCGTTGTCCCGGCCGGCGAGCGGGGCAGCCTCATCGAGGCGTACTACCGCCTGCTCCACGACGCGGACCCCGCCGTGCACGGCCCCGCCGGCGTCGCCTGGACCACCTGGGAGGCGTCGACCATCACCCTCGTGCAGAAGCCGGAGCTGATCGCGGACTGGTCCGATCCCGTCTTCGCGCTCGCCTTCGCCCGCATCGAGAACCACTTCTTCGTACACAGGGGCTGGTTGGAGGAGGGGCAGCTGATCCGCGACGCCGGCGTCCTCCGCGACATCCCGGCCGTCATCGTGCAGGGCCGCTACGACATGTGCACCCCGGCCTTCACGGCCTGGGACCTGCACCGGGCCTGGCCCGAGGCCGACTTCCGGATGATCGCCGACGCGGGCCACGCCTTCGACGAGCCGGGGATCCTCGACGCGCTGATCGAGGCGACGGACCGCTTCGCGTCCTGACGGGCGGGGCGGTCCGCGCCTCGCGGCCGGGATGCCCGGGCGCCCGTGCCTGAGCGTCCCGCGCCCGGTGCCGTCGTGTCCCGGGAGCGGGTCTACCCTGATCAGATGCGCGCGGACGACGCCTCCGGGATGGAGGACTGGCCCACCGGCCGGCTGCTCTCCACCGCCTCCAGGATGGTCGAGCACGCCTGGCACGGCGCCCTCGCCGAGATCGGCCTCACCCACGCCGGCCTGATCGTGCTGCACCTCCTGCAGGCGGGTCCCGTCGCGCAGAAGGAGCTGGCCGCCGCGGCCCACGTCGAGGTGCAGACCATGTCGCGCACCATCGAGCGCCTCGAGCGCGAGGGCCACGTCTCGCGCACCACGGATCCGTCGGACCGCCGCCGGCAGCTCGTCGCGCTCACCGACGCGGGCGGCGAGGCCTGGCGCCGGGCGCACCGCCTCGAGGTCGACATGTTCCCGGGCTCGCTCGAGCACGGCCCCCTGCGCGAGGCGCTGCTCGAGATCATCCGCTCGGCCAGCGAGTCGCGCTGGGGCTGACCGCAAGCCCGAGCGGAGCCCGTCCGCGGAGCGCTAGCTTCGTCGGCATGACCTTCAACGACGACTCCCAGCTCAGCGGCGGCAAGGTCCGCCGCCGCGGCCGCACCACCGGCATCGCCGTCGGCGGGGGTGCGGTGGGCGTGGTCGTGCTCGCGCTGCTCTCGCAGCTGCTCGGCGTGAACCTCTCGGGCCTCGGCGAGGTGTTCGGCGGAGGCGGGTCCTCGCCGGAGGGCGTCACCTCCACCGCGGTGGCCTGCGACAGCGGCGCCGACGCGAACACGCAGGTCGACTGCCGCCTCGAGGGTGCGGCCGAGTCGCTCGACCGCTACTGGGGCGAGCAGACTCCGACCCTCGGAGTCGCCTACACGACCCCGACCGGCGTCGACCTGTTCGAGGACAGCACCACCACCGGCTGCGGGAGCGCGACCGCCGCGGTCGGCCCGTTCTACTGCCCGCCGGACCGGACGATCTACCTCGACACCGACTTCTTCGACGAGCTGCGCACCCGGTTCGACACCTCGGGCGGATCGCTCGCGCAGATGTACATCCTCGCCCACGAGTGGGGCCACCACATCCAGAACCTGACCGGCGCGATGGAGTCGGCGGACCGCTCCGGCACCGGCCCCGAGTCGGACTCGGTGCGCCTCGAGCTGCAGGCCGACTGCTTCGCCGGAGCCTGGGTGGGCGACGCCTCGACGGTGCCCGACGAGACCGGCACGCCCTACCTCAAGCCGGTGACGGCGCAGGAGTACCAGGACGCGCTCGGCGCCGCGGCCGCCGTCGGCGACGACCGCATCCAGGAGCAGGCCACCGGCACCGTCGATCCGGAGGGGTGGACGCACGGCTCGGCCGAGCAGCGCCAGCGCTGGTTCCAGGCCGGCTTCGAGGGTGACGCCACCAGCTGCGACACCTTCGCGGCCGCGCAGCTCTGACCGGGCGCCGCTGAGGGCTCCTCGCCGCTCCCTGGGGACCCGCGCGGGTCAGGACACGGAGTCGGCCGGCTCCTCCATGTACCACTCGGTGAACGAGCGCGCCCGCCCGTCGGGGGCGAAGCGGATGACCCAGAGGTTCAGGTAGGTGCGGTCGCCCGGGTAGACGGTGCGCCCCTCCACCACCGCGGTCTCCTCCGTCAGTGCGACCAGGCCCCACGCGAAGGTCGGGTCGGCGGGCTCCTCCTCCGCCAGCCACCACTCCACGATCGCGTCGCGCGGAGTGATCGCGTCGCGGTGCGGCGCCGTGAAGTACTCGGCGTCCTCGGTGAACAGTGCGGCCACGTCTGCCGCGTCGTCCGTGGCCCAGGCCTTCTCGTAGCCGGTGATCCAGCTCTCGATGTCGATCATCCGCCCATCCTCGTCCTGCCCGACGCGCGCGGGAAGGAGGAGGAGGGAACAAAGCGGCGGCCCGAGCTGTTGAGACCCGAGCCGGTCGAAAGCAGAGCCGAGCGATACGATCCCGCCGACGACGGCCCGCCCGCCGCTGCGGTCCGGGTGCGCGTCCGCCGCCGACACGAAGGACAGCCGTGCCCGACTCCGACAGACGCTCCCTGACCCGCTCGCCGGACCCGCGCCTCATCACCGCCGTCCTCGCCTTCGCGGGGATGAGCGCCTCCTTCATGCAGACGCTGGTCGTCCCGATCCAGTCCGAGCTGCCGACGCTGCTCGGCGCCGACCGCACCGAGACCGCGTGGGTGATCACCGCGACGCTGCTGAGCGCCTGCATCCTCACCCCGGTCTCGGGCCGCCTCGGCGACCTCTACGGCAAGCGGCGGATGGCCGTGGCCGCGCTGGTCGTGCTCGTGATCGGCTCGATCGTGTGCGCCTTCGCGGGCGACGTGTGGACGCTGGTCGTGGGCCGGGCCCTCCAGGGCGCGGTGATGGGCGTCATCCCGCTCGGCATCTCGATCCTCCGCGACACCCTCCACCGCGACCGGCTCCCCGGTGCGATCGCCCTGGTCAGCGCGACCCTCGGCATCGGCGGCGCGCTCGGCCTGCCGCTCAGCGCCCTCATCGCGCAGAACACCGACTGGCACGTCCTGTTCTGGATGTCCGCTGGCCTCGGTGTCCTCGACATCGTCCTCGTCCTCCTGGTCGTGCCGGTGTCGACGCTGCGCTCGCCGGGCACCTTCGACGTGGTCGGCACGATCGGCCTCGCCCTCGGACTGAGCGGCGTGCTGATCGCCGTCTCGCGCGGCAACGACTCCGGCTGGACCAGTCCCGCGATCCTGGGCTCCGGCCTCGGCGGCATCGCCGTCCTGCTCCTCTGGGGCTGGTACGAGCTGCGGCAGGAGAGCCCGCTCGTCGACCTCCGGGTGGCCGCCCGCCCCGCCGTCCTCTTCACCAACCTCGCCTCGGTGGCGGTCGGCTTCGCGTTCTTCGGCGCCCAGATCACGCTGCCGCAGCGCCTCGAGCTGCCGACCGCGTCCGGCGTCGGCTTCGGCCTGAGCCTGATCGTGGCGAGCCTCGTGCTCGCGCCCTCGGGCCTGGCGATGATGGCGACGTCCCCGCTCGCCGCCCGCCTCTCGGCGCAGTCCGGGCCGCGGCTCGTGCTGATCGCCGGCTCCGGGCTGATCGCGGTCTCGTACCTGCTGATCCTCCCGTTCGGCGGCGAGGTGTGGCAGATCCTGGTGATCAACGCCCTCATCGGCGTCGGGCTGGGCCTCGCCTACGCCGCGATGCCGACGCTCATCATGCACGCCGTCCCCGCCTCGGAGACCGCCGCCGCGAACGGGCTGAACTCGCTGATGCGCACCCTCGGCACGACGCTCTCCTCCGCCGTGACCGCGGGCGTGCTCGCGCAGCTGACCGTGTCGGTCGGCGACGTGCAGCTGCCGAGCTCGCAGGGCTTCGAGACCACGTTCGTGATCGGCGCGATCGGAGCGCTGGTCGCCGTCGCCCTCGGCCTGCTCATCCCGCGGGCGCCCCGCCCGGAGGCGCGACCCGCTCTGCCCTGACCGGTCCGCGCGTCGTCGGCCGCGAGTGCTCCTCGCCGAGGAGACCTGGTCGCGGCCGGCGACGCGCGGCCCGCTACTCGTCCTCGAGCAGCATCCGCTCGATCTGCAGCTCGCGCAGCCGCGTCGAGGCCTGCAGGTTCTCGCGCGCGGCGAGCACCAGGCGGCACAGCAGCACCAGCAGCACGATCGCGAGCACCGCGACCGCCGTCACGACGACTCCGTACAGCGCGGTCAGGACTCCCCAGGTCTGGATCATCCCTCGACGCTACGGAGCCGCACCCGCCCTCGCGTCCCCCGCCCGACGGAGTGCGCGGGGCGGGGCGAGCGGCCCGTGCAGGGGCAGCGGACGCGCAGAGCCCTGCCCGCAGGGGGTCAGCCCGCGAACGCCCCGCGGTACGCCCGCGCCGGGTGCGTCGCCGGCAGCTCGTCCGTCCCGAACAGCTTGCGGCGCAGCGTCCCCTCGGCGTACTCGGTCTGCGCGAGGCCCCGCTCCTGGAGCACCGGCATCACCCTGTCGACGAACTCCTCGTAGCTGCCGGGCAGGATCCAGTTGACGACGTTGATCCCGTCGATCCCCGCGTCGCGCCAGCCCGCCAGGTGGTCGGCGATCTGCTCCGGAGTGCCGACGACCCGTCCGCGCAGCTTCGCCGAGAGCCGGGCCAGATCGCGGACGGTCGGCTCGCGGTCGGGGGAGGCGTCGCGGATCCACTGCAGGTGGCTCTGGCCGGCGTAGGTCTCGATCGCCGAGAGCGGCAGGTCGGGGTCGAGCTTTTCGCCCGTCGCCGGGTCGAAGCCGAGGTTCGAGTGCACGAGGAACGCGTCCGAGGAGAGGTACTCGTCGATCTCGCGCTCGGCGCGGCGCGCCTCCTCCTCCGTGTCGCCGGTGATGAAGGAGAGGCCCAGGTAGAAGGAGGGCGCACCCGCTCCGCGACCGGCCGCCGCGGCGAGGGCCCGCGTGTCCTCGATCAGCTCGCGGGTCTTCTCCGGCGACCCCGAGAACACGAACTGCGCCTCCGCGTTCCGCGCGGCGAAGCGCCGGCCCGCGGGGGAGGAGCCGGCCTGGAAGAGCACGGGCGTGCGCTGGGGCGACGGAGCCGAGAGGTGCGGCCCCTGCACGCGGTAGCGCTTCCCGACGTGGTCGATGCGGTGGATGCGCGCCGGGTCGGCGAAGGAGCCGCTCTTGTCGCGCAGGAGCGCGCCGTCGTCCCACGAGCCCTCCCACAGCTTGTAGACCACGTCGAGGTACTCCTGCGCCCAGGCGTAGCGCTCGTCGTGCTCCTCGAGCCGGTCGTAGCCGAAGTTGCGGGCCGCGCCGTCGAGGGCGCTGGTGACGATGTTCCAGGCGATCCGCCCCTTCGAGAGGTGGTCGAGGGTCGAGACCTTCCGGGCGAAGTCGAACGGATGCGACTGCAGCACCGAGCTCGTGAACGCGAAGCCGAGGTGCTCGGTGCTCACCGCCAGGGCCGAGAGCAGCACGGACGGGTCGTTGCTGGGCAGCTGCAGCCCCTCGCGGGCGTTGACGTCCCAGTCGCCGTCCGCCGGACCGTAGAGCCCCGCCACGTCGGCGAAGAACATCGCGTCGAAGCGGCCGCGCTCCAGCGTCCGGGCGAGGTCGATCCAGAGCTGCACGTCGTCGAACTCGTGCTGCCGGGCGTCGGGGTGGCGCCAGAGGCCGTGCTGGATGTGGGAGGCGGTGTTCATGACGAACGCGCAGAAGCGCAGCGGGCGGGGCTCGGTGATCACGCTCCCAGGCTAGGCCGGGCGCCTCCCACCGGTCTCGAACGACTCCGCGCGTAGGGTGTCCGACTGTGGAATCCCGCATCCCCGAACCCGCGCACGCCGTCCCTCCGCTGACGGACGCCGTCGCCGAAGCGCTCGACGCCACCACCGTCGCCGAGATCCGCGCCCTGCGCGACGACTTCGCGCGCTTCATGCTCCAGTACAAGTTCGGGATGGACGAGATCGTCACGAAGGTGTCGATCCTGCAGGAGGAGTTCCGCGAGCTGCAGGAGTACAACCCGATCGAGCACGTCACGAGCCGGCTCAAGTCGGCCGACAGCCTGATCGAGAAGATCGAGCGCAAGGGCTGCGAGACGACCTTCGACGGCATCGCCGACGCGATCACCGACATCGCCGGCGTGCGGATCACCTGCAGCTTCGTCTCGGACGTCTACCGCGTCTTCGACCTGCTCACCTCGCAGTCCGACGTGACGGTGCTCGAGGTGAAGGACTACATCGCCGAGCCGAAGGAGAACGGCTACAAGAGCCTGCACGCGATCGTCGAGGTGCCCGTGTTCCTCTCCGGCGGATCGGTCGACGTCTGCGTCGAGGTGCAGTTCCGGACCATCGCGATGGACTTCTGGGCGAGCCTGGAGCACAAGATCTACTACAAGTACGACCGCCAGGTCCCGCAGGAGCTCCTCGACGGCCTCGCCGACGCGGCCCGCACCGCCGCCACCCTCGACGCCGACATGGAGCGCCTCCACCGCCAGGTCCGCGGCCCGCTGCCCGGGGCGCGCACCTACGACGTCTGACGCGCCACCCCACGCCCCCGATCGGGCCGCCCCGACTCCTGCCGATCGAGCAGCCCGCGCAGCGGGCGTCTCGAGATCCCCCCTACGGAGTCAGCAGCGGCAGCAGCGCCAGCAGCAGCACCGCGGAGCCGTTCAGCGTCGCGTGCGAGACGATCGCCGCTCCGAGCCGCCCGGTGATCGTCGCGATCCAGCCGTGCGCGAGTCCCGCGGTGACCGTCGTCACGCCGAGCGTCACGATCGTCGCCGGGTTCACCATCTGGTGCCCGTGCAGCAGGGCGAAGACCGCCGTGGACGCCAGGATGCTGAACACCATCGCCCAGACGCGGCGGCCGCGGGTGGGCGGCGCCGACTCCGCGGAGCCCCGGAGCATCCGGTTCCGCACCGCGCGCATCACGACGCCGCGGCAGAGGACCTCCTCGACCAGCGGCGCGACGACGACGGGGATGAGGACCGAGCTCAGCACGAACCATAGCGGATCGGGGTCGATGTCGAGGTTCCCCTGCGCGTCCTGGAGGAGCGGAGCGAACGCGGCGAGCACGAACAGGATCACGACGCGCACCGCGATGCCGAGCCCGATCCCGATGGGCACGTCGATCCAGCGGAACCGCAGCCCGAAGTCGGCCGCCATCGTGCCCAGCCCGCGCAGCCGAGACGCCGCGAACGGGACGATCAGCGCGACGAGGTAGCTCGCGAGCGCCCCCGCGAAGGCGAGTCCGGCGGAGTAGGGGAGCACGCCGAACCCGAACAGCAGGATGAGCACGGCCAGCGGCAGGACGATCCCGACGATCGTGAGCACGGCGGTCGGCAGGCCCCAGCGGACCCGAGGATCGGGCAGGTAGAGGAGGGAGGAGTAGGGCGCGTGGACCGAGGGGAGGGGCTCGGCCGGCCACGACGTCGTCGCAGCGGAGTCGGGCGCGAGCGTCGCGGGATCGGGCGGCGGGAAGGCGTCGGGTTGCATGGCCGGGCCAGCCTACGCAGACCGCCTGGACGGGATCCGGGCTGCCGTCACTGCTCGGCGCGGTCCGGATCGGCAGGACGGGCGCACGTAGCGGATCGCGGCGGCGGGAACCTCCGGGTACGAAGAAACCCCCGCCATGTAGAAGCTAGGCGAGGGTTCCAGTGGCTCCGACGGGCGTCGATCCCGTGACCTCACGATTTTCAGTCGTGCGCTCTACCAACTGAGCTACAGAGCCGTTGCGACGTGATGTCGCTGGAGAGGTGATCTCCTGAAAAAGGCCCTTCCTCTCGGAAGGGCCTCTTTGCGACCCTGACGGGACTTGAACCCGCGACCTCCGCCGTGACAGGGCGGCACGCTAACCAACTGCGCTACAGGGCCTCGTTGCGAAGACAAGCATACTGCCTTCGAGGCTGTTCTATTTTCACGCCCCGACCCTCTCGAGCCGGCGCACTTTCCGGTGGTGCTGGTACTTCTGGTGGTGCTGGTAGTACCGACCCATCCGTGACCCCAACGGGATTCGAACCCGTGCTGCCGCCGTGAAAGGGCGGTGTCCTAGGCCACTAAACGATGGGGCCGGAGACTCGCGGGGCGACCCTGCGGCCGACCCCCCATGACTACCGACACGCAAGCATAGAGGGCCGCGGCGCAGGATGCAAAATCGACGGTTCCGCAGGCGACGTGCACCCCGTCCGGGGTTGACCCGGGTCTAGGAGATCGGGCAGGGCCGCGGTTAGGGTGGGGCGGAATCGCTCTTCCCCCCACCCGCGCGCCGGAGCCGCACCGCCGCGGAGGGAGGGCCCCCTATCCCCGAGGTCCCATGCCCCACTCCCTGCGCCGTCCGCGTTCCGCTCGCCTCCCCGGCGCGCCGCGACTCGGGCGACTCCGAGGTGCTGCCCTGGCCTCCGCCGTCGTCGCGCTCGTCGCCGGCCTGCTCGTCGCCACTCCCGCCCAGGCGGTCGAGTACCCGTCGTGGGCCGACGTCGAGGCGGCGAAGGGCGACACCGCCGCCGCGGCCGCTCAGGTCGACCGGATCACGTCCCTGATCGGCGACCTCCAGAGCGAGGTCGCCTCCGCTCAGCAGCTCGCGCAGCAGCGCGGCGACGAGCACTTCGCCGCTCAGCAGGCGTTCGACGAGGCCTCGGACCAGTCGAAGAAGCTCGAGGACCGGGCCGCCGCCAGCGCCGAGGAGGCCGACAAGGCCTCGCAGCAGGCGGGCCTGCTCGCCGCGCAGCTCTACCGCAGCACCGGCACCGACCTGTCCGTCAACATCTTCCTCGACCAGAAGGCCGGCCAGGCCGACCAGCTGCTGTCGAAGATCGGGAGCATGACCAAGCTGGTCGAGCGCTCCTCCGCGATCTACGAGCAGGCCAGCACCGCCCGCAACACCGCGTCCTCCCTCGCCGACCAGGCCGAGGTCGCGCAGACGGAGCGCGAGCGCCTCCGCGTCGCCGCCGAGCAGAAGCTGGCCGAGGCGACCGCCGCCCAGGAGGCGTCCGAGGCCGCGCTCGCCGAGCAGCAGGAGCAGAGCGTCGTGCTCGAGCAGCAGCTCGCCGCGCTCCGCGACACCGAGTCGAAGACCGTGGCCGAGTACGAGGCCGGCGTCGCCGCCCGCGAGGCCGAGCGCCTCCGGAAGCTCGCCGAGGAGGAGGCCGCCCGCCAGGCCGCCGCCCAGGCCGAGGCCGCGCGCCGCGAGGCCGCCCGGGCCGCGGCCGCGTCCAGCGGCGGCAGCGGCGGCGGTGGCGGCGGTGGCGGGTACGTCGCCCCCTCGGGCGGCGGCGGCTCCAGCGCCGTCAGCGACTCCGGCTGGGTCCGCCCTGCCGGAGGCCGCATCACAGGCACCTTCGGCCCGCGCGACAGCATCTCGACCGGCGGAGGATCCTCCGGCTCGTACCACCGCGGCACCGACCTCGCGGGCGGCTGCGGCATCCCGATCTTCGCGGCGCACAGCGGCACCGTCTCCTACGCGGGCCCCAACGGCACCTACGGCAACTGGGTTCTGATCGACCACGGCAGCGGCATCAGCACCGGCTACGCCCACATCATGTCCGGCGGGATCTACGTCCGCGTCGGCCAGCAGGTCCAGGCGGGCGAGCAGATCGCCGCCGTCGGCTCGACCGGCGCCTCCACCGGCTGCCACCTGCACTTCGAGACCCGCGTCAACGGCTCCGCCGTCGACGCCCAACCTTTCATGGCCCAACGAGGAGTCACCCTTGGCTGACGCACAGACGACCGCACGCACCTTCACCCCGGCACCCCGGGAGCGCGCCTGGAAGGGCCGCCTCCCGCTCGTCATCTCCGCCGCCTTCGCGGTCACGGCGGTCACAGCGTCCCTCGGCATCACCCCGGCCCTCGCCGACGACGCGAAGTACCCCTCGTGGGACGACGTGCAGAACGCCAAGAAGGACGAGGCGAGCAAGCAGGCCGAGATCGACTCGATCACCGGCCTCATCGCGAGCCTGCAGACCGCGGTCGACGAGAAGTCGATCACCGCGATGAAGAAGGCCGAGGCCTGGCGCCAGGCCAAGGAGGCGCTCGACGCCGCTGCGAAGGCCGTCGCCGACCTCGAGGAGAAGGCGACCACCGCCTCCGCCAAGGCCCAGACCTCGAAGATGCGCGCCGGCCTGCTGGCCGCGCACCTCTCTCGCGCCGCCGGCGGCGACCTCTCCGCCAGCCTCGTGGCCAAGGGCAAGGACGCGGGCGACCTGCTCTACCAGCTCGGCGCGATGTCGCAGCTCTCGGAGCAGTCGCAGAAGGTCTACGCCGACGCCCTCGCCGACAAGCAGAACGCGGAGTCGCTCGGCGATCAGGCCGACCGCGCCGTCACCGAGCACCAGGCGCTCTCGGACGAGGCCGACGCCGCGCGCAAGGACGCCGACGCCGCCGCCGAGTCGGCCCGCGCGTCGCTCTCGGCGCAGGAGGAGAAGTCGCAGGAGCTGGTCGCCCAGCTCGCTCTGCTGAAGGACTCCTCGGTCGAGGCCGAGACCCAGTACCTCGCGGGCGAGCAGAAGCGCCAGGCCGACGAGGCCGCCGCCCAGGCTCAGGCCGAGGCGGAGGCCGCCGCTCAGGCGCAGTCCACCGCCCGCTCCGCCCAGCAGCAGTCCTCGGCGCAGGCCGACACCGCCGCCCCGTCGCGTCAGACCGCGTCCCTCCCGCAGCCCGCCGCTCCGCAGCCCGCGCAGCAGCAGCCGGCTCCGGCTCCGGCTCCGGCCCAGCCCGCTGCTCAGCCGATCGCCGAGCCGGCGGCTCAGCCGCTCCCGCAGCCGGTCACCGCTCCGGTCCTGGTGCCGACCAGCGGCGCCGTCGAGAACGCGATCTCGTACGCGATGGCGCAGCTCGGCGAGGAGTACGTCCTCGGCGGCATGGGCCCGGACCAGTGGGACTGCTCGGGCCTCACCAAGGCCTCCTACGCGTCCTCGGGCATCTACATCGGCACCCACTCGGCGACGAACCAGTACAACACGATGGCCGGCGCCGGCAAGCTCGTCCCCTACAGCCAGCGCCAGCGCGGCGACCTGATCTTCTGGGGTGGCGGCGGGGACTACTACCACGTGGCCATCTACCTCGGGAACAACCAGATCATCGAGGCCGCCGACTACGGCAAGCCCGTGCGCATCTGGAACACCTGGGGCACGCCCGCCGGCATGGTCGGCCGCCCGGCCGCCTGAGCCGCGGCCGCACAGCACAACGAGAGAACCCCCTCCTGTCGAGACGACGGGAGGGGGTTCCTTCGTTGATGCGAGGGGTCAGTGACCCTCTTCGGCCAGCTTCTTGATGCCGTCCTGGACGATCTGCTCCGCCTCGGCGGCGTCGCCCCACGCGTCGACCTTGACCCATTTGCCGGGCTCGAGGTCCTTGTAGCGCTCGAAGAAGTGCTTGATCTCGTTCTTCGTCTGCTCCGGGACGTCGCCGATGTCCTGGATGTGCTGCCAGCGCGGGTCCTTCGCGGGGACCACGATCACCTTCGCGTCGGAGCCGGCCTCGTCGCTCATGTTGAGCACGCCGACCGGGCGGACGGAGACGCCCACGCCCGGGAAGACGGGGTACTCGAGCAGCACCAGCGCGTCGACGGGGTCGCCGTCGAGGCCGAGGGTGTTCTCGAAGTACCCGTAGTCCGTCGGGTAGACGAAGGAGGTGAAGAGCACGCGGTCGAGGTAGACGCGACCGGTCTCGTGGTCGACCTCGTACTTGTTGCGGCTCCCCTTGGGGATCTCGACGACGACGTCGTATGCGGCCATGCTCTCTCCTTGAGTCGGTGGCGCCGTGAGCGGCGCATCGGCGGACGGATCGGCCTCCGGAACGCTCGCGCGGGTGCGCGCGCGGGAGGGGCGGATCGCTGGCATTACGTTACTTGATGTGCCCGATCGCCCCCGCCTGACCCCCGCCGTCGCCGATCTGCGGCGGGCGGTGCGCGAGAGCCTCGACGGGCTCGACCCCGGAGCGCTGGTGCTGGTCGCGCTGAGCGGGGGAGCGGACTCGCTCGCGCTCGCGGCGGCGGTCGCCTTCGAGGCCCCGCGGGGCGGGAGGCGGGCCGGCGCGGTGATCGTCGATCACGGGCTGCAGGAGGCGTCGGCCGAGGTCGCGCGGCGGGCGGCGGAGCAGGCGCACGCGCTGGGGCTCGCGCCGGTGCTGCGCGAGGTGGTGACGGTGTCCGCCGAGGGCGGTCCGGAGGCGGCCGCCCGCAGCGCGCGCTACCCCGCCTTCGACGACGCGCTGACCGCGACGGGCGCCGCCGCGATCCTCCTGGGCCACACCCTCGACGACCAGGCCGAGACGGTGCTGCTGGGGCTCGCCCGCGGAGCCGGTGCGGCCTCGCTGCACGGGATGGCGCCGGTCAGCGGGCCGCTGAGGCGGCCGCTCCTGGGCCTGCGGCGCGAGACGACCCGCCTCGCCTGCTCCGACCAGGGGCTCGTGCCGTGGGACGACCCGCACAACGACGACCCCCGCTACTCGCGGGTCCGGGTGCGGAACCGCGTGCTGCCCGTGCTGGAGGACGAGCTGGGGCCGGGAGTGGCCCAGGCTCTGGCGCGCACGGCCGAGCAGCTGCGGGAGGACGGGGACGCGCTCGACGCGCTCGCCCTCGACTGGGCGCTCGAGCTGGTGGGCCAGGACGAGGCGGGGCACGTCACGGTCGACGCGCGCGGGCTCGCCGCGGACCCGCCGGCGCTGCGGCAGCGGATCATCCGCCTGGTCGTGGCGAACGAGTTCGGAGTCGCGCTCTCGCGCTCGCAGACGCTGGCGGTCGCCGCGCTGGTCACCGACTGGCACGGCCAGAAGGGCGTCGACCTCCCCGGCGTCCTCGCCACCCGCCGCGGCACCACCCTCGTCTTCGCACCCGCGGCCCCTCCCCGCGAGACGCCGCTCCGGCACGCGACTCGCCGACGGAGGTGTACGAGAGCGGAGTCTCGCGGAGGGGAGACGGGGGCCGGTCACCCGTAGAGTGGCCGGGTGGAAGCAGCCGACATCGCCGACGACATCACCGAGGTCCTCTACACCGAGGCCGAGATCCACGAGCGGATCCGCGACCTGGCCCGCGCCATCGAGCGCGACTACGCGGGCGAGAACCTGCTCATCGTCGGGGTGCTGCGCGGCGCCGTGATGGTGATGGCCGATCTGGCCCGCGAGCTCAAGCTCGACATCGTCATGGACTGGATGGCCGTCTCGTCCTACGGGAGCGGCACCAAGTCCTCCGGCGTCGTGCGGATCCTGAAGGACCTCGACTCCGACATCACGAACCGCAAGGTGCTGATCGTCGAGGACATCATCGACTCCGGCCTCACGCTCTCGTGGCTGCAGGGCAACCTCCGCAGCCGCGGCGCCGAGTCCGTCGAGATCTGCGCGCTCTTCCGCAAGCCCGCGGCCGCCAAGGTCGAGGTCGACGTGGCCTACGTCGGCTTCGACATCCCGAACGAGTTCGTGATCGGCTACGGGCTCGACTACGCCGAGCGCTACCGCAACCTCCGCGATGTCGCCGTCCTCGCCCCGCACGTCTACGAGTAGCCCCGCGGACACCGCGCAGGAGAGCCTCGAGCGGCTCTTCGCGGTGCCCCTGCTGGGCTACCACATGAGCTACCCGACCTCGCTGCGGGCCGACCTCGAGTTCAACTACTGGTGGCTCGCGCACGCGATCGACGCGGCCGTCGACGCCTTCGAGCGCACGGGCGACGAGGCGCACCTGGAGCGGGCCCGGCGGATCCACCGCGCGATCCGCCTCCGCAACGGCGGGCGCCTGGTCAACGGCTACTTCGACGACATGATGTGGCTCGGTGGCGCGCTCGCCCGCCTCGGGGAGGCCTCGGGCGACCCGCGTTTCCTCGAACGGGCCGACCGCCTGTGGCGCTTCGCCGTCGCGAAGGGCTGGAACCTCCGCCACGGGGCGAGCCTCGCCTGGCGCCGCCGGCAGCTGGACTACAAGAACGCGCCCGCGAACGGCCCGTTCGCGATCCTCGGCGCGCGCCTGGAGCGGCTGCGGCCCGACGGCCGGGAGGAGCTCTCGCGCGCCGCCCTCGACTGGATGCACGTGCGCCTCCGCGACGACGACACCGGCTTCGTCGCAGACGGCATCGGCCGCGAGGGAGGCTCCGCGCGCGACGACTGGGCCTTCAGCTACAACCACGCCGTCTACATCGGCGCGGCGCTCGCCCTGCACCGCCTGCGGCCCGACCCCCGCCTGGTCGCCCACGCCTCCCGCACGGCCGAGGACCTGCTGGACCGGCTCGCCCCCGACGGCGTCTTCGTCGACCAGGGATCGGGGGACGGCGCCCTGTTCGGGGGCATCGCCTACCGGCACCTCGTCGACCTCGCCACGACGGCCGGAGTCGCGCCCGCGGTGGCGGCTCGCGTCCGCGGCTTCGTCGCCGGCAGCGTCGCCGCACTGCAGAGCTCGAGTGTCCGCCGCGGGGTGCTGCTGGCCGGGCCCCGCTGGGACGCGCCTCCGTCGCTGCCCGCCACGCTCTCGGCCGAGATCGGCGCCGTGCTCGCCCTGGAGGCGTCCGCGCGACTGGACCGGTCGCCGGTGCCGTCAGACTGACGGGGTGAAGGCACCCGAGAAGCGCACCGTCGCCGTCGTGATCAACCCGAGCAAGTTCGACGACGTCGGCGCCGCGGAGGACCTGGTCGCGACGATCGCGCGCCGCCACGGCTGGAACGAGCCGCTCTGGTTCGAGACCAGCCCGGGCGACTCCGGTGCCGCCGCGGCCCGCGCCGCACTCGAGGCGGGCCCGGACCTGGTCTGCTCGATGGGAGGCGACGGCACCGTCCGCGCCGTCGCCACGGTGCTGCGGGGGACCGGCGTCCCCTACGGCCTGCTGCCCAGCGGCACGGGCAACCTCCTCGCGCGGAACCTCGGGATCCCGCTCGGCTCGCTGCCCGAGGCGGTCGAGATCGCCCTGCTCGGGCAGGACCGCGCGATCGACGTGGGCACGGCCGCGTTCGACGACGGCGAGGAGCGGGTGTTCATGGTGATGGGCGGGGTGGGCCTGGACGCCGAGATCATGGACAAGACGGACGAGGAGCTGAAGAAGCGGGTGGGCTGGGGCGCCTACTTCGCGGCGGGGGCGCCGGCGATGTTCAAGGCCGGATTCGAGGTGACCCTCACGATCGACGGCGCTGAGGAGCCTCCGCAGCGCTGCTTCATGGTGCTGGCCTGCAACTGCAGCTCCGTGGTCGCGAACATCGAGCTGGCCGCCGGAGCCGTGCTCGACGACGGCGACCTGGAGCTGGTGCTGCTGCGTCGGCGCTTCGGCCTCGCGCTGGACGTGGCGACCGGCAACCGCAACGGGCTCGCCTCCCTCCGCCAGTGGCCCGGTCGCGAGTTCTCGTTCGAGCTCGACCAGCCGGTGCTCGCCGAGCTGGACGGCGATCCGGTCGGCCGCACCCGCTCCGGGCGCTTCGGCGTGGATCCGGGCGCCCTGCTCGTGCGCCTGCCGGTGCCGACGCCGCGGAGCCCGGGACTGACTCCGCACGATTCGGTGATCGTCGACACGTCCGCCATCGCGACGCTGCTCCCGGAGCCGCCCTCCTCCTGACGCTTGCGCGCTCTTCTTTACGGTTGTAAGTTATATGACGGACGTAAAGAAGGCGCTTCTCGCGCCGGGAAGTAGGACCCCGTGACCGATCCGCGGCTCACCCGCTCGCGCGAGCTCCTGCTCACCGCGATCACGAGTGCCCTCGACCGCCCGGGCGACGACCAGCCCTCCATCACGGAGCTCTGCGGCGCCGCGGGCGTCAGCCGCCCCACTTTCTACCAGCACTTCGGCGATGTGCCGTCCCTGATCGAGGCCGCCGCGGTGGAGCGGATGCACGCGCTGTTCGGCGACGTCGCTCCCGGCACCGCCCCCGCCGACTGGGAGGGCGCGGTCCCCCGCATCGTCCGCGGGCTCCTCGAGGGCCTGCTCGTGCACGCCGACTTCTACCGCCGCGTGCTGAGCGGAGGCACGGCCCGCGCCGTGCAGGAGTCGGTCGTCGCGTTCCTCGCGCAGCGGCTCCTCGCCTTCTCGCCCCTCGCCGAGCGCGGATCGGGCGGCGGCGACCACGCCCGCGTCGAGCGCTTCGCCGTCCTCCTTGCCGCCGGCACCACCTGGCTTGTCGTCGGCTGGCTCCTCGACGGCGACGCCCGCCGTCCCGCGGCCTCGGCCTCCGCCGACATCGCCGAGCTCCTCGTCACCGGAGTCGCCTCGCCGCGGCTCGCCGCCCTGCACTCCACGAAGTAGAAGGACCATGACCACCTCCCCGCTCCGCCGCGCCCTGCGCGCCGTGAACCCGCGCCTCGTCGTCGTCTTCGCCGCGATCGCGCTCATCCCGCTGATCTACGCGGGACTGCTGACCTCGGCCAACCTCGATCCCACGCACCACCTCGACACGGTGCCCGCCGCGATCGTCAACGAGGACACCGGCGCGACCGCCTCGGACGGCTCCGCGCTCGCCCTCGGCGACGACCTGACCGAGCAGCTCACCACCGACACCTCCGGCTCGGACTTCGCCTGGACGGCGACCGGTGCCGACGAGGCGTCCCGCGAGCTCGCCTCCGGCGACGTCCTCGCCGTCCTGACGGTGCCGGCCGGCTTCTCGGCCGACGTCGCCTCCGTCGGCGGCGATGACCCCGCCGCGGCCGTGCAGGCGAAGCTGTCGATCGAGACGAACGACGCGGCCAACCTGATCGTCGGCAACATCGCCTCCACCATCGGCACCACCGTGACGAAGACGCTGGAGGAGAAGGTCGGCGCGACCTACCTCGAGAACGTCTACCTCGGCTTCACCGATGTGCACTCGAGCCTCGAGCAGGCGGCCGACGGCGCCGCTCAGCTGGCGGACGGCGCCGGGACCGCCGCGTCCGGCTCCTCCGAGCTGGTCGTCGGGCTAGCGCAGCTGCAGGACGGCACCGCGCAAATGGCGACCGGCGCCGACTCCCTCCGCTCGGGCGCGGGGAGCGCGGCCTCCGGAGCGTCCGACCTCTCGTCGGGACTCCAGCGGATCGCGAGCGGGACCGGGCAGCTGCCCGACCAGGCGGCGGCGCTCGACACGGGAGCCCGCACGGTCGCCGACGGCGCCCAGCAGCTCGACGGCGGAGCGGCGTCGCTCGCCTCGGGCGCCACCGACCTCGCCGCGGGGACGTCGACCCTGAAGGACGGCGCGTCCTCGGCGGCGTCCGGCGCCGAGGCGCTGGCCACCGGGTCCGCCTCCCTCTCCGACGGAGCGGGGAAGGCCCTCGCAGGAGCCCAGCAGCTCGCGACCGGCGCGGGAGCGCTCGCGACCGCCACTCCGCAACTCGCCACCGGGGCGACCGGCGTCGACTCCGGCCTCGCCTCCCTGCTCTCGCGGTACGACTCGCTGTCCGACGCCCAGCGCGTGGCCGAGCTGACCGCCCTCGAGCAGGGTGCGGCCGCTCTCGCGGGCGGAGCCGCCTCGGCGGACGCGGGCGCGCAGACGCTCGCCTCCGGTGCGACCGCGCTCGTCGGCGACGACGGCAGCGGACTGACGGCGCTCGCCGCCGGTGCCGCCACGGTCTCGGGCGGAGCCGCCGACCTCGCGACCGGCACCGCCGCTCTGTCCACCGGGGCGACCTCCGCCGCCGACGGCGCCCAGAAGCTGCAGACCGGTGCGCAGGCCCTCGCCCAGGGAGCTGCGACCCTCGACGGCGGAGCCGCGCAGGTCGCCGGCGGAGTGGACACCCTCTCCGGCGCGGTCGGCCCGCTCACCAGCGGAATCGCCTCCGCGGCCGCCGGCGCCTCCGACCTCGCCTCCGGGACGGCCGCCCTCGCGACGGGCGCCTCGGACCTCGCGGACGGCGCCGAGACCGCCGCGACCGGCTCGGCCGACGCGGCCACCGGTTCGCAGGACCTCGCCGACGGGATCGACTCGCTCGCCTCCGGATCGCGCACCCTCGACACGAAGCTCTCGGACGGCGCGGACGACGTGCCCACCTACACCGGCGAGCAGGCTCAGGAGCTCAGCGCCGTCGCGGCCGCCCCGGTCGGGATCGACGCCGAGCGGATGAACCGCGTGCCGTCCTACGGCTACGGCCTCGCCCCCTACTTCATGGCGCTCGCGCTCTGGGTCGGCGCGCTCGCCTTCTACCTGATGAGCGCCCCGCTCAGCTCCCGCCTCCTCGCCGCGCGCCGGCCCGCCTGGGTCATCGCGCTGCGCAGCTACCTGCCCGGCGCGCTGATGGCGGTCGCCCAGGGCGTCCTGGCCGCGCTCGTCATCCGCTTCGGAGTGGGCGTCGAGGCGTCGAACCTGCCCGGGCTGATCGGGATCGCCGTGCTCACGAGCCTCACCTTCGTGGCGATCAACCAGGCGCTGATCGCGCTGCTGGACGCCCCGGGCCGGTTCCTGGCGCTGCTGATGATCGTGCTGCAGCTGTCCTCGGCTGGAGGCACCTACCCGGTCGAGACCGCGCCTGCCTTCTTCCAGGCGATCCACGGCGTGCTGCCGCTGACCTGGACGGTGGAGGCGTTCCGCTCGCTGATCGCCGGCGGCAGCATCGGAGTCGCGCACGCGGTCCTGGTGCTCGTGCTCTGGCTGGTCGGGGCGCTCGCCGTGACCGTGCTGGCCGCCGCCCGCCGCCGCCGCGGCCTCGTGCCCGTCCTCCGCGACCCGGAGCCCCTCCTCGAGTCGGCCTGACGCGGGCCGGGCGGGCCCGTCCGTCCGTCCGCGCCTGCTGCCCCTCGTCGCGGCACGCCCCGCCCGGACACCTTCGCCCCCCCGAGACCGCAGTAGTTGTCGCTGTCGAGCTCGAGTGCGACAACTCCTGCGCTCTCGCGGCGCGCCCCGCTCGAACACCTTCGCCTCCTTCCCGAGACCGCAGTAGTTGTCGCTGTCGAGCTCGAGTGCGACAACTCCTGCGTTCTCGCGGCGCGTCCTGCTCGGACACCTTCGCCTCCTTCCCGAGACCGCAGTAGTTGTCGCTGTCGAGCTCGAGTGCGACAACTCCTGCGTTCTCGCGGCGCGCCCCGCTCGAACACCTTCGCCCCCCCCCCGAGACCGCAGTAGTCGTCGCTGTCGAGCTCGAGTGCGACAACTCCTGCGTTCTCGCGGCGCGTCCCTACCGCCGAAGCGCCGATCCCCGCGACCTCCACCCACAATGCAGAGGACGCGGACCGGGAAACGCGTGTCAGCGTTTCCCGGCAGTCCGACGAGACCCGCTCTGCGGAACGCACCACCTCGCGAAGCCGACCGCGCGCGGCGATGCGGCCCGCCGCATCCCCGCCAGACCACACAGCCCGCGGCCGTTCGGCCCACGGCGAACGCGTGGGCGGCGCTCAGAGTGCGGGAGGTAGCCTGGCAGGCACAATCTCCTCGTCAGAAAGGCGCCGGGTGTCGCACCCGCAACAAGCATGAACGTGAAGCGCATCTTCCGGGGTCCCATCCTCTACGTCGTCCTGGCGATCGTCGCGGTGTGGATCGGCTCCTCGCTGATCACCATGTCCGGCTTCCGGCCGGTCACGACGCAGGAGGGTCTCGACCTCCTGAAGGACGGCAAGGTCGATTCGGCGAAGATCGTGGACGGCGAGCAGCGCGTCGATCTCACGCTCAAGCAGGCCGACGGCGACAACGGCACGCAGGTGCAGTTCTACTACGTGGCCCCTCGCGGCGCGGAGGTCGTCGACGCGGTGTCCGCGGCCGATCTCGGCAGCACCGGCTACAACGACGAGGTCCCGCAGACCAACTGGTTCCTCTCGGCTCTCGGCTTCCTGCTCCCCATCCTGCTGATCGGCGCGTTCTTCTGGCTGATGCTCTCGGGCATGCAGGGCGGCGGCAACCGCGTCATGCAGTTCGGCAAGTCGAAGGCGAAGCTCGTCTCGAAGGAGTCGCCCAAGGTCACGTTCGGCGATGTCGCCGGCGCCGACGAGGCGATCGAGGAGCTGCACGAGATCAAGGAGTTCCTCAAGGAGCCCGCGAAGTTCCAGGCCGTCGGCGCCCGCATCCCGAAGGGCGTCCTGCTCTACGGCCCTCCCGGCACCGGCAAGACCCTGCTGGCGCGCGCGGTCGCGGGCGAGGCGGGCGTCCCCTTCTACTCCATCTCCGGATCGGACTTCGTCGAGATGTTCGTCGGCGTCGGCGCGAGCCGTGTCCGCGACCTGTTCCAGCAGGCGAAGGAGAACTCGCCGGCCATCATCTTCGTCGACGAGATCGACGCCGTCGGCCGCCACCGCGGCGCCGGCATGGGCGGCGGTCACGACGAGCGCGAGCAGACCCTCAACCAGCTGCTGGTCGAGATGGACGGCTTCGACGTCAAGACGAACGTCATCCTGATCGCGGCGACGAACCGCCCCGACATCCTCGATCCCGCGCTGCTGCGTCCGGGCCGCTTCGACCGCCAGATCGGCGTCGACGCCCCCGACCTGCTCGGCCGCAAGCGGATCCTCGAGGTCCACGGCCGCGGCAAGCCGCTCGCCGGGGGAGTCGACCTCGAGGTCGTCGCCCGCAAGACCCCGGGCTTCACCGGCGCCGACCTGGCCAACGTCCTCAACGAGGCCGCACTGCTCACCGCCCGCTCCAACGCGCAACTGATCGACAACCGCGCGCTCGACGAGGCCATCGACCGCGTCATCGCGGGGCCGCAGCGCCGCACGCGGGTCATGCGCGACAAGGAGAAGCTGATCACCGCCTACCACGAGGGCGGACACGCTCTGGCGGCGGCGGCGATGCGCCACACCGACCCCGTGACCAAGGTCACGATCCTTCCGCGCGGTCGTGCCCTCGGCTACACGATGGTGCTCCCGCTGGAGGACAAGTACTCCACCACCCGCAACGAGCTCCTCGACCAGCTCACGTACGCGATGGGCGGCCGCGTCGCGGAGGAGATCGTCTTCCACGACCCCACCACCGGAGCGTCGAACGACATCGAGAAGGCGACCTCCATCGCGCGCAAGATGGTCACCGACTACGGCATGTCCGCGAACGTCGGAGCGGTCAAGCTCGGCCAGTCGTCGGGCGAGATGTTCCTCGGCCGCGACATGGGCCACCAGCGCGACTACTCCGAGCAGATCGCCGAGACGGTCGATGCCGAGACGCGCCAGCTCATCGAGCAGGCGCACGACGAGGCGTGGCAGGTCATCAACGACAACCGCGACATCCTCGACCGCCTCGCGATGGAGCTGCTCGAGAAGGAGACGCTCGACCACGACCAGCTGGCCGAGATCTTCAAGGACGTCCGCCGCATCGACGAGCGCCCGCAGTGGCTCTCGAGCGACAAGCGCCCCCTGTCCGACCTGCCGCCCATCGCGGTCCCGGTCGCCAAGGCGCCGATCGACTCGGGTGCGACCGACGGGGGAGTCTCCTCCGCCGGTGCCGACGAGGTCGCGCCGAAGCGCCCGCCGCTGATCAACCCGCGCCCCGCGACGGCGTAGCGCGCGCGTGCCCGTCGACAAGGCGCGCATCGAGGCGGCCGTCGCCGAGATCCTCGCGGCCATCGGGGACGACCCGGGCCGCGAGGGACTCCTCGATACGCCGCGGCGGTTCGCCGAGGCGTACGAGGAGTTCTTCGGCGGGTTCGACGACGACGCCGCAGCCCAGCTGACCGAGACGTTCGCGGTGGTCGAGGGCGGCCAGGAGTCGCCGCTCGACCAGACGGTGATCGTGCGCGACCTCGCCTTCCGCTCCGTCTGCGAGCACCACCTCCTGCCGTTCCTCGGCGTCGCGCACATCGCCTACCGGCCGCGCGAGCGGGTCGTCGGCCTCGGCCGGCTGCCGCGCGTGGTCGAGACGGTCGCGTCGCGACCGCAGATCCAGGAGCGGATGACCGAGCAGATCGCCGACGCGCTCGAGCAGGGCCTCGCTCCCGAGGGAGTGCTCGTCGTGGTCGACGCCGAGCACGGCTGCGTGCGGATGCGCGGGCCGCGCCAGACCGCGAGCTCGACCGTGACGGTCGCCGCCCGCGGCTCCCTCGCCGACCCGGCCGCACGCGCCGAGATCATCGCGCTGATCGGCGCCGCGCGGGGGGAGTGACGTGGCCACCACCGTCGCCGACCTCACGCCGACCGGCCGCGCCGCGCTCCTCGGGATCCTCAACGTCACTCCGGACTCGTTCAGCGACGGCGGCCGCTGGCTGTCCGTCGACGACGCCGTCCGCCACGGCCTCGACCTGACCCGGCCCGCCGGGGACGGACCCGCCGCGTTCGGCGCGGACCTGGTCGACGTCGGCGGAGAGAGCACCCGCCCCGGTGCGGCGCGCGTCGATTCATCCGCCGAGCAGGGCCGCGTGCTGCCCGTCGTCCGCGCCCTCGCCGCGGAGGGGGTGCGCGTCAGCATCGACACGATGAGCGCCGCCACAGCGGAGGCCGCTCTGGACGCGGGCGCCGTCGTCGTCAACGACGTCTCCGGCGGCCTCGCCGATCCGCGGATGCTCCCGCTCGTCGGCGAGCGCGGCGCCGTCTACATCGCGATGCACTGGCGCGGGCACAGCGCGGGCATGACCGCTCTCGCGTCCTACGGCGACGTGGTGGCGGACGTCCGCGGCGAGCTCGCGCGCCGCGTCGACGCCGCCCGTGAGGCCGGGATCCGGGACGACCGCCTCCTGCTCGACCCGGGTCTCGGCTTCGCGAAGGTCGGCGCGCACGACTGGGCGCTGCTGGCAGGGCTCGACGCGATCGTCTCGCTGGGCTTCCCGGTCCTGGTCGGCCACTCGCGCAAGCGGTTCCTCGCTCCGTTCGCCCCCGCCGGCGCCCCGGCCGCCGAGCGCGACGAGGTCTCCGCCATGCTGAGCCTCGTCGCCGCCGAGCACGGCGCCTGGGGCGTCCGGGTCCACGACGTCCGCTCGTCCGCCCGCGCCCTGGCCCTCGCCGCCCGACTCCAGGAGGAGACCCCGTGACCGCGATCGACCCCGCCGCCCTGGCCGTGCGCGACTCCATCACCCTCACCGGGCTGCGCGTGCGCGCGCACCACGGCGTCTTCGACTTCGAGCGCGAGAACGGCCAGGACTTCGTGATCGACGCGACGGTCTGGCTCGACACCGCGCCGGCGGCCGAGGGCGACGCGCTGGCCGAGACGGTGCACTACGGCGAGCTCGCGATCGCCCTGGCCGACGCGGTGACCCGCGACCCGGTCGACCTCATCGAGACCCTGGCCGAGCGCCTCGCCCGGGTGGCCCTGGGCTTCGCCGCCGCCGACGTCGTCCGCATCACCGTCCACAAGCCGGACGCGCCGATCCCGCTGCCGTTCGAGGACGTGGCCGTGCAGATCACGAGGACCCGCTCGTGAGGCCGCGCCAGGAGCGCGTCCGCCCGGTGCGCCACGTCGTGCTCGCGCTCGGCAGCAACCTCGGCGACCGCCTGGCGCACCTCGAGGAGGCGCTGCGGGCCCTCGCCACGACGCCGGGCCTGCGCATCGAGGCGGTGTCCAAGGTCGTCGAGTCGCCCGCGTGGAAGCCCGAGGGCGTCGACGAGGACGCGCCCGGGTACCTCAACGCGGTCGTGACCGGCTCGACCGTCCTCGAGCCCGACGACCTGCTCGCGGCGACGGCGGCGATCGAATCGGCCGGCGGCCGGATCCGCGGCGAGGGCGAGGAGCGCTGGGGCGACCGGACACTCGACATCGACGTGATCGCGGTCGGCGGCGTGCTCCGCGACGACGCGCATCTGACCCTCCCGCACCCGCGGGCGGCCGAGCGGGCGTTCGTGCTCGAGCCCTGGCTCGACGTCGAGCCGGCGGCGGTCCTTCCCGGGGCCGGACCCGTGGCCGAGCTGCGCGCACGGGCGACCGACCGCGTGACCGACCACCCGGCCGGGTTGACCTGGCCGGGGCGCGACTCCGCCCGCGGCAGCACCGCCGACCCCGAGAGCAGGACCCCGTGAGGCGCACCCGCATCAGCACCCTGCTCGGACTCGGCCTCGCCGGGGCCGTCGCGGGGTTCCTCCTCGACCTCGCGATCGCCGCCGCCGGCCGCCCCGTGCTCATCCCGCCGCTGACGGTTCCGCTGACTCTGATCGTGGTCGCGGCCCTCGTGCTCGGCTTCGCCGTCCCGATCCACCGCGCCACGAAGGGCACGCTGCGCCGGCCCATCGATCCCTTCCAGGCGATGCGCGTCGTGGTGCTGGCGAAGGCGTCCAGCCACGTCGGTGCTCTGCTGCTCGGAGCCTCCGGCGGCATCCTGGTGTACCTGCTGAGCCGTGCGATCCCTTCGCTAGGCTCCGTGTGGCAGGACGTCGCGACCATCGTGGGTGCGCTCGTCCTGCTGGTGGCCGGCCTGGTCGCCGAGCACCTGTGCACCATCCCGCCGAGCGACGACGACGACAGCGCCGTCGGCGAGGTGAACCACGCCTGACGCCGACGCCCGGATCGCCGCGGGCAGTGAGGACGACGCCATGCCCGCCGAGCCCGAGGACGCGTCGCCGACGACCCGCCGCGACGCGAGGGGACGCCGGCGGGACCGCCTCGACATCACGGGGGAGTGGCGCCGCGTCTCGCCCCGGTACGTCGCGGTCGAGATCGTGTCGGCCGTCGTGTCGAGCGTGCTGCTGCTCGCCGTGCCCGTGGTGCTGATGCTGATCGGCCTGCCGTGGGGCTGGATCCCGATGGCCGCCGCGGCCGCCCTCGCGGTGACCCTCCTGATCGTGGCCCCGCGCCGTGCGCGCGCCTACGGCTACCTCCTGCGCCAGGACGACCTCCTCTTCCGCCGCGGCATCATGTTCCAGCGCTTCGTGTCGGTGCCGTACGGGCGGATGCAGCTCATCGACGTCAACCGCGGGCCGCTCGCCCGGGCGCTCGGCCTCGCCGACCTCCGCTTCGTCACCGCCGCCGCGGCGACCGGCGTCAGCATCCCGGGCCTGGCCGAGCAGGACGCGGAGGAGCTCCGCGACCGCCTGGTCGAGCTCGCCGAGTCGCGCCGGGCCGGCCTGTGACCGAGCTCCGCGCCGTCGAGACGGACCTCGCCGACGGGGAGTGGCACCGCCTCCATCCCGCGACCCCGGTCCTCAAGGGCGGGATCGGCCTGCTGGTCGTCCTCGGCATCGTGATCACGAACCTCCGCGAGCGCCTGGTCGAGCTGTTCCTGCCCGGGCCGGAGGGCTTCGAGAGCGGCGATCCGGTCGACGAGCTGCTGCGCCGCGGTCTCGTCGGCTGGGCGCTGCTGGCGGTCGCGGTGGGCCTGGCGGTCGCCGTCTTCGCGTTCTGGCTGTCCTGGCGGATGCACACCTTCCGCATCACGGACGAGCTCGTCGAGGTGCGCTCCGGCGTGCTCTTCCGGACCAACCGGCGGGCGCGGCTGGACCGCATCCAGGGCATCGCGGTGCAGCGTCCGCTGTTCGCGCGGCTGTTCGGGGCCGCGAAGCTCGAGGTGAGCGTGGCCGGGCAGGACGCGAACGTCCAGCTGTCGTACCTCGGCTCGCGGCTGGTGGACGCCCTGCGCCGCGACATCCTGCGGCTCGCCTCCGGGGTGCGCGAGCGGGAGGCGACGGTCGACGGTGCGGCTCCGGCGGGCGGGTTCCTGGCGCGCCGGCTGGAGGAGTTCGGCGAGCCTCAGGACGAGACGCCGCCCGAGTCGGTCGTCTCGATCCCGCCGGGCCGGCTCCTCGGCTCGCTCGTCTTCAGCGGCTTCACGCTGTTCCTGGCCGCCTCGGTCGTCGCCGTGGTGTTCGTCGCCGTCTACGGCTCGCCCTACGTGCTCTTCGCGATCCTGCCGGGCCTGATCGGCTCGGGCAGCTACTACGTCCGACAGTTCGTGCGCTCGCTCCGGTACTCGATCGCCGCGACGCCCGACGGCGTGCGGGTCGGCTACGGCGTGCTCTCGACCAGCAGCGACACGATCCCGCCCGGCCGGATCCACGCCGTCGAGATCACGCAGCCGCTGCTCTGGCGCCCCTTCGGCTGGTGGCAGGTGCGGATCGACCGCGCCGGCCACGCGGCCTCCCGCGGGGCGAACGGCGAGCCGAACACCACGATCCTGCCCGTCGGCGACCTCGCCGCGGTCGAGCGCGTCCTCGCCCTCCTGCTGCCCGGACCGGCTGAGGGAGCGGAGTCGACGCCCGTCGGAGACGCGCTTCGGCACCGCGACGCGGCCGGCTTCACCCGGGCGCCGCGCTCGGCGGTGTGGCTCCGCCCCTTCTCGTTCCGGAGGACCGGGTACCGGCTGACGGACGAGGTCGCGATCCTGCGCAGCGGAGCGGTCTGGCGGCGGGTCGCCGTGGTGCCCCTGGCGCGGATGCAGAGCGTCGGGGTCCAGCAGGGACCGCTCCAGCGCCTGCTCGGGCTGGCCTCGGCGCGCGTGCACACGGTGGCCGGCCCCGTCACTCCGCTCGTGCCGGTGATGAGCGCGGCCGACGGACTCGCCTTCTTCGAGAGCCTCGCGACGGCCGGAGTGCGGGCCGCCGACCGCGACGCGAGCCACCAGTGGGGGCGGCGCGCGGCCGCACCCGCCCTGCCCGACTGGCCCGCTCCGGAGGGGGAGCCGCATGCCTGAGAACCGCCGCGACGGACGCCTGGGCGTCGGCGTGATCGGTGCCGGACGCGTGGGCCCGGTGCTCGGTGCCGCGCTCGCCGGGGCCGGCCACGCCGTGATCGGTATCGCCACCACCAGCGAGAGCGGCCGCGAGCGCGCCGACGCGCTGCTCCCCGGAGTCCCCGTGCTCGCGATCCCCGAGCTCGTCGAGCGCAGCGAGCTGGTGATCGTCGCCGTCCCCGGGAGCGAGATCGCCGCCCTGGTCGCGGGGCTCGCCGCGACCGGAGCGTGGCAGCCCGGCCAGCTGGTGCTGCACACGGCGCCTGAGCACGGCTACGGGGTGCTCGCTCCGGCGCTCGCCTCCGGGGTCATCCCCCTGGCAGTCCACCCGGCGATGGCCTTCAGCGGCACCAGCCTCGACCTGGCGCGCCTCGCCGAGACCTACTTCGCCGTGTCGGCACCGGGCCCGGTGCTGCCGATCGCGCAGGCGCTGGTGGTCGAGATGGGCGGGGAGCCGGTCTCCGTGGCGGAGTCGGACCGCGCCGCCTACGCGGAGGCCGTCTCGACCGCCACGACCTTCTCGACCGCGATCGTCGACCAGGCGGCGGGACTGCTGGCGGGCATCGGCGTCGAGAAGCCGGGCTTCTTCCTCTCCAGCCTCGTCCGCTCCTCCGTCGACGACGCCCTGCGCCGCGCGGCGGGCTGACGCGCGGTGCCGCTCGTGACGCCGCTCCCCGGGTGGGACGCCGCTCGGGAGGCGGTGCCTCGCGGAGGAGCACGGCGTCTCGGTGCCGAGGGCCCGGGCGGCCGTGGGACCGCCGGTAGCATCGTCGGGTGATCAGCACCGTCCACCGCATCGGCGACCTCCGCGAGCGGCTGCAGGAGGCGCGGCGGGCCGGTCGGCGCATCGCGCTCGTGCCGACGATGGGCGCCCTGCACGCCGGGCACCTCGCCCTCGTCGAGCGGGCGCGCGAGCTGGCCGACGTCGTCGTCGTGTCGGTGTTCGTGAATCCGCTGCAGTTCGGTCCGACCGAGGACCTGGACCGCTACCCGCGCGACCTCGAGGGCGACACCGCCCTGCTCGACGCGGCCGGGGCCGACCTCCTCTTCGCTCCGGGAGTCGCCGAGATGTACCCCGACGGGCCGTCCTCCACGAGGGTCGTCGCGGGCGAGGTCGGCGGCCTCTACGAGGGGCGCGCGCGGCCGGGGCACTTCGACGGGATGCTCACCGTCGTCGCCAAGCTCCTGAGCATCGCCCAGCCGGACGTCGCGGTCTTCGGGCAGAAGGACGCGCAGCAGCTGTTCCTCGTGCGCCGCATGGTCCGCGACCTCGACCTGCCCGTGGACATCGACGGCGTCGGCATCGTGCGGGAGGAGGACGGGCTCGCCCGCTCCAGCCGCAACCGCTACCTCGACGAGGAGCAGCGCCGCGCGGGCCTCGTGCTGCCGCGCCTCCTCGCGGCCGCCGCGGGAGCCGCGGACCGCGGTGCCACCGCGGCGATCGAGGCCGCCGAGGCCGTCGCGCACGCCGAGCCGCTCGTTAAGCTGGACTACCTCGTCGTCGTGGATCCCGCGACGCTCCTCCCGGTCGACGCCGACCACCGCGGCCCGGCACTCGTGCTCGTCGCCGCGATCGTCGGCACCACCCGCCTCCTCGACAACGCCCCGATCCTGCTCGCCTGATCGCGGCCGTCCGCCCCCAACCGAAAGCACCGCGACCCCTCATGGCCGACACCCCCGACGTCCCCGAGTCCACGACCCCCGCCGCCGAGCAGTCCGACTCCGAGCAGGCCGCCGCCGAGCGGGCCGCGCAGCAGGAGGCCTCCGAGCAGAAGGCCGTCCGCCTCGCCAAGCGCGAGCGCCTGCTCGAGCTCGCGGGCGACGACCTCGGCGCCGGCGCCTACCCCGTCGCGGTCGGAGTCACCGACACCATCGCGGCCGTCCGGGCGCGCCACGAGGGCATCGAGCCGGACGTGAAGACCGGCGAGCGCGTCGGCCTCGCGGGCCGCGTGGTGTTCCAGCGCAACACGGGCAAGCTCTGCTTCGCGACGCTGCAGGCCGGCGACGGCGAGCGGATCCAGGCCATGGTCTCGCTCGGCGACGTGGGCGAGGAGTCGCTCGCGGCGTGGAAGGAGCTCGTCGACCTTGGCGACCACCTCTTCGTCGAGGGCGAGGTCGTCTCGAGCAAGCGCGGCGAGCTGAGCGTGTGGGTGTCGGAGTGGACGATCGCCGCGAAGGCGATCCTGCCGCTGCCGAACCTGCACAACGAGCTCGGCGACGAGACCCGGATGCGCCAGCGCTACCTCGACCTGATCGTGCGCCCCCAGGCCCGCGAGACGGTCGTCACCCGCGCCCGCGTGAACGCCTCCCTCCGCGACACCTTCGCCTCGCACGAGTTCCTCGAGGTCGAGACCCCGATGCTGCAGGTGATGCACGGCGGCGCCTCCGCCCGCCCCTTCGCCACGCACTCGAACGCGTTCGACACCGAGCTGTACCTGCGCATCGCGCCCGAGCTCTACCTCAAGCGGGCGGTCGTCGGCGGCATCGACCGGGTCTTCGAGATCAACCGCAACTTCCGCAACGAGGGCGCCGACTCCACCCACTCGCCCGAGTTCGCGATGCTCGAGGCCTACCAGGCGTACGGCGACTACAACTCGATCGCCGACCTCACCCAGGAGCTGATCCAGAACGCGGCGCAGGCCGTCGCGGGCTCGCACGTGGTCACCTGGGCCGACGGCACCGAGTTCGACCTCGGCGGCCGGTGGGACCGCATCTCGATGTACGAGAGCCTGTCGCTCGCGGCCGGAATCGCGATCACGCCGGAGACGGAGCTCGCCGAGCTCGAGACCCTCGCCGCGCGCGAGGGCGTCGAGGTGCACGTCCCCACGCACGGCAAGTACGTCGAGGAGCTGTGGGAGCACTTCGTGAAGGGCGGCCTGACGCGTCCGACCTTCGTGATGGACTTCCCCGTCGACACCTCGCCGCTCGTGCGCGCGCACCGCAGCATCCCGGGCGTCGTCGAGAAGTGGGACCTCTACGTCCGCGGCTTCGAGCTGGCCACCGGCTACTCCGAGCTGATCGACCCGGTCGTGCAGCGCGAGCGCTTCGTCGAGCAGGCCCGCCAGGCCGCCGCGGGCGACGACGAGGCGATGCGCCTGGACGAGGACTTCCTCCGCGCCCTCGAGCACGGCATGCCCCCCACCGGCGGCATGGGCATGGGCATCGACCGCCTCCTGATGGCGATCACCGGCCTCGGGATCCGCGAGACGATCCTGTTCCCGCTCGTCAAGTAGGGTCGCAGGAGCCGAGGGGGAGACATGGTCAGGGCATCGAGCATCGTCGCGGCCGTCGCGGCGGGCGTCCTCACGATCGCGCAGTTCGGAGTGGGGACCGCGGTCGCCGCGAGCGTCCTCACCTCCTCCGGCGACGTCGGCACCGCGCTGGCCGACCGGCGGGCGGCCGAGGCGTTCACGCCCGACCCCACGATCGCCGGCTTCGCGGAGCGGACCGCCATGTCCGACCGCGGCCGCGCCCTCTACTACGCGTCGAGCCCGTCGGTCGAGCCGACCGCCGGCTTCAACGACCTCTGCGGCTACGGCGCCTCCGACGACATCGTCCTCGGCTGCTACACCGGCACCAGCATCTACATCTCGGACGTCGCCAACCCCGACCTCGACGGGATCCGCGACGTGACGGCGGCGCACGAGATGCTGCACGCCGCGTGGGTGCGGCTCGACGCGGAGGAGCAGGCCGAGCTGGGCGACGAGCTCGAGGCCGCGTACGAGACCCTCCCGCAGGATGGCACGATCGCCGAGCGCCTCGAGCTGTACCGCACCGGCGGCCTCGGCGAGCGCGTCAACGAGCTGCACTCGATCCTGGGGACCGAGGTGGCCGACCTGCCGCCGGCGCTCGAGGCGCACTACGCCGAGTTCTTCGACGACCGCTCCGTCGTCGTGGGCCTGAACGCCCGCTACGAGGCGGTCTTCACCGATCTCGAGAACCGCATCGAGGACCTGGTCTCCCGGATCGAGACGATGTACGCCGACCTCACGGCGCGGATCGATGCGAACAACGCCGAGTACGACGCGCTCAACGTCGAGATCGACGACTTCAACTCGCGCGCCGACAGCGGCGACTTCGGATCGACGGCCGAGTTCGAGACGGAGCGCGCCGATCTGCTCGCCCGCAGCCAGGCCGTCGACGCCACCCGCGCCGCCATCGACGCGGACATCGCCGTGTACGACGGCCTGCGCTCGGAGCTGGAAGGCCTCAACTCCGATGCCGCGGCGCTGAACAAGTCGGTCGAGAGCCAGTAGCGCCCAGCGCCCGCGAAGGCCGCTGGGCGCACGGGCCTCCGGGCTCACGGCTCCCGCGCCGGTGCCGCGGGTAGGATCGCCGCATGGACTGGGAGCTGTGGAACCAGGGGCTGTGGGCCCTCGTGCCGACGATCACGGTCGGAGCCATCTTCTGGTTCGTGATGCGCGCCCTCATCCGCTCGGACCGCAACGAGCGCCGAGCGTACGACCGCATCGAGGCCCGCGAGCGCGAGCGCCGCGGCCTGCCTCCCCGCGACGCCTCCTGACCACCGCCGCCGCGCGGGTGCCTTCCACGCCCGCTGAGCGGCTCCGCACGACGAACGAGGAGGCGCGGTGCCCGCACCCGACTGGGCGGTGATCCTCCCGATCGCGGCCGTCGTCGTCGAGCTCGTGGTCCGCGTGATCGCCGTGATCGTCGTGCCGCGGAACCGCCGTCCGACCACCGGCCTCGCCTGGCTGATGGCGATCTTCCTCATCCCGTACGTCGGCATCCTGCTGTTCCTCTTCATCGGGAGCTACCGGCTGCCGCGCAAGCGCCGCCGGAAGCAGCAGGAGATCAACCGGTTCATCCTGGAGTCGACCGACGGCATCGACCGCGTCGCTCGGGAGCACCCGTGGCCGCAGTGGCTGGAGTCGGTGGTCACCCTCAACCGCAACCTCGGCGCGATGCCGCTGGTCGGCGGGAACGACGCGCGCCTCCAGGGCGACTACGAGCAGACCATCCGCGCGATGGCCGCCGAGATCGACCGCGCCCGCCGGTACGTGCACTGCGAGTTCTACATCCTCGCCGCCGACTCGACCACCGCGCCCTTCTTCGACGCGCTCGACCGCGCGGTGGCGCGCGGGGTGCGGGTGCGGATCCTCCTCGACCACATCGCGTCGATCCGCGTGCCCGGCTACTACAGCGGCACCCATCGCCGGCTGCGCGCCCTCGAGCGGGCGGGCGCCTCGTGGTCGTACATGCTCCCCGTGCGGCCGTGGCGCGGGCAGTACCAGCGGCCGGACCTGCGCAACCACCGCAAGCTGCTGATCGTCGACGGCAACGCGGCCTTCATGGGCTCGCAGAACGTCGTCGACTCCAGCTACAACAAGCGCGGCAACATCCGCCGCGGCCTGCACTGGCACGACCTGATGGTGCGCCTCGAGGGGCCGGTGGTGCAGGGCATCAACGCCATCTTCATCACCGACTGGTACAGCGAGACCGACGAGCTGCTCCTGCGGGAGTCGGAGCCGATGGAGGCGCTGCAGCAGCGCGACACCATCGACTGCCAGGTGGTGCCGAGCGGCCCGGGGTTCGAGGGCGAGAACAACCTGCGCCTGTTCCTGACGCTGCTCTACTCGGCGCAGAAGTCGATCATCATCACCAGCCCGTACTTCGTGCCCGACGAGGCGATGCTCTACGCGATCACGACGGCGACCCGGCGGGGCGTGCACGTGGAGCTCTTCGTCTCCGAGATCGGCGACCAGGCCGTGGTCTACCACGCCCAGCGCTCGTACTACGAGACGCTGCTGACCGCGGGCGTGCGCATCTGGATGTACCGCAAGCCGACCATCCTGCACGCGAAGCACTTCACGATCGACGACGACGTCGCCGTGATCGGCTCGAGCAACATGGACATGCGCTCCTTCACGCTCAACCTCGAGGTCTCGCTGATGGTGCGCGGCTCGGAGTTCGTCGAGGATCTGCGCCAGGTGCAGCAGGACTACCGCGAGCACTCCCGCGAGCTGACCCTCCGCGAGTGGCGGCAGCAGCCGCTCCGCTCGACCCTGCTCGACAACCTGGCGCGGCTCACCTCGGCGCTGCAGTAGCGCGGCTCCCGTCCGCCCGCCTGCGGAGGATGCGCGGCCCCGACTCGTCGCGCAAGTCCCTGTGCGGGCCGCCGCGCCCCGCGTAGCGTCGGAGCGTCCTCAGCACCATCCGGTTCCGCCTGCCCGGCGCCGGGTTCGAGAAGGGAACGGACATGACGGCATCCCGTACGACGCGCATCCTCATCCTCGGCGGCGGCTACGTCGGCCTGTACACGGCCTGGGGCCTCGAGAAGAGGCGGGGGGAGGCGCCGATCGACGTCACCGTCGTCGAGCCGAACCCCTACATGACCTACCAGCCGCTGCTGCCCGAGGTCGCCGGCGGGCACGTCCAGCCGCGCCACGTCACGGTGCCGCTGGTCTCCGCGCTCAAGCGCACCCGCGTGATCCGCGGCGCGATCACCGGCGTGAGCCTCGCCGAGCGCAGCGCCACCGTCGCCGCGATGGACGGCTCCACCCGCACGATCGAGTTCGACCAGGTCGTCTTCGCGCTCGGAGCCGTCACCCGCACCTTCCCCACGCCGGGTCTCGCCGAGCACGGCATCGGCTTCAAGACGGTGGAGGAGGCGGCGCACCTGCGCGACCGCGTCATCGAGAACATCGCGAAGGCGGCGCTCACCACCGATCCCGCCGAGCGTCGGCGCCTGCTCACCTTCGTCTTCGTCGGCGGCGGCTACACCGGCGTCGAGGCGCTGAGCGAGCTGCTCGACCTCAGCCGCAAGACGCTCGCCGCGCAGCCCTCGCTCTCGATGGGCGACGTCACCTGGCACCTCGTCGAGGCACTGGACCGGGTCGCCCCCGAGGTCGGTCCCGAGCTCTCGAAGTGGACGCTCGACCACCTCCGCTCGCGCGGCGTGCACGTGCACCTGAAGACGACGATGCCCTCCTGCGAGGACGGCGTCGTGGAGATCTCCTCGGGCGAGCGCATCCCGACGGCCACGATCGTGTGGACCGCCGGCGTGAAGCCGAACCCGATCCTCGACGCGACCGACGCGCCCCGCGGGCCGAAGGGCCACGTCATGGCGGATGCGCGCCTGCGGGTCATCCGCGAGGACGGCGAGCCGGTGGGCGGCGCCTGGGCGGCCGGCGACGGCGCGCAGGTGCCGGACCTCACCAGCGAGAAGCAGCCCGCGTACTACCCGCCGAACGCGCAGAACGCGGTCCGGCAGGCCAAGCTCCTGGCGCGCAACATCATCGCCGACCTCACCGGAGGCACTGTGGAGGAGTACCGGCACGCCTCCGTCGGGACCGTCGCCGAGTACGGGATCGGCAAGGGCGCGGGCCTGATCAAGGGCGTGAAGCTGCGCGGCCTCCCCGCCTGGCTCGCGCACCGCGCCTACCACGGAGCGGCGATGCCGACTCTGGACCGCAAGTGGCGGATCATCACGGGCTGGCTCGTCGACGCCGTCACTCCGCGCGACCTCTCGCCGATGAGCGCGCTGCAGGATCCTCGCCGCGCCTTCCGCGAGACGGCCGAGGCCACCGACCGCGAGGCAGCAGCGAAGGCCGCCGCGAAGAAGGAGTCGGACGCGTCCCGAGCCGGTGAGAGCGCGGGAGTCGCGGTGGTCGAGCGGGATCATCGCGACTCCCGCGCTCCCGAGTCGTGGGCCCCGCCTCGAAGCGCCTCTGCCTGACGGTCTCGGCTCAGGCCCGGCGGCGCGGCTTGAGGCGCACGGTCGGCAGCACGGGCGCGGGGAGCGCGCGTCCGCCGTACCCGTCGACGGTGCCGAACGGTCCCGCGGGATCCGCCCCGGCGATCACGTCGGACTGCCAGCGCTCGCGGGCGGCCGCCACGTCGTCGTGGCTGCGGCCGACGAAGTTCCACCACATCACCAGCTCCTCGGCGAACGGCTCGCCGCCGAGCAGCACCACGCGGGCTCCTGCGTCCCCGGCGGTCAGCACCAGGTGCGAGCGGCCGGGCGTCAGGTAGGCGAGGTCCGAGCGCGGGACGTCCGCACCCTCGACCGCCACGGGGCCGGCGTCGACGAGCACGCCGTACTCCCAGGACTCCTCGACCGGCAGCTCGACCCGGGCACCCGGCTCGAGGTCGATCTGCGCGGCGACCAGCGGAGTGAAGGTGCTCGCGGGCACCGACGCGCCCAGCATCCCTCCGACGAAGACGCGGACCAGCGCGCCGGGCAGCTCCACGGGAACGCCGCGGTGGTGCTCGAAGAACGGATCGACGAGCCGTGCCTCCTCGGGCAGCGCGACCCAGAGCTGCACCCCGTGCAGGACGGGCGCGCCCCCGGTCGAGACCTCCGAGTGCGAGATGCCGCGTCCGGCCGTCATCAGGTTGAGCTCGCCCGGGCGCACCACGGCGAGGCTGCCGACGCTGTCGCGGTGCTCGATCTCGCCCTCGAAGAGCCAGCTCACGGTCTGCAGGCCGGTGTGCGGGTGCGGCGGGACGTCCATCCCGGCCTCCTCGCCGAGCCGCACCGGGCCGTAGTGGTCGGCGAAGCACCATGCGCCGATGGTCGAGCGCGAGCGCTGGGGGAGGGTGCGGCGCACCTCGATCGCGCGCGGACCGCCGAGCGGGACGAGCCGCGCCTCCAGGATCTCGACCGCGCCGGGCTCGCGAGGGACCGGCTCCGCGGCGACGGGGAGCTCGTCGGGATGCTCCTCCAGGTTGCTCATGCGGGAAGTGTATGCCTTCGCATGGACCGGTGGACGGGACCGCCGCCCGCACCCCTCCCGGATCGCGTGCACGCCCAGGGCGAACAGGCCTGCTCACCGGGGGGAGCGCTGGTTACAGTCGACGTATCGGAGCCCACCCCTGCGGGTTCTGTAGGGAGTGACAGCATGTTCGAGAGATTCACCGATCGCGCGCGGCGCGTCGTCGTCCTGGCCCAGGAAGAGGCCAAGATGCTCAATCACAACTACATCGGCACGGAGCACATCCTGCTCGGCCTGATCCACGAGGGCGAGGGAGTGGCCGCCAAGGCGCTCGAGTCCCTCGGGATCTCGCTCGACGCTGTGCGCGAGCAGGTGCAGGACATCATCGGCCAGGGGCAGCAGCAGCCGACCGGCCACATCCCCTTCACGCCTCGGGCGAAGAAGGTCCTCGAGCTGTCCCTGCGCGAAGCGCTGCAGCTCGGCCACAACTACATCGGGACCGAGCACATCCTGCTCGGCCTCATCCGCGAGGGCGAGGGCGTCGCCGCTCAGGTGCTGGTCAAGCTCGGTGCCGACCTGAACCGCGTGCGCCAGCAGGTCATCCAGCTGCTCTCCGGCTACCAGGGCAAGGAGCAGGTCGCCGTGGGCGGTGAGCAGCAGCAGCCTCAGGGGGGATCGCAGATCCTCGACCAGTTCGGACGCAACCTCACCCAGGCGGCACGCGACAACAAGCTCGACCCGGTCATCGGGCGCGAGAAGGAGATCGAGCGGGTCATGCAGATCCTCTCCCGACGCTCCAAGAACAACCCCGTCCTGATCGGCGAGCCCGGCGTCGGCAAGACCGCCGTCGTCGAGGGCCTCGCCCAGGCGATCGTGCGCGGCGACGTGCCCGAGACGCTGAAGGACAAGCAGCTCTACACGCTCGACCTCGGCTCGCTCATCGCTGGGTCCCGCTACCGCGGTGACTTCGAGGAGCGCCTGAAGAAGGTCACGAAGGAGATCCGCACCCGCGGCGACATCATCACCTTCATCGACGAGATCCACACCCTCGTCGGCGCAGGGGCCGCTGAGGGCGCTATCGACGCCGCCTCGATCCTCAAGCCGCTGCTCGCCCGCGGCGAGCTGCAGACCATCGGCGCGACCACGCTCGACGAGTACCGCAAGCACTTCGAGAAGGACGCCGCTCTCGAGCGCCGCTTCCAGCCGATCCAGGTCGCGGAGCCGTCGCTGCCTCACACGATCAACATCCTCAAGGGCCTGCGCGACCGCTACGAGGCGCACCACAAGGTGTCCATCACCGACGGCGCGATCGTCTCGGCGGCCAACCTGGCCGACCGCTACATCAGCGACCGCTTCCTCCCCGACAAGGCGATCGACCTGATCGACGAGGCAGGCGCACGCCTGCGCCTCTCGATCCTCTCGGCGCCGCCGGAGCTGCGCGACTTCGACGACCGCATCGCCGTGGTCCGCTCCGCCAAGGAGGCCGCGATCGAGGACCAGGACTTCGAGAAGGCCGCGTCGCTCCGCGACGAGGAGAAGCAGCTGCTCGGTGAGCGCCTGCGCCTCGAGAAGCAGTGGAAGTCGGGCGACGTCAAGGCCACCGGCGTGGTCGACGAGGGCCTGATCGCCGAGGTCCTCGCCCAGGCGACGGGCATCCCGGTCTTCAAGCTCACGGAAGAGGAGTCCTCGCGGCTCGTCTTCATGGAGAAGGCCCTGCACCAGCGCGTCATCGGCCAGGAGGAGGCCATCGCGGCACTCTCGCGGACGATCCGCCGCACCCGCGCGGGCCTCAAGGACCCCAAGCGCCCCTCGGGCTCGTTCATCTTCGCCGGCCCCACGGGCGTCGGGAAGACCGAGCTGGCCAAGGCGCTCGCCGAGTTCCTCTTCGACGACGAGAACGCGATGATCTCGCTCGACATGTCGGAGTACGGCGAGAAGCACACCGTCTCGCGGCTGTTCGGCGCCCCTCCCGGGTTCGTCGGCTTCGAGGAGGGCGGCCAGCTCACCGAGAAGGTGCGCCGCAAGCCGTTCAGCGTGGTCCTCTTCGACGAGATCGAGAAGGCGCACCCGGACATCTTCAACTCGCTCCTCCAGATCCTGGAGGAGGGTCGACTGACCGACGGCCAGGGCCGTGTCGTCGACTTCAAGAACACCGTCATCATCATGACCACCAACCTCGGTGCTCGTGACATCGCCGGTGGTCCCGTCGGGTTCCAGATCGAGGGCGACAACGCCACCGGCTACGACCGCATGCGCGGCAAGGTCAACGAGGAGCTCAAGAAGCACTTCAAGCCCGAGTTCCTCAACCGCGTGGACGACGTCATCGTCTTCCCGCAGCTGTCGAAGCCCGAGCTGCTCCAGATCGTCGACCTCTTCATCAAGCGCCTGGGCGACCGCCTGCTCGACCGCGACATGACGGTGGAGCTGACGCAGCCGGCCAAGGAGCGCCTGATCGAGGTCGGGTTCGACCCGGCCCTCGGTGCGCGCCCCCTGCGCCGCGCGATCCAGCGCGAGATCGAGGACCAGCTGTCCGAGCGGATCCTGCACGGCGAGCTCGGCGCCGGAGACCACATCCACGTGGACTTCGCCGACAACAAGTTCGTCTTCACCACGACCCCGCGCCTGATCTCGATCAGCGCCGGCGCGTCCACCGGAGCGGCCACGGCCGGCCCGGCGACGCCCGACCTGATGTCGTAGCAGGCTGCCGGACGACGACGTGCCCGTCCCCTCTCGCGAGGGGGCGGGCATGTCGTCGTCCGGGGGTGGGCGCCTGCTCGCAGGATCCCGCGCCCGGTGCGGCCTAGGCTTGTCGAATGGCCGATTGGAAGTACCCGGTGCGCCGCGCGCGCACGAGCGATGTCCCCTTCATCCAGGAGCTCAGCGAGCCGCTCGTGAACGAGCGCATCCTCCTGGGCAAAGACCGCGTGGTGCTCTACGGCGCCGTGCAGGAGTTCCGCATCGCGGAGGACGGCCACGGGACGGCGATCGGCTGCGGTGCGCTGCATGTGATGTGGGACGACATCGCGGAGGTGCGCACCCTCGCGGTCGCGCAGGACTGGCTCGGGAGGGGTGTGGGCCACCACATCCTGGAGCGCCTCGAGAACGACGCGCGCGAGCTCGGCCTGAAGCGCCTGTTCTGCCTCACCTTCGAGGTCGACTTCTTCGCCCGCCACGGCTTCGAGCCGATCGGCGAGAAGGTCGTCGACCCCGAGGTCTACGCCGAGCTGCTCCGCTCTCCCGACGAGGGAGTCGCCGAGTTCCTCGACCTCGCCCGGGTGAAGCCGAACACGCTCGGCAACACCCGCATGCTGAAGACGCTCTGACCGCCGCCACGTCGTAGCCTGTCCCGGTGACTCCGCCGCCCCGCCGCCTGCCCTCCCGGGTCTACCGGCGACGCCGCGCCGGAGTGCTGCTCGCGCTGGTCGTCATCGTCGCGGGCCTGGCGGTGGTGCTGTCGCTGCTCCCGCGGATGACCGGCTCCGACGCCGCGTCGAGCCCCACGCCGACCGTCGTGCTGCCGACGCTCTACCCGACCACCTCGCCCGGTGCGACGCCCGGCGCCGCACCCGCCTGCTCGGCCGACTCCGTCGCCGTCACCGCGGTCACGGACGCCACGAGCTACGCGCCCGGCGAGGATCCGCAGCTCTCGCTCTCGCTGGCCAACATCTCGAGCACCGACTGCGTGATCGACGCGGGCACGAGCAAGCAGGTCTTCACGATCACGAGCGGCTCCGAGCAGATCTGGACCTCCACGGACTGCCAGACCGGCGCGGCCGATCTGCCGGTGCTCCTCCAGGCGGGCCGCTCGGTGATGGGCAGCGCGCTGACGTGGGACCGCACCCGCTCCTCCGCCGACACCTGCTCCGGCGGACGCGAGGCGGTCGAGGCGGGCGGCGCCGCCTACAACCTGTCGGTGTCGGTCGCCGGCATCCCCTCGGGCTCGCCCACTCAGTTCCTGCTCCAGTAGTCCGCCCGGGGGACGTGCCGGGTGCGCGGCGGCGCGTAGCATCGCAGGCATGTGGGGGCTGCTCGGCACGATCCTGTCCGCCTCGACCGGCCGGGCGGGGGTGGTCGCGCGGCGCGCGGCGGCCGTGGCCCTCGCGGTCCCGCTGCTGGTCGGCGGAGCGGCGGCGCAGGCCGTGGCGGCTCCGCAGCCCGTCGCGGGTGTCGTGCGCGCGGATGTGGACGGCTTCCGGTTCTCGGAGTACTCGGCCGACTTCCGTCTCGACCGCGACGAGGAGGGCCGCTCGACGCTGACCACTGTCGAGACCTTCGTCGCCGAGTTCCCGCCGTCGCAGAACCGCGGCATGCAGCGCGCGATCCCGCTCGACTACGAGGGGCACCCGACCGACGTCGACCTGGTGTCCGTCACCGACGGCCACGGGGCGGCGCGGCCGGTCGACACCGAGCGCGAGGACGGCTTCCTCCTGGTCACCAGCGCGGCGGACGAGTTCGTCAGTGGCAGCCAGACCTACGTCTTCACCTACACGCAGCACAACGCGACCCTGCCTGGATCCGGCACGCGCAGCGGCGAGGACGAGTTCTACTGGGACGTCAACGGCACGGGCTGGCGCCAGTCCTTCGACCGCTACGACGTGCGCGTCGAGCTCGCCGGGTCGCTGGCCTCCGCCGCGACGGGGACCGTCAGCTGCTACCGGGGACCGGAGGGCTCGACGACGCCCTGTCCGATCGGCCGCGACGGCGCGGTCGTCACGGCATCGGGGGAGTCGCTGGCTCCGGGGGAGAACGTGACCGTGGCGATCGGCTTCGCTCCCGGGACCTTCACGCCGCGCGACGACCGCTACCTCGCCTCCGGCTGGTCCTGGGTGCAGCTGGGCGGCCTCGCCGCGGTCCTGATCGGCCTCGCGCTCGCCGTGCACCGCCGCCGGACCGTGCTCCGCGACGCTCCCGGCCGCCCGACCGTCGTCGCCGAGTACGACCCGCCCGCGGAGGGGCTGTTCCTCTCCGCCGCGCTGCTGCGGAAGACGTCGAAGGCCCCCGCGGCCGGACTCCTGGACGCCGCCGTCCGCGGTCTCGTGCGCATCGAGGAGACGGGGGAGGGGCGGAAGCAGGAGTACGCCGTGCGGGTGCTCGACCCTGCGACGACGCCGACGCGACGCGCGGGACGCCCGCGGCCCCTCGCCTCCGACGACCGCGAGTTCCTCGACATCGCCCTCGGCCGGGCGCCGGGGACGGTGCGTGAGCTCTCGGGCAAGGACAAGGCGTTCGGCAAGGCCGTCGGACAGTTCCAGACCGCGCTGGGCAACAGGGTGACCGAGGCGGGACTGAAGAAGGCCGGGACGATCGGCGGCAGCGTGCTCGTGATCGTCCCGCTGCTGCTGGGTGTCATGGCCGCCTTCCTGGGCGCGATCCTCCTGATGACCGGCTCCTTCGGCGGAGCGCTCCCGCTCGTGCTGATGCTGGTCGCGATCGTCGCGGCCGTCGTCGGGACGATCCTGGTCTCGAGGGTGCCGCTGACGGCCGCGGGCGCGGAGCTGCGCGACCATCTGCGCGGGCTCGAGCTGTACATCCACCTGGCCGAGGCCGACCGGATCGCGATGCTGCAGTCGCCCCGCGGGGCGGACCGGCGCGCGGTCGGACCGGTCGAGGTGGTCGAGGTGACGGAGCGCCTGCTGCCGTGGGCCGTGCTCTTCGGTCTCGAGAAGGAGTGGTCGGCGGAGCTCGCGTCGGCCTACGAGCGCACCGGCGAGGAGCCGGTCTGGTACTCCGGACCGAACGGCTTCCACGCGGCGGCCTTCGCCGGCAGCGTGTCCTCGTTCTCGTCGTCGACGTCGAGCTACGTCGGATCCTCGTCGAGCTCCTCGAGCGGCGGCGCGGGCGGCGGCGGCAGTTCAGGTGGGGGCGGCGGAGGCGGCGGCGGAGGCGGCGTCTAGGGGCAGGCTGCGACGGGCGGCCGCGGCGGAGCGGACGCGCGCGTGGTCGGGCGGAGCTGTCGGGCAGTGCCCATCGAGCCCGTGTTCGCCTCCGGTGGCGATCCTCGACCATGCGGTGGACGGGGGCGCCGGCGGCTCCGAGCGGTGGACGGGTGCGTGTGCAGCGTGCCGGGGACGCGGCCGTCAGTGCGTGGGCACCCGCTCCGGACGGATGCGCTCGGGAACGGGGACGAGCGCGTGGGTGATCGCGCTCGAGAGGGTGAAGGCGCTGGAGTCGAGGTGCGAGGAGTGCCCGAGTCGTGTCGCTTCGGAGGCGCGCTGCTTCGCTCCGGAGGCGGGCCGGATGTCTCCCGAGAGGCTGATCTCGCCGAACGCGGCGATCCCGGGCCGCAGCGGCGTGTAGGCGTGGGCGGAGGCGATGGCGACCGCGATCGCCAGGTCCGCCGCCGGCTCCATGAGCTTCACGCCGCCGACGGTCGACACGTAGACGTCGCAGCGCCGCAGGGGGATGCCCGCCTGCCGCTCGAGGACCGCGAGGATCATCGCGACCCGGGACGCGTCGACTCCGTTCGTGACGCGGCGGGGGTGCTCGCCGTCGTTCGCGATCACGAGCGCCTGGATCTCGACGGGGAGCGCGCGGCGTCCCTCCATCGCGACCGTGACGCAGATGCCCGGGGTGGGGAAGCGGGTGCGGCTGAGGAACAGACCGCTCGGGTCGGGGATCTCGGCGATGCCCTCGGCGGTCATCTCGAAGCAGCCGACCTCGTCCGTCGGGCCGAAGCGGTTCTTGAGCGAGCGGACGAAGCGCAGCGCCGTCTGCCGGTCGCCCTCGAAGTGGCAGACCACGTCGACCAGGTGCTCGAGCAGGCGCGGCCCCGCGATGGAGCCGTCCTTCGTGACGTGTCCGACGAGCACGAGGGGGAGCGCCCGCTCCTTGCAGACGCGGATGAGGGTCGCGGCGACCTCGCGGACCTGGCTGGGACCGCCGGGCAGGCCGTCGACGGTGTCGCTCGCGACCGTCTGCACCGAGTCGACGATGAGCAGGTCCGGCCGGACCTCGTCGATCTGGCCGAGGACGGTGGCGAGGTCGGTCTCGGCCGCGAGGAAGAGGCTGTCGTGCATCGCGCCGGTGCGCTCGGCCCGCATGCGCACCTGCGCGGCCGACTCCTCCGCGCTGACGTAGAGGACCCGCTGGCCCTCGGCCGCGGCGCGGCTCGCGACCTCGAGCAGGAGGGTCGACTTGCCCACGCCGGGCTCTCCAGAGAGGAGCACGACCGCACCGGAGACGATCCCGCCGCCGAGCACGCGGTCGAGCTCGCCCACGCCGGTGGGGCGGTGCGCCGCCGACGTGGTCTCGATCTCGGTGATGGGCCGCGCGATGCGGCCGGCGGCCGGAGCCACAGCGGCGACCGCGCGGACGAGGCCGGTGCGCTCGGTGCTCTCGATCACGGAGCCCCACTGCTGGCACTCGCCGCAGCGGCCTACCCACTTCGCGGTCGTCCATCCGCACTCCGAGCAGCGGTACGGGGCGGTGCGCGTCTTCGAGGAGGCCATGAGGTCCTTTCGGGGCGGAGGAGGGGGACGAGCGCGACGCTACGGGGGACCCCCGACACCGCCGCTCGTTCGAACGTGTCTTCGACAGTACAGTCCACCACCGACGCCGCGAGCGGGGCGCGCCAGGCCGGGGGAGAGGTCGCGTGGAAGCCGTCTGTTGAGGAGCGTCGTCGCGGGGGAGCGGAGGCGGAGGATCGCGCCTCGGAAGACGACTCCCGAGCGCCGCTCCGTCGGCGTCGGACGTCTGCGGGAGACTGGGGGACATGCCCTCGACAGTGCACGTCCTCAAGTCCGGCCGCCCGCTCGGAGTCAGCTGGTCCGGCCCCGAGGGCGCCGAGCGGGTCGTCGTCCTGGCGCATCCCGCTCCCGGCTCCTCGGACTTCGACCCCGACCCGGAGGCGACCGCGCGCCACGGGGTGCGCCTGCTCTCGTTCGACCGCCCGGGCTACGGCGCCTCCTCCCTCCTGACCGACCTCGACCCCGCCGGAGCGGGCGTCGGCGCCAGCCCCGAGCAGGCCGCCGCCGACATCGCCGAGTACCTCGCGACCGTCGGCATCGCCTCCGTCAGCGTCGCCGGCTGGTCGGCGGGAGGCCGCGTGGCCCTCGCGCTCGCCGCGAACTACCCCGGCCTCGTGGAGCGCGTCGCCGTGATCGGGACGCCCGCTCCCGACGACGCCGTGCCGTGGGTCGGCGACGACAACCGCGCCGAGCTCGCCCGCCTCGCCACCCTCCCTCTCGACGAGGCCGTCCGCTCGCTCACCCGCACCCTCGAGGGCGCCTTCGGCCCGACCCCCGCCCTGGACGCCCTGCTCGGGATGCTCGGCTCCGGCGACGCCGACACCGCGGTGCTCGAGGCCCCCGGAGTCCGCGAGCGGCTCTCGCGCATGCTCGAGCGCGCCGCCGCCCAGGGCGCCCTCGGCATGGCCGCTGATCTCATCGGCTACGGCGTGCAGGAGTGGGGCTTCGCCGTCGAGTCCGCCGAGCCGCCCGCGCTCCTCCTCTACGGCGCCGAGGACGCGGTCGCCGGTCGCCGCCACGCCGAGTGGTACGCCGCCCGGCTGCCCGACTCCCGCCTCGAGGTCGTGCCCGGCCGCGGCCACCTGCTCGCGATCCCGGAGTGGGACCGCGTGCTCGGCTTCCTCCTCCCCGCCTGACGGCGGCCCGTCCGCTCGATTGGCGCGACTTCCGGCCGTCGCGTACACTCGACCCCGGTACCGTGTCCGAGCGGCCGAAGGAGCATGTCTCGAAAACATGTGTGGGCTTGCGTCCACCGTGGGTTCAAATCCCACCGGTACCGCCAACGAGAAGGCCCCCCGCTTCCACGGAAGCAGGGGGCCTTCGTCGTTTCCGGCGTCGTGCGGCGGTCGCGACGTGCGGGTCAGCCGGCGCGGAGCAGCCAGGAGCCGCCGGCGCGCAGGGCCCGGTACAGGCGCCTGACCGCGTGGTCGGCCTCGGCCGAGCCGACGTCCGAGAAGGAGCCCGCCCCGCCCCAGAGCTCGAGCGCGTCGGCGGCCGCCGCCCGCACCTCTCTGCGGGTCGTCGCTCCGGCGAACAGCTCGTCGAGCCGGTCCGCGACGCGGGCCCGCGCGCCGTCCTGTTGCGACCGTGCGACGTCGCGCACCTCGGCGACGGCCGCCGTGATCTCGGCGAGCACTGCGGGGATCGTGCGGTCCATCCTCCTGAGCCTAGGAGCGGGAGCGCGAGCGCTGCGAGGCGGCGTGGGTCAGGAGCGTCGCCACGACTCCGACGAGCACGCCCAGCGCGGTCTCGAGCGCCCGGTCGCGCAGCAGCACGAGCTCGTCGACGGGATGCGCGAGCTCGACCATGAGGATCGCGAGCGGAGTGACGAAGGCGAGGGTCAGGCCGTAGTTGCGGCCGACGACGAGCTCGGCGGTCATCTGGAGGAGCACCACCACCACGATCACGGCGAGCGGGGAGAGCGGCAGGGCCAGGAGCGCGGCCGCGATCAGCACTCCGACGATCGTGCCGAGCATCCGGTGGCCCGCGCGCACGAGCCGGGCGCCGGCGTCTGCTCCCGAGACGGCTGCGACGGCGGAGACCATCGCCCAGTAGGGGTGGCCCAGGCCGGTCGCGGTCGGGACGGTGCCTGCAACCAGGACGACGGCCCCGAAGCGGAGCAGGGCGGCGCGCGTCGCCGGACGGGCCGCCGCCGCGCGGAACGAGGTGCGCCACGGCGTCGGGGCGAGGCGGCGTGCGCGGGGGAGCGCGAGACCGCTCAGGCCGACGACGAGCGAGAAGGCGGCGGAGCCCGCGGCGAGAGCGACGGCGAGCGGGATCCGCGAGGGCTCGGACGGGACGGACGCGCACGCCGTGACGGCGAACACCGGGAACAGCGGGCCGGGCGGGTGCCAGTGCAGGGCGTCGCTGAGATAGGCGGCCGCGACGGTCACGGCGACCACGACGGGGATGATCTGCCAGTCGCGGTGAGGAGAGAGGGAGACGACGGTGCCGAGGGTCACGGTGGTGACGAGGAACGCGGCTGCCGACAGCTGCATCAGCAGGCGCGGCCGGTGCGTGTGCTGGCGACCGTAGAGGGCCGTGAAGGCGCCGAAGGTCGCGTAGAGGGCGAGATCGGTGCGGCCGAGCGCCCAGAGGACGAGCAGCGGGACGGCGATCGAGACGCCGGCGCGCAGGGCGACGCGATGGGCGCCGGCGTGCGGGCCGAAGACGAGGAGCTCGCGGGGGTGGGGCAGAACGGGGGTGGCGGCCATCGGGTCCTCTGATCGGGTCCGAGCGGCGGCGGCCGGAGAAGTGTTTCACGGGTGAAGCAGATATACTTTACGTGTGAATGACTCTGAAAGCCAGCCGGGCGACGCGGTCGACGAGATCAGGGCGGGCTGGGCGGTGCTGCGGCCCGAGCTCGACACCTCCGCCGTCGACGTCGTCGGGCGGGTGATCCGCGCCTCCGCGCTGATCGTCCGGGCGACGGAGGAGCTGCTCGCCGCCCACGGGCTGACCCGCGGCGAGTTCGACGTGCTCTCCACGCTGCGTCGCGCCGGCGCTCCGCAGTCGCCGACGACCCTCCGGACGATCGCCCTCGCCTCCGCTCCCGCGATCACCAAGCGCGTGCACTCGCTGGAGCGTCGGGGCCTGGTGCGGCGCGCCGCGAACCCGGCGGACGGGCGCGGCTCGCTCATCACGCTGACTCGCGAGGGGGAGGAGCTGGTCGACCGGGCCTTCCCCGAGGTGCTCGACGCCGAGCGGGCGCTGCTCTCGGGGGTGCCCGCCGATCTGCGGGCGGAGGCGTCGCGCTCGCTCCGCGCGGTGCTCGCGAGCGTCGAGGCGGCCGCGAGCCGGTGATGCGCGCGGGGACCGCGAGGCGGCGGGCGCTCGCTACCGTGGTCCCATGCGCCTGACCTCGAGCTTCACCGTGCCGACGCGGCCGCCGGTGCTGCAGCTGGTCAAGACGGCGGCCGCCACGGTCGTCACCTGGCTCCTCGCCGGCGTCGTCTTCCCGGGGACGCTGCCCGTCTTCGGTGCGATCGCCGCGCTCCTCGTCGTCGCGCCGAGCATCAACCAGTCGTTCTCCAAGGCCCTCGAGCGCTCGGTCGGCGTCATCATCGGCGTGATCGTCGGATCCGTGATCGGCACGGTGCTCGGCGGCGAGAGCATCATCGTGCTCCTCGCGATCGTGGCCGCGATCGCCGTCGGGTGGGCCGTGCGCCTGACTCCCGCCTCCGCGGTGCAGATCCCGATCAGCGCGATGCTCGTGCTCTCGGTGGGCGCGGTCACGCCGAACTACGCGCTCGACCGCATCCTCGAGACCCTCCTCGGCGCGGCCGTCGGAGTCGTCATCAACGTGCTCATCGTCCCTCCGGTCGTGCTGGCACCGGCCGAGCGGGCGATCGGAGACCTCACCGCTCAGCTCGCCGCTGCCCTCGACGACCTCGGCGACGCCCTCCAGGCCCCCGTCCCGCGACGTCGGCTCGACGAGCTGCTCATCAACGCCCGGCTGCTGCAGACCATGCAGAGCAAGGCGGAGGAGGCGATCGCGACCGGCGAGGAGTCCCTCCGCCTCAACCCGCGCCGCTCCGCCCACCGCGACCGGCTGCTGGCCCTCGACTCCGTCGTCCCGCGGCTGGGGCGCATCGTGACCCGGGTCCGCGGCATGACGCGGACCGTGCACGACCTCTACGACGACGAGCTCGTCGGGGAGCCGACGATCGCCGACATCGCCGTCCAGCTGCACCGGGCCGCCCACGATCTGCGGCTCCTCGTGCAGTCCTCGGTCGACGTTCCCGAGCCGGAGGCGATCACGGACGAGCTGCCCGCTCTCACCGCGCCGCTCGTGATCGCGACTCCGCATCCGCAGCACTGGATCCTGCTGGGGGCGCTCGCCGAGGACCTGCGGCGCATCCGCGAGGAGATCGTCGGCGCGGAGTCCTGACGGGCGGTCGCCGAGTGGCGTCGGCGGGAGGGCTGCTCTTGCTGCGCTCGGCGTCTCGCGCCGCGCGACATGCGGCTCGTGGTGGCCTGCGGTGGTCAGCCGTCCTGCTCGCCGTCCTTCCTCGGTCCGCCGCCCTCGACGAGCTCGCCGTCGCCCGGGTCGGGAGCGACCTGGTGCAGTGCCTCGGGATCGCTCGCCTCGGCGTGGAGCGTCTTGCCCTCGGCGATGAGGGAGTCGTCGTCCACGAGGATCCCGGCCAGCTCGGTGATGCGTCCCCGGAGAGCGCCGATCGGGTCCTCGGTGGGCGCGTCCTCCTCGGAGTGGTCGACCTCCGAGTCGGGGTAGCGGCGGAGGGCGGCCTCGTCCCGGTCGGGCTGCGGCGCCCGCGCGTGCTCGACGCAGAGGCGGGCGACCTCCTCCGCGTGCGCGTGCATCACGGAGTGGGAGGCGTCGGGGATCTCCCAGGCCCGCGCGTGCGGCATCGACCGGGCGATCTCCTCCGCCCACTCGCGCGGCACGAGCCGGTCGAACTCGCCGCGGATGACGAGGGCGGACGCGCGGATCCGGGGGACGGTCTCCTCGATCCGGTAGTGCATCATCTCGGGCAGCACACGGGAGAACCAGCGCGGTCCGCAGAGGAGGTAGGCGCCCGCGGCGAGGATCGCGACCATGAGCGGCTCGCGGACGCTCGACTGGGCGAAGCGGAGCGCGGCGGTCGGGAGGCGGCGCTCGTGCCGGTTCATCACGGGTCCGAGCAGGACGATGGTGGTCAGCTCCGGACGGCGCGCGGCGAGCTCGGCCACCACCTGCGTCCCCATCGAGTGGCCGAGGACGACGGGATCGTCGAGGCCGAGCTCGTCGATGACGGCGCCGACCAGCTCGGCGTAGTCGCCGATGTCCATGCGCCGCGCGTCGATCGGGTGCGGTACGCCGCCGAAGCCCGGCAGGTCGAGAGCGTGCACCGGACCGAACTCGTTGAGTGCGGGCGCGAGGCGCTCGAAGTAGGTGGCCGCGACTCCGATCCCCGGCACGAGGACGAACGTGCGCTCGCCGTCGCGCCCCACCGTACTCACCCGCGCCCAGACGTCGCGGTGGTGCACGCGCTGGACGGAGACGTCGGTGCTGCGGGTGCGGCGGTGAGGATCCCGCCCCCGGGAGCGCGTGGTCGCGAAGACGTCGCGGACTCCGCGCCGCAGAGTCGTGGCGAGAGTGGGGAGGAGGTCGCTCGGGCGGAGCACGGGGCCTCCTTCGATCGGGGGAGTCGGTCGCTGCGAGCCTAGGCGCTCGCCGCCGGGCTCAGATCAGCATGTCGTCCGACCTGTGGAGGATCAGACGGGCCGGCCCGGTGTGGAGGACGCCGTTGGTCAGGGGGGCGGTCCGGACGCCGCCGCGCCTCCGCATAGCCCGGAACGCCCCGAGGGCGAGCACGACGTCCATCCAGGCGCAGGGGTTCGCCGGTCGTCCGCCCTGGAACTCGATCCGCTCCCCGCCCTGCTCGATCGCGAACGTGCGGCCGGCGAGCGCATCGACGTCGGCGCCGCGGACGATGATGTTGCGGCGGGCGTCGGCGGGGTCGAAGGGCCCTGCGCCGAGCTCGGCGGCGATGTGCTCGAGGGTCTCGACCGCGAAGAGCGTGATCGCCGCGGGGCGGTGCGCGCGCTGGGCGAAGAAGCGGTCGCCGACGATGCCGAGGCCTGCGCGGATCTCGATCCGCTCGGGCTGCTCGTTGCCCTCGGACGGCACCGGGCCATCGGCGGGGCGGCCCTCGTAGCGGTGCAGCGGAGAGACGACGAAGCCCACGAGCTCGATCGCGGCGGCCTCCATGAGCCCACGGTACGCCGTGAGGGGGAGCAGCGGCGTCCGCCCGTCGGAGGCTCTGCGGCGCGTTCCGAATTGCCAGGGAGGAAGGGGCGCCCGGGCGCCACAGGAGCGTCCAGGGAGGGAGCCCTCGCTGCCGCCGCCGCCGATTCGCGGAGGGGGCTCCCGGCATGTATAGTCGTACCTCGTTGCGTGCGCCTCTGGCCCACGCGATGGACTGCGCCCGTAGCTCAACGGATAGAGCATCTGACTACGGATCAGAAGGTTGGGGGTTCGAATCCCTCCGGGCGCACTCTGGTTGAGACAGAGCAGAACGGTCCGCTTCGGCGGGCCGTTCTCGTTTTAACGGTCGCTCGTTCCGGTGGCTGTCGGCGTCGGTCTCCCGGTGAGTGCAGGGCGAGGGAACAGCCGGTTCTCCGCCTCGCAGGACGCCTCTTCGCGCCGTCGACGACGTCGACCGTCTTCCGCCCGCATCCGCGATCAGTCCGCGCCCGCGCTCGCCCTCAGTCCTCGCAGGCTCTGCGATCACGTGTCGCGAACACGCAGCTCGGCTCTTCTCGCGCGCCGTTTCCTCCTCCACAGCGCCCATCTCGCGCCGTTCTCCACGGATGCAGCCGTCCCGGCCGCGGTGACGTCGAACCGAGCAATACTCTCCTTCCGTGGGGCTGAACGGTCGCCGCCGACGCAGTGCGCTCGGTCGGCAGAGGAGAGGACATCGGATGAGTCGAACGGAACAGTCGGGGCGGGACGAGCGCGGACGACCCCGAGCGCGGACTGCGCGAGCGCTGGTCGGCACGACGGCGGGCTGCGTGCTCGTGAGCGGGCTGCTGGGCGGAGGCCTCGCGCCGCCGCCCGCCCTCGCCGCCGACGGTCCTCACACGACGATCGAGAACACCCTCCTGCAGGGAGGCGCGACGAACGCCGGCGTGACGACCGTCTCGGCCTGGGTCCAGAAGGGCGAGACGCTCCGGGTGGACCTCCACCCGCTCCAGGCGGGCTCGGGCACCGGCGAGGGCGAGACCGGCGGCGGTACCGCCCGGGTGACGGCTCCGGGCGGAGCCGTCCTCGACGAGCAGGACTTCGCGCCCGGAGCGGCGCCCTCGGTGTCCGCCGGCGGCTCGTTCGTGGCGGACGAGACCGGGGTCTTCCAGATCCGGGTGTCCGACGACGACGTGACGGCGCCGGTGAACCTCGTCTGGAGCATCGGCGTCCAGGACGCGCGGGGCGCGGCGGTCGCGGGCCGGGTGTGGTCCGAGTCCTATGCGATCCAGTCCGGGGCGAAGGAGTCCTACTCCTCGCCCGAGGAGCGGCGCTCCTCCTTCACCCTCCACGCCGTCACGGAGACGGGCGCCCGCTACGAGCTCGGGCTGCGCGGCTACGACGGGGTCGCCTCGACGGTCCAGGCCACGAACAAGGGCAACGTGAAGGTCGGGTCGTCCGATCCGTCCTACCTCTCGGTCCCCATGCCGCAGTCGAGCGAGGCGGGCGGCATCGGGGCGCAGTACGTGCAGGCGTCCGGACGCTCCGGGATCGACGGCCTGCAGACCTACAAGCTCTTCCTGGACCCGCCGTCGTCCGACCTGCCGGAGTCGATCGCTCCGGCCTACCGCGCGCCGACGATCGAGGGCCTCGCCTTCCGCCGGTCGACCGCGGGCTCCGACGCGGGCACGCTGACCGGCGTCCTGGGGACGCAGCCGGGCACCGTCGTCGTGGACGTCGATGCGGACGGGGACGGCTCCTACGACGGCGAGCGCGACGTGCACCTCACCCGGATCGCGGGGACGACCGGTCCCTTCTCGGTCGATTGGGACGGACGGGACGCGAAGGGCGGGACGGTCGACGTGACCGACCCCGACGTCACCTTCCGCGCCTCCATCGGCCGCACGAACGAGTTCCACTTCACGCGGGTCGACGCCGAGACGTCCGCCGGCGGCGTATCCGTCGTGAGGTCGACCGGCGGCGGCGACGACCCGTCGATGGTCCACTGGGACGACTCGCTCCTCGCCGGATCGAACTCGGAGCGGTACTCCGGCACCTCCGCGGTGACGTCCGGCGACGGCGGCACCGACTCGTCCGGCGGGGTGCACCGCTGGGAGGGCGACGACTCCGGGCGAGGCCGCATCCCCAACGCCAACGACTCGGTGCACGGCTCCTACGGCGACCTGCGGGCGATCGACGACTGGGCCTACGGCTCGGACGGTGCGGTCGCGGTCGCACGCCTCGATCCGCTCGCGCCGCACGTGACCATCGCGAAGACCTCGTCGGTCGACTCCGCCACTCCGCTGCTCCGCGGCGCCCGCGTGCCCTACCGGGTGACGCTGACCTCGGACGGGACCGGGGACTACTCCGACGCCGCCGTCATCGACTACCTCGACAAGGGCGTGCTCGACGACGCCGAGCTCGACTCCGGCTCCCTCCGCGCCTCGCAGGGCACGGCCACGATCGATGCGGAGACGGGCCGCATCTCCTGGGCGGCCGGCAGCCTGCCGGTCGGGGCGACGGCTGAGCTGACCTTCGACGTGATCGTGACCGGCGAGGGGGACCGCGCGCTGACGAACACGGCCTGCCTCGCCGATGCGCCCTTCGCTCCCGCCTCGTCCGGCACGGGGACCGACGCGAACCCCTGCGCCACCGTCCCGCACGACATCGGCGAGGGGTCGCTCCTGATCCGGAAGACCGCGTCCCAGGCGAGCGCCGAGCACGGCGGCACGGCGGGCTTCGACATCGTCGTGGCGAACACCGGAACGGTCGACGCGACGGACGTGACCGTGACCGACGTTCCGACGCTCGACCACCTGCTCGAGGCGACCATCGAGAACGGCGCCGGAGGAACGCAGCCGGCCACGGAGCCCGTCACGGGTCTCGACATCCCCGCCGGCGGCCAGGTATCGCTGCACGTCAGCGGCCGGGTCGCCGACGGGTACGACGCCGCGACCCTGCCCAACCGCGTCTCGATCACCCACCAGCCCGAGGGCTTCGACCCGCCGACGGTCGAGAACGCCTGCGCTGACGATGCGACGTCGTCCTGCGCCGAGATCCCGGTACCGCCCGTCGAGGGCAGGCTCTCCATCGAGAAGACGGCGATCGGGAATCAGGTCGACCACGGCGGGCGTGCCGGGTTCCGGATCGTGGTCGCCAACGAGGGGGCTCGGCCGGCGGACGGGGTGACCCTCACCGACGTCCCCGAGCTCGCGCACCTGAGCGACGTCACGATCTCCCGGGACGGCGGCCCGGCGTCGTCCGACCTGACTGTCGAGAACCTGTCTCTGGCACCGGGAGCGTCGACGACGTTCACCGTGACCGGACGGGTCGCCGACGGCGTGGACGCGTGGACCATCCCCAACCGGGCGCGCCTGACCGAGGTCCCGGAGGGCTTCGATCCGACGACCGTCCTGCACCCGTGCGCGGACGACGGTGGAGCCAGCTGCGCCCAGGTGGCGGTGCCTCCGGTCGGACTCGTGCCGACGGTCCTCGCCTCGACGGGAGCGGCGGCCGGGCCCCTCGCGGCCGGAGCCGGCGCTCTGCTCCTGGCCGGCGGCGCCCTGACGGCGCTGCGCCGTCGCTCGACCCGCACCTCGTGAACCGGAGCCCGGGCCGCTGCAGCGCGGCCCGGGCTCCCGGATCCTCTCCTCGAAAGGCACTACTGCATGACCGAGCACGGCCTCCCGTACCGCATCACCGAGCGCTTCCCTCTCCCCGATGGACGCGTCGGTGTCAGCACCTGGTGGTCCGCCGACCCGGAGCAGCTGGAGCAGCAGCTCCGCACGCGGTCCGGGCATCCGCATCCCGAGAGGGAGCCGGTCCGGAGACTGCACCTCGCGACCGCGACGATCGTGCTGATCGAGGAGCGGACCGCGGGAGGCTTCCGCCCGCTCGACCCCCACCTCCGAGCCCGCACCGATCCGCGCTGGCGCCGGGCTCTCCTGCGGTCGCGCAGGTCGGCCCGGCTCCGACGGGTCATCGGCCCGCGGGACCTGCCGAGGACGGATCCGCCGTCGAGCGTCCACCGATCGGTCAACTGAGACCCATCGGTCGGAGCACGAGTTGTGGCACTTTCCGAGCGCCCTGCTTGGGACCTAGTGTCGCATTGTGACTGCCCCCGCCGCTTGGTACCCGGATCCGACAGATCCCACCCTCCTTCGATACTGGGATGGTTCCGCTTGGACTGACCACACGCATCCGCTAGCGGCAGTGCAGCAAGAGGCTCGGGAGTCGCAGAGTTCGGCGTCGCAGCCCTTGTCCCGTCGCGAGCGGCGGGCCGCGGAATCCCAAGAGCAGGCGGAGCGGGAACAGATTCGCGGAGGCGTTGACCGACAGGAGGAGCAGCGCGGCGAATCCTCCGAGGTGACGAGAGAAGGAGCCGCGCCGGTCCGACCTCCTTCCGGCGGGGATACGAGCGAGGCCCGCTCCGGCGGAGACGTGCCGTTCTTCGGGGCTCGGAAGATCGCCAGAGAACTTCAGGCGCGAGTGGCGGAACTCGAAGCATCGATGGACCGCTACGGTCTGCTGGAGCTCGCGGCACTCGACACGGAGAAGAGACGGCGACGAGAGGAGATCGCAGCGGATCAGCGTGCACACGAGGTCGAAGCGGCGCAGGTCGCCGCCGCGGCGCACCGTCGAGAATCGGAACTCGAAGCTGCGCTGACCGCTCTACAGGCCGAAATCGCCGCGCGGAGGACGGAGTTGGCGGATCTGGATCGCGAGATCATCGGGGTCCGTCACTCGATCGAGGTGCAGGAGCTCGGCCTCTACGACTACGAACACCCCGCCGAGTCGTCCGCCGACCTCGCCACTCGATTGGAAGCGCTGCGCTCCGAGATCAAGAGCGCCGTTCGAGAGGAGCGGGCTGCCCACGCGGCGAGCAATTTCACCTTCAACAACTCGCAGGCGCAGGGGCGCAAGTTCGTCGGTGACATGACCAAGATCCTGCTGCGGGCGTACAACGCGGAGGCGGAGAACTGCGTGAAGTCGGTTCGAGCCGGAAATCTTGCAACGGCTCAAGCCCGCCTGAGCAAGGCTTCGGAGATGATCGAGCGTCAGGGCTCGATGGTGTCGCTCACGATCGATCCGCAATACCACCACATGAGGCTCACTGAGATCCAGCTCGCCAACGACTATCTCCAAGCACTTCAGCGGGAGAAGGAACTGGAGCGGGCGCGACGCGAGGAGCTCCGCGAGCAACGCAAAGCGGAGCAGGAGCTGGCCCGTGAACACGAGCGTCTCGATAAGGAACGCGCGCATTACATCGCGACGCTTTCCGCCCTCGAAGCGAACGGAGACGTAGACGGCGCAGCCAGGCTGCGCGCCCGGATCGAGGACGTGGACAGGGCGCTACACGACGTCGACTACCGCGCGGCGAACATTCGAGCAGGGTATGTGTACGTCATCTCCAACGTCGGCGCGTTCGGCGACGAGGTCGTCAAGATCGGTATGACGCGTCGACTCGAGCCGATGGACAGAGTGAACGAACTGGGCGACGCCTCCGTTCCCTTCCGCTTCGACGTACACGCGCTGTTCTTCGCAGACGACGCCGTCGGCATCGAGGCGATGCTGCATCAGACGTTCGCGGACCGACGCGTGAACCGGGTCAACCTTCGCCGGGAATTCTTCTACGTCAAGCCGGAGGAGGTACTGGCGCAACTGAAGATGCATTCCGTCGAGATCGTCGAATTCCGGACCGATGTCGCTTCGGAGGAGTATCGGGCGAGCGTCGCGCTTGCCGCGCCTGCTCGCTGACGCGCGCTCCGCTTATCAGGCGGCAGCGGTGAGGTCGAGGTCCCCATCGTCCGCCGAGCGGTCTCCATGAGCGTCGTCCTCGGCCGGGGGCGCCGAGGCCGCGATGCGCGAGCGCTCGAGCCCGGCGAGGAGCACGGCGAAGGCCTCCTCGAGCTCGGCGGTGTCGCGGAGCAGGACGCGCTCGCCGCTCGTCGGGTCGAGGCGGACCGTCCGGTAGGCCGGGCGGGGGAGATCGGAGACCAGGGTGATGATGCCGAGGACGACGCCGCTGCGGCGGGCGCGCGCGGTCCAGCGGTTGGCGTGGGTGCGGAGAAGGATCATGACCGGGGCCGTCCTCGGTGACGTGGTGCAGGAGCGGGGGGAGGGGGGTGTCGCTGGCGGTGCGGGGATCCTCTCGAAGCTTGCTGCACGAAGGGCCTCCGCTTCCTGTGCTTGACAGCAGAGCCGAGCAGCGGTCACCGGCGCCGGGCGGCCGCCGCGGCGTGCAGGGCCCGCAGGAACTCGGGGACGACCGGGTTTCCGGTGTCGCGGGCGAGCACACCGATCTCACGGCTCGCGCCCGGATCGTCGATCGGGATCTCGCGGACGTCGTCGTCGACCGAGGACGGGCTCGGCGGCAGGATCGTGAGTCCGAGGCCGGCTGCCGCGAGTCCCCGGGCGGCGCGGTAGTCGCCGACCTCGAACGCCGGCACGGGGTCGCGGCCGTCCACGGCGAGCAGGCGCCGGGCCGACTCGTGGAGGCCGTAGCCGGGCGCCAGCATGATCAGGTCGAGGCCGCGGAGGTCCTCCACCGTGACCGAGCGCCGCGAGGCCAGCGGATGACGGGGGTCCACGACCGCGAGAAGAGGCTCCGAGTAGAGGGTCGTCGTGGTGGTTCCGGGGAGATCGGGCGGATCCGCGACGATCGCCAGCTCGGACTCGCCCTCCGCCACGGCCCTCAGGCAGAGGGCTCGGGAGCCGTGACGGAGCCCGAAGCCCACCTGCGGCCAACGTCGGCGGAACCGGCGGATCACATCCGGCACGAAGCTCTCCCCGAGGAGCGTCTGGAAGGCGAGGTCGATCCGGCCGTGCTCCACGTCGCCCGCCTGCCGCACCTCCGCGAGGCCGGCGCGGATCACCGACATGCCGTCCTGAGCGACCTCGGCGAGACGGGTCCCCGCCTCCGTCAGCACCACCCCGCGGCCCTCCCGGCGGACCAGGGGAGTGCCGACCAGGCCGGACAGCCGGGCGAGCGACCGGCTCGCGGTCGGCTGCGGGATCCCGAGCTCGGCGGCCGCCGCCGTGACGCTCCCGGTCTGGGCGACCGCGACGAGCAGGGGCAGGAGGCGGAGGGTCGCGGGCCAGTCGTCGGACACGCCACCACCCTAGATCCGGACATGACCAGAACGCATGAACAGTACGAGAAAGGGCATTAGTGATGCACCCGCAGGCGGTCTACCGTCGGAATCATGAGCACCGCCGCACGCACCCGACCGATGCGCGCAGCGGCACCCTTCTCGCAGCGGCGGCTGACCATCGCCCTCCTCGCCGCCGGGGTCGCGACCTTCGCCGAGCTCTACGCCGTGCAGAGCGTCCTCCCGCAGCTCGCGCGGGAATGGGCCCTCGCCCCGTCCGACGCCGCGCTCACCGTCTCGGCCGCGACCCTCGGACTGGCGCTCTCGGTGCTGCCGTGGGCCTCGGTGGCCGAGCGCATCGGACGGCTCGAATCCATGCGGATCGCGGTCCTCACGTCCGTGGTCCTGGCGCTGCTCGCCTGCGTCGCCCCGACCTTCGAGCTCCTGCTCGTCCTGCGCTTCCTCGGGGGAGCAGCACTGGGTGCCGTCCCGGCGCTCGCCGTCGCGGCGATCCACGACCGGGTCGGAGGCGCCGGAGCGACGGCCGCCGCGACCGCCTACGTCTCCGGGACCACGATCGGCGGTGCCGCCGGACGCCTGCTCGCCGGACCGCTCGCGGCGGCGCTCGGATGGCGCGGAGCCCTGCTCGTCGTGACGGCCGTCTGCGCAGCGGCGGCGATCGTCTTCGCGGTGCTCGCGCCCCGGGGCGGCGGCGCGCGCGAGACTGCTCCCGGCGGCTGGCGAGCAAAGACGGCGCAGGTGCTCCGCGATCCGATGCTCGTCGCGATCGCGCTGCAGACCTTCATCGCGGTCGGCGTGTTCGTCGCGGTCTACAACTACCTGGCGTTCCGGCTCGAGGCGCCCCCGTTCGCACTCGCGCCCGCGCTCGTCTCCCTCCTCTTCGCCGCCTACCTCGCGGGAACCGTCTCCTCCCGGCTCGCGGGGAGATGGGGGCCGCGGATCGGCCCCCGCCTCGTCATGCGGATCGGCGTCGCCCTGATGATCGTCGGACTGCTGGTGATGCTCGCCGAGAACGTCGCCGTGGTGATCGCGGGACTCCTCGTCTTCACGGCCGGCTTCTTCGCCCTGCACGCGACCGGCGCCGCCTGGACGGGAGCGCGCGCGGCTCCGGCACTCCGTGGGCACGCCGGCGCGGTCTACACGATCGCCTTCTACGCGGGCTCGGCCGCCGGCGGCTGGCTCCTCGGCCTGGCCGTCGGAGCCGGAGGCTGGTCGGCGCTGACGGCGGTGACGATCGGCCTGCTGCTGGTCGGAGCGGGGATCGTCAGCCTCCCGTCGCGCACCACCGCGGCCGGGCGCTGAACCCCCGCCTCCGTCGACCGCCCCCCGAGCTCCGCCCGGCACCTCCCCGCAGCGGGCGAGGTGCGACATGATGGCCCGACTGCACGAAGCGGGGGACGGCATGGCGCGGAGCACCGGAGCGGACGGCTCCCCACGCGAGAGCGGTGGGACGGACGAGGGCGGCACCGACCCGCGCTACCACGCGGGCTTCCAGCGCGGCTACGACGGACGCGGCGCCGAGCGGCGCGGCAGCGGAGAGGAGCGCCTCCGCTCCCCGTTCCTGTCGGGCGGCGCCGCGGGCACCGGGCGCTCGGCCGGCCGGAGAGGCGGCGGGTCCGCTCCCGAGCACGAGGACGTGCGATCGGTCGGCGGCCCGACGGGCTCCCGAGTCTCCGGCCGACTCACCGCTCCGGAGCGCGCGAGAGCGGCGGTGCGGGCCGTCCCGACACCCGCGGAGCCGACCGCGCCCCGACCCGCGGAGCCGACAGTCCCACTCCCGACCGAGCCGACCGTCCCGCTCCCCGCCGAACCCGACTCCGCTCCCCGCGACGCGGCACCCGGCTCCGGTGACCGTCGCGACGCGACCGACGCCGACCCCCGCCCCGCCGTCCCCTTTCGCCGCATCGCCGGAGCCCTGGGGGTCGTCGGCGCCGTGAGCGTCCTCGTCGGACTCCTCGCCCTCTGGAACAGCTCCCACAGCTGGTACGACTACTCGCCGTCGCAGAGCGCCTTCGGGCCCGAGCAGTACCTCCGCGTGCTCAGCGACAACGCGATCGGACCGTTCCTCACCGTCGGCCTGATCGCCCTCGGCCTGGCGGTCGTGGTCCCGCTGCTGAGGGCTCCCCGCCGATGAAGCGGGTCCGCCTGCTCTGGGCCGCCGCGATCGCGGTGACCGTCGTCCTCTGGGCCGCAGTGCTCGCGCTCCCGGTCGTGGTCCTCCTGCTGCCGAACCAGTACCAGGGCGATTCGATCACGGTCCCGCCGGAGCTCTACGTGCGGCAGGCGCTCGCGATGGTCGCGCCGCCGCTCCAGACCGCCGCCCTGGTGATGCTGGGAGCGCTGATCGTCGTCGCGGTCGCGCGGCGCCCGCCGGCGAAGGCCCGTACGACGGACGCGGCGAGCGGCTGGGACGACGCCGTGCTCCTCGACCCGGACGGCCGCGAGCAGCGCGGGACGGGCCCCGCAGGCCGCTGAGCATCCGCTGCTCGATCGGAATCCGCCTCCCGGGAGCACCTGCTGCTCCCCGGTCGGAAGCCGCTCCTCCGGACGCACCCGCCCCTCACACCGGCAGCAGCTGGAACCGCTCCCGCGCCGCCCCGCCGGCGACGAGGTCCGCGAGCAGCTCGCCCAGGACCGGACCGAACGTGAAGCCGTGCCCCGAGAACCCGGTCGCCAGAGTCACGCGGCCCACGCGGTCGAGCACGAAGTCCTCGTCGGGCGTGCTGTCGTAGAGGCAGCTGATCGGAGTGGCGCTCGCCGCGTCCACGCCCGGAATCCACTCCGCGACGTAGCCGACGAGGCGGGCGAGCGCTCCGGGCTCGGGCTCGAAGGAGCGCTCGTCCGGATCGACGACGACTCCGGTGCTGTGCTCGCCCACCTTCACCCCGACTCCGGGCGTCGCGAGCCCGTAGACGACGGGCAGGCCGACGCGGTGGTGGGCGAAGCTCGGCCAGGAGTCGAGGGGCAGGTCCGTCGCGAAGTGCGCGGGCTGCTCCTGCGTGACGCGCAGCGGAGGGAGGCGTCGGCCGGCCGCGCGGACGAGGCCGTCCACGAGCGGAGGCGTCCAGGATCCGCCGGCCACGACGACCGCGTCGGCTTCGATGGCGCCGTCGGTGGTCAGCACGCGCACGTCGTCGGCGCGCTCCTCGATGCCCAGCACGCGCGTCCGCGTCCGGAGGACGGCGCCGCGTCCGAGGGCGGAGTCGAGCATCGCGTCGATCGCGGCCGCCGCGTCGAGGCGTCCGCCCTCGGGGTGCAGCAGGACGTCGGTCTCGAAGCGGAGTCCCGGCCAGCGCCGCTGCGCCTCGTCCGCCTCGATCCGCACCACGGGGATCCCGTCGCGCAGGAGGACAGCCTCGACGGCGGCCAGGACGGCGGGGTCGCCGTGGTCGATCGCGCCGACCGGGTGCAGCAGGCGGCGGCCGGTCTCGGCCTCCAGCCGTGCCCAGGCGCGCCCGGCCCGTCCGGTGAGGGCGCGGTAGTCGTCCTCGAGGTAGCCGCGGCGGAAGATGCGCGTCGCGCCGTGGGACGAGCCGCGGTCGTGGCCCCGCTCGAACTGCTCGACGAGCACCACGCGATCGCCGCGCTCGGTGAGGGCGCGGGCTGTCGCCGCTCCGACCAGGCCGGCTCCGACGACGACGACCTCACGGGTCACGGGGTCTCCCGGGAGGCGCGGCGCACGCCGAGCAGGACCACCAGACGGAGGAACCCGACGAGTCCCATGCCGATCAATGCGGCGATCAGCATCAGCACGGCGACACCGGCCACCCAGGTCGTGTCGCCGGTCACCGACTGCGCCGCGAACTCGGTGCAGAACAGCGCCAGCCCGGCGTAGCTCAGGATGAGGACGGTGATCGTCCCGGGACGGCGGAGGCGCTGCGCCGGCGTCCGCCAGAGGGCCGGCGGCTCGAGCCAGCGGCGCAGCAGCCGGATCACGAGGGTGCCGACGAGGCCGAGGAAGCCGGCCGCGATCAGGATGATGCCCGCACCTCCCAGCCCCGACGCCTCGACGCCGGCCAGCTCGAGGGCGATCCCGATCGCGACGCCGACGGCTCCGGCGCCCCCCGCGATCATGGCCGCCCATACTCCGAAGCCGCCGCGGAGGACGCTCTCACGCTCGGGACGTGACGGGTCGGCGTCCATCGGACGCTGCTGACGCGGACGGATCGGCGCAGGGGGAGCCGACGCCGGCGCTGCTGCCGGAGCGGCCGCGGACTCGGACACGCCCCAGACCGGAGCGGCGTCCGGCGTCTGCGACTCGATCACGTTCTCCCGCACCGGCACGTAGCGCAGCGGCGCGTCGATCCGCACCTGCGGCCGCCCGCGCACGACGATCGTCGCCCCCAGGTCGGCCCCGCGCTCCAGCGCGACGGGTCCGAGGAGGAGCCCGACCGCCGGATCGATCCGCCACGCGTCCGACCGGGGAGCCGACCCGTACCACTCCGCCGACACGGCCCCGCCGAGATCGACCGAGATCGGCCGCCCGTCGCTGTAGCTCGTCACCGGCACGAGCGAGCGGCCGGAGTTGCGCACCCGCGCGCCCACCCGCCACCAGTCGTCCCCGGCGTGCGTCAGCCGCACCTCGACGTCGACCAGCGACGCCGGCACCGCCCGCCGCCGTCCGATGACCACCGCGACAACCGCGAGCCCGGCGATGACCAGCCCGCCGAGCAGGCCGACCACTCCGATGAAGATCTCCATGGGAGCAGTCAAGCAGGCGCGGGTCGACGGCGCGGGCGCGACGAGGTGGCCTCCGCGACGCTCGATCCCGGCCGTCGACGCCGTCGCTCCGCGCGGCCGCCACCCCTGTTCCCGACCCTCCGCCCGACCGTCGAGCCCGGAGCGGGTCACTCCGCATACTGAGGAGGCGCGTCGCGTCGACCGCATCGCGGGTCTCGTGGCAGGAGGGGTCGATCATGCGCCACTGGCCTACGTCCCCCGTGCGCCGGCGCCCTCGTCGACGGGCCGGCGCGATCCTCGCTCTGCTGGGGGCCGCGGCGCTCGCCGCCGCAGCCGTCGCACTGTCGGACACGGCGGGAGGAGGCGGACCGGAGGCGGTGTCCTCCTCGGCCGGTGCTTCTGCGGCGTCGAGCAGTCCGGCTGCTCCCGCGCCGAGCAGCCCCTCGGCGGACGTCGAGCCGTCCGCTCCGGAAACGGAGCCGTCAACTCCGTCCCTCGCGACGCTGGCCGCTCTCCCCTCGGTCGAAGGCCCCGCCGCCGTCCCCTACGACCGCGACCTCTTCGGACAGGCGTGGTCGGACGTCGACCGCAACGGCTGCGACACCCGCAACGACGTCCTCGGCCGCGACCTGCTCGCCCCCGTGTTCAAGCCCGGCACCCGCGACTGCAAGGTCCTCACCGGCACCCTGATCGACCCCTACGACGGCGCCTCGGTCGCCTTCGTCTCCGGGACCGACACCTCCCGCCTCGTGCAGATCGACCACGTCGTCGCCCTCGGCTGGGCGTGGCACCACGGCGCCTGGTCGTGGACGGACGAGCAGCGCCTCGCCTTCGCGAACGATCCCGCGAACCTCGTCGCCGCCTCCGAGCAGACCAACCGCGCGAAGAGCGACGCCGGCCCGGGGGAGTGGCTGCCACAGGCCGCGGAGCTGCGCTGCGGGTACGTGGAGCAGTTCGTGGAAGTGCTCAGCGTCTACGGGCTCGGGATCGACGCGCGGGACCGGGCGGCGTCGGAGGCGGTGCTGGCGGGGTGCGGGGAGTGAGGGGCCGGTCCGGCCGTCGCGAGCGGAGCGTCGGCGACGGATGTCGGTTGCGCCGGCCAGAATGGCTGAGCCGAGAGGGGGCCCGATGACCGGGAGCGCGTACGAGGACTTCGACTACGAGGGGGAGCTGCCGATCGTCTGGAGGCGGGCTCTCCCCTGGCTCGAAGGGCACGCGACCGCCGACAGGGCGGAGCTCCGCTCCGTGCTCGCGGAGGCGGACCCCTCGGATCCGAGCGCGCGCTCGGCCGTCGTCGAGCACATCGTCGAGCACAGGTCCGCTTCGACCATGGGCGAGCTCTTCCCGTCCGTCCGGGTCCGCGGCCTGCCCGAGCGCATCGACAGCGTCCGGCTCGCCAACGTCCTCCTGAGGGAAGGACTCGTGGACTTCGAGGCACTGGCGCCGATGCGCGTCCGGGGGCTCATGGTCGTGCGCGGCATGGGCGCCCGCAGCCTCACGGATCTCCTGAGCTGGTACGTCGGAGAGGCTCTCCGGACCGGAGAGGACCGTGCGGCGCCGCTCGCCGAGCAGTCTCCGCCGTCTCGACGTTCCCGTCAGGCGGCCGAGGCCACCCCGCGCACGCGGCTCCTCGATGCGCTCCACCTCGCCTCCGCCTGGAACGAGGCGCTCGGCCTCAGCGACGAGCCGCTCCTCGCCGGTTCCCGGGACACGGCGAACGCTCCGGCCGAAGTCGTCGAGGCGTGGTCTCTGCTCGACTCGCTCACCTCTGCGGACTGGAGCGGAGGAGCGCCGGCAGCGACGCTCGCCGAGCAGCTCGGAGTCCACCTGTCGGAGCTGGACGACCGTCAGCGGGTGATCCTGCTCGAGCGGCACACAGCCGGTCGCCGCGCGACCCTCGACGTTCTCGGGGAGCGGTTCGGCGTCACTCGCGAACGGGTCCGCCAGCTCGAGGTGCGCCTGCGCGCCGCTCTGCCCCTCTGGCTCGAGCGCGATCAGGCGCTGGCCTTCCGCGCCTCCGCGGTGAGGGCCCGCATCGGAGCGCTGTCCCACCTCGACGGGCTGTCCGACGTCCCCGGACTCCTGGACGAGATCGACGACGACGGCACGTCGGCGCTCGCCGTGCTGGACGCCGTCGACGACGGTTTCGAGGGCGACGGCGCCTGGTTCGCCGCGCCCTCTCTCGGGGCCGCACGCGCCGAGACGGCCGTCCGGTTCGCCGACCTCGTCGATCCTCACGGCGGAGCGACCCACGCGGAGGTTGTCGCCTCCTTCGCCGAATGGACGTCGCTCAGCGAGAAGAGGGTCGTCGAGTGGATGGCGATGCTGGGCCACGTCCGCATCGGGGACGTCTGGACGAGTTCGCGTCGGAGGTCGATCGGCGATCTCGCAGTCGTCCTGCTGAGCAGCGAGGGCGAGCCGAGGTCCGTCGACTGGATCGAGGCCGCTTTCGAGGGCGAGCGCGAGGTCCGGTCGATCCGCAACGCCCTCGCAGCCGACGCGCGTCTGGTCCGGGTCGGCCGCGACGACTGGGCGCTCGCCGAGTGGGGCGGAGAGGCCTACACGAGCATCAAGGACGCCATCGCCGCAGAGGTGCGCCGCAACGACGGAGCGGTCGCGCTCGACGCGCTCCTGGAGGATCTACCGGAGCGGTTCTCGATCTCGGCGAACAGCATCAGGACCTACGCCGGAGGCTGGCCCTTCGTCGTCCAGGCCGGAGTGGTGCGCTTCGCGGAACGCAGAGCAGTCGTCCGGACGAAGCCGGGGATGACCAGGAACCTGTACTTCCTCGACGAGGGGCGCATCGCCTTCCGCATCGACGTCACCGGGGAGCACCTGCGGGGGAGCGGGACCATGCTCTCGTCCGGAGTCGCCCTCGCGCTCGGCGTGGCCCCCGGGGAGACCAGGCAGTGGAGCGGGGACGGGTGGGGTCTGACGATCACCTGGGCCCGCACGCAGCCGATGATGAGCACCCTCCGCGCAGGGCTCGCGACCATCGACAGCGCGGCCGGAGACAGCGTGCGGCTCGTCTTCGACGGCGAGCACGTGACCGTGGCCGGCATCGAACGGCCGGACGACCTGCTCGCCGTCATGGGCATCACCACCGCGGACTCCTCGACGATGGCCCGCGCGGTCGGCCTGCCCGAGGAGGCGAGCCGTGAGGAGCTCGAGGCCCGGCTGGAGGATCGGGGCGAGGGGGAGCTCGCGAGCGGGCTGGCTGAGGCCGGCCTGGGCTGAGGGGAGGGCGGCGGGGCGACCGCCTCAGTAGGCGTCCGCGGCGATGAGCCCGTGCTCCGCTACACGAGCCAGTGCTGCGAGAGCCCTCGTGGCCTGCCGCTCGGTCGGGGGCTTCCCCGGAGCAGTGAGGCGCTCGATCTGGGCGCGCTCGATCGGGCTGACGATACCCCGCTCGACGCCCTCGCCTAGGGCAGTCGTCCACACCGCCGACGGGACGTCGAGCACGCGCTGGACAGGATCCGCCTGAGGTGCCGGGTCCAGATCGGACTGGGGGGCCTCTGCGGCAGCATGCGCTCCTCCCACCTCGACCAGCTCGTCGACAAGGGCGGCAGGCAGGACGAACCGTCTCTTCTTGGCCGAGTCCCAGCACGCGACCTGCTTCGCCCACTGCGTCACGTTGATCTGCAGGCGGTAGGGGTCGGTAAGCACTCCGTGCATGGCATGCGCGAGGTCGAGGAGGACAGCCTCAGTGCGTGGTCCGAGCCGTTGCTCGCGCCAGACCCGCTCGAAGTCGAATCGGTAGCCGGGCATCTGTCGTCCGAGCTCGTAGGCGAACTTGGATATGGCGTAGGCGACGATGTTCGCGAGGTAGCCGGTCGAGTACCAGTCCGACTGCATGACCGCGGCGCGTAGCCGGTTGTACATGATGACCTTCGCGATGCTGTGCCGGAAGTACTCGTCGTCCACGGCGTCGGAGGCCTCTTTCCAGAGCCGGTCCGTCTCGGCGGCGAATGCCACGAAATTGCTCTGCGCACCCCTGCTGACCTCGTGGGGCTTCTGGTCCCAGGAGAAGGCGAACTTCGCCCAGTCCGTCTTCGCGATCACCTGGGCCCGGGGGAACTCGAGCTCGAACCGCTTCTGCTCCGGCGCCGAGCGCGCATTCTTCGAGTTCTCGTACTGCCCGCGGGTCCGCTCGTAGAACCAGCCGGTCGTGAACTGTGCACCGTCCTTCGCCGGTGCCTTGACTCGGAGACTGATCTGCTCGAGCTTCACGTGGTACGGGCTGTTCGAGAAGAAGTCGGCCTCGCTGACCTTGTTCTGACTGTTCGCGTAGCGGGAGACCTTCGCAACGAGTTCCTGAGCCTTGACAGGGGCAACCTTGACGAGCTTCATCTGGACGAAGACGCCGTCGAGCGACCTGTCCTTCGCCTGACGCACGAAGTGAGCGAGGGAGGACGTCGTCTGGCCTCCGTTGACGATCTGCCAGTTGTCGATCGCGGTCAGGTACGTCCCCCCGTCGCGCTGCTCGACGGTCACGTCGGAAGCGGTCGTGGTCAGGCCGTTGTTGTAGGCAAGGAACATCTCGGGCTCCTCAGCCAGCGTGGTCTGGATCCCCTTGTTCACCTTCCCCCGCGCACTCAGGAAGGTCCTCACATTCGATTCCAGCAGCTGGCTGCCGAACCGCTGGAAGGCGTCGGCGAGCACGCGGCCGGGGAGGACGGCGAGGTAGCTCTGAGCCTCCGCGCCGTTCTCCGCTCCGACCAGGCAGGGGAGGCCCTCGGGCATCCACTCCGTCAGGTCGAGCCGGATGTCATCCCGGCCGCTCTCCGAGGCGGCCAGCTCCTCGAAGCGGCGCAGATCCCAGATCGAGTAGGACGCAGGCCTGTCGAGGACGACCTCATCGTTGATCGTCGTGACCCTGGCGCTCAGAGTGGCATCGGTCACGAGGAGGAATTTGAAGCGCTGGAATCGGGCCAGATTGTCCCTCAGATACGCGGCATAGTCAGCCTCTCGGGAGCTGGGCTCGAGGTGCTCGGTGAGCCATCCGTCGAGTGCGTGCTCCAGGAAGGCGGCACCAGCGCCGAAGATCTTGTCCGACTCGGACTTCGTCAGCACGGCGCCCGTCGTCCCACGGAACGTCCCGACGATGATCACCAGCGAGTCGTCCGCGGAATCCTCTGCGGAGCCGAGGAGCTCGAGCTTCCTGCCCCGTCGCCCGATGCACCGCAACGGCTCGACCGTGGCATCGAAGACGACCTCGGCGTCCTCGAGACGCTCCACGAGCTCCTCGCCGAAAGCCTGGACTGCGAAGGAGGACGAGCCGGCGGCGCGCAGGGCGATCTGCTCGCGGAGATCTTCCTCGAATGTCATTGGTGCGTACCTCGTGTTGCTGATCAGTGCAGTCGGAGACTGGCGGTGAAGTCGGACAGCGACGTGATGTCCAGGCGGTAGCTGACGCTCCTGACGGCGGCCGGCACCGAGTGCGCGCGGATGCGCGGGAAGCCCTCCAGGACGTCGAAGGCGAGCATCTCGCCGAGGCGGAACCACCAGTCGGCGTAGTACGCATCGTCGCGGTCGAAGCCCAGCGTCTCGACCGCGTCCCGCCACAGCTTCCGGGAGACAGGATCAGCATCGGCGGCCTCTGCGAGCGCGTCGAAGAGCTGAAGGAGATTCCTGGCCTCGCCGTCGTCGGCGTTCGAGCGCTCCATCGGAAGGACCGCGAGCTGGAGAGTCGTGTTCGCGGGCTCGAGCTGCTGAAGACTCGAGATCGTCACCTCCATCGACGGCAGGCGTGCTGACTTCACCTCGACGCAGTGCCCCGAGGGGAAGATGAAGTCCTTGCTGTTGCCGTAGGGGCCGCTCCAGGCGCGGAGAGCGCCCGACAGGGAGTCCGCTTCGTCTGCAAGGCTCTCGAGCATCGAGAGCTCGGCCATCAGTCCGCGGAGCGCATCCTCTCCCAGACGACCCCGGGGCCTGGCGAGGAGGTCCCGGAACGACTCCAGGCTACGCGCGAAGATGTCCACGCTCGCTGAAGCGCCGTCCGCTCTCCCGCTCTCGTCCAGGAGGTACTGGCACAGCGCCAGGAAGGCCGGCTGCACCTCTGAGTCCGACGAGCTGATCCTGAGGTAGCTCGTCGCGGAATGCACGGACTGCGTGAGCTGGACGTTAAATCCTCGACCGCCGTCGATGAAGTAGGCCGGCATAGACGGAAGCTCGAGGACGAGCGCAGGTTTCTGCTGGCTGTTCTGCGCGAAGACGCGCAACCACAGGTGCCGAAGCTTGACTACCTGGCCATCCGTCCCTCTCAATACCGCAGCGAATGCCTCGTCGAGTCTCACTCCTCGTCCCCCGCGAGCTCCTCGTCGTCGGGAAGTCCCAGGTTGAGCCGGGCGAAGACGGTGTTCGCGACGAAGCGAGCGACTCGATGCTTCTTGCTCCCAGCCCGCTCGGCGTCGTCGGGTGAAACAGGAAAAGCCACCACTACAGCGATCAGGGGGTCCTCCGGGGTGAACTGCAAGTCTGACTTGCGATCGCCGCCAGCTTCATGCTTCGACAGCATTTCAGAAGAGGAGTTCTTGTTGATCACAGAGAAGACGAGGAGAAGGGGGCGTACCAGCGCGCCCCTGATAACGTCCTGGTCGGACAGGCGCCTCTTCTTGCCCGAAACGTCGACCTCGAGCCCGTCCTCCAACTCGAGGATGCGAGCCGTGTCCATCGCGTTACGAATATCTGCGCCAGCTGCTACTCGCCGATTCCCGAAGCGCACCGAGCCGCCTGAGGCCGCCTCGAGGTTGTTGCGAATGCTCGGTTTAATCGCCCGGGGCAGTCCGAGCACGTTCGTCGTCTCATCATGCCGGCCTTCAACGAAGCCGACGTCCCAGGTCTCCGAGTTGACTGCATCGGCCAGGTGCGCGGCGAGCTGGGCCTTCCCACCGCTCTTGTTCGTCCTCCCGAAGAAGGTCTCGCTGTCGTGGCCGCGGAAGCGCGAGAAGAATCGCGCAACCACCTCGGCAGGCACGTTCGACCACACCATCGAGGAGCGCGTCTCATCCGGACCGCTGCCCGCATCCTCCTGCAGCGTCTCGGCCAGCTCCCTCGCCGCGTCCAAGTTCCTCTTCCTGTCGAGGGGATCGTTCGACAGCACATGAGACTCGAACGATGCGCCGTCGATGTCGACCTCCCCCTCGATCTGCGCGGCGTGCTTCTGCTTGTTCGCTGCGGTGATGAGGAACGCCTCGGGATGCCGTCGCATCTTCAGGCCGAACTGCTGAGGCGTCATCTTCAAGGAGTTCATCAGCCGCAGCGAGCCCCGCAGGTCGTCGGAGACGTCGGCGACGTACTTGAAGAGATCCACCACTGTGGAGTCGATCCAGACTCGGACAAGGTCCTCGTAGCCCGGACGGTAGCCGAACCACCGCCCCATCTGGAGGAGCGTGTCTGCTGCGGCGGCCTTCCGCACGAAGTAGCTGACCTGGAGCCCCTCGAGGGTGAGACCTCGAGCCAGCACATCGCCTCCGACGAAGATCGTCGGGAGCCGGGACTCGGCCTCCCGATCCTCTCGGGACATCTCGCTCAGCCGCTTGTTGCGCGGGCCCATCGTCCCGCTGTTGACGAGCACGACGCTCACCTCCTCGACGATTTGGAGGAGCAGCGGTCGCAGCTCGGCCCAGGAGGCTTCGTCGGCGAACTCGCCGTCGAAGGTGTCCTTCAGGATCGAGGCGGCTGTCGTCGTGTCGCCCTCCTCCTCCGGCATGGCGTACTCAGCCAGCACCGCCCGCCGGACATCGTCCACGAAGTTCTGGACCTCCGCGGTCACATTCGACTGGACGTCGTTGAAGCGCGAGACGTTGATCATCATCGATGCCGGTCGCACTGATCCATCGCGCCGGCGCCGGATGGCTGTCCCGACGAGGAACGCGCTGATGGCCTCAATCAGCGTGCCGGGGAGCTCGTCGAGCTGCGCCGTCCGCTTGTGAGTGAAGGGCAGCACCTCCAGGCAGTCCTGGACGTCGGTCCTGATCCGCGGGTCGGAGCCCCCCGCGTCGCGACCGAAGTACGCCTCGACGCCCGTGTAGTTCGAGGGGCTCTCCAGGGCCTGGATGAAGTCGCGAGGGAAGAGGTCCTCCTCGACAGAATCGTCGATCAGCACATTCGCGAAGGGCGTCGCCGTGATGCCGAGGTAGGAGCTGCGGCTGGAGGTGGCGAGCAACCGGCGGATGACGCGGTTGACTGCCGCCGCGTCATCCTCGGTCTTGGTGTTGACTGACGCCCAGTCGGCCTCGTCGTCGACGACGACGAGCGGCGCGGTGAGCTTCCCCTGGTGAGCCTGTCCGACGAGGTAGTTGGCGAGGTTCGCGAGCACTCGGGCGTTCTTCTTCACGACGAAGATCGTCGGAGTGTCGCCGCCCAGCGCTACGACCCCGGCGTTCTTGCTCGCCGCGCTGAAGTCGGAGCGGGTCGTCGTGAGTATGTTGCTCTGGATGGACCCGTCGATCGCTCCGACCCCGATGCGCATGTTGGCGTAGCGGGAGTCGATGTTGTCGGCGATGTACACCGAATCGACGCCGGTCATGTCCTTGTCGAGGCGCTGCTGCGTCTGACGGCGGAGGTCCTCCGTGTGTCCGCCGATGACGACGACGATCTTGTAGCCGTAGTCGATGGCCTTGTTGAGGATGCCCAGATAAGTCGCTGTCTTCCCCGACTGGACCTCGCCGATGACAAGTCCGCGACGGGCCCACTCGCCGCCCACTTTGGGATCGCCCATGCGCTCGAGGATGATGTCCGTCTGCTCGTCGAGCTTCCTGATGACGGTCGGGCCCCACTCCCGGTTGACGAGGAGCTGCTGGTACGCGTTCCAGCGCTTCGTCTCAATCGTCTTCTTGCGCTTCTCCAGCCACTCCGTGAAGGTCGTCGGGTCGACGACGACCGGCCCGATGATGATTGTGACCTCGTGGAGCTCCGTCACTCGTGCGATGACGGCGTCGACATCCCCTGGTTGCAGGTGCGGACCGACGATCGGCGCGAACAGGCGCGCCTTCGTCTCGAGCTCGTCCAGCTCGATTGAGTCATCGTTGACGAGCAGACCGGTGAGCATGTCCAGGAGCTTCTTCTTGTCCTTCTCGACGGCGGTGGTCGTCATGCGGGTGCGCTCCAGATCTGAGTGATGAGTCCGTCGAGGTCCTCGACGCGGTCGAAAGGCTCCGTGGCGCGGAGAGTGGAGGCCACCTGCGCCGGAGGAAGGTCGCCGAAGCCGCCCGAACGGCGGAGTGCCGCGAGCTGCGCGAGAACGTCGGCGGTAGCTGCCGCCGGTGCGGTGCTCGTCTGGCCCTTGGCGGCTTCGATGTAGAGATCCGCGGTCGGGAAGGTCTGGGCGAGATCGGTCAGCAGCCGGGAGAGCTGGCGCTTCTGCTCGTCGGTCATCGTCTCCTGCAGGGCCGCGACGAGCGGGTGCTCGGCGTTCACCTGGTAGCGGGAGCCCTCTCGATCGGTGATCTTGTCCCACATCCTGGCGATGGTCTCGCCGGACACGCGCCTTCCTCGGAACGTGTGGACCCGCTTGCTGCGATCGATGACCTTGTCCATGACCCGCCGGAAGTGGAGGCGGAAGGCCTGAGGCGGCTCCGCACGTGACTTCTTGATGTCGAGCTGCCAGAGGTGGTCGACGGTGTTCGGGATGTCGACCATCACGCGGGACTGCTTGGAGAGCTCCTCGCGACGGGAGAGCCCGAACCAGTGGCCGTAGGAGATGAGGCGGCGGTTCCGGTAGATGTAGAAGCCCTGGCGCTCGCGCATCCCGGCGCTCAGATCCCAGCGCTCGCGGTCCTTCTTCGAGAGTGCCGACGGGTGCGGGAGCGTGTAGGCCTGGAACTCGATCCTCTGCCCCTCGATCGTGAGCGGCTCGCGGTGGGACTGCTGCGTCCGAGGGTTCTTCGACAGGAAGGGATCGAGCGCCGGAACGTCGAGGCCGTTGACGCTGATGACGAGGGGGCTGCGCGTTCCGTCGTCGAGGAACCGGTGGAAGGTGAGGGAGAGGTGGCCCCTGAGGTCGGCCAGCCGCTCCGCCATGACGAGATCCGGCCGTGACGCGGCGCCGAGCATGTAGTCGAGCTCCTGCCACACGATCAGCGTCCCCGACGGTCGGGAGAGAAGCGCATCCGCCCGGGGAAGCGACGTGTACTCGTTCTCGGCAAGCACGCTCAGGGACCATTCACCCGACGAGAGGACGTGGTCGATGTCCCACTGGAGAGCCGTCGTCTGAGCGTTCTTCCGGGTGAGCACGGTCAATCGCCGCGCCTGCGAGAGCGATGCGGTCTTGAGGCCGAGGCCGAACCGTCCGAGGTCGTTTCCCGCTCTCGTCGTCGTGCGCGCGCTGCCGGCGAGCTGCAGTGCTGTCCGAGCCTCGTCGGGGCTCATCCCCGCGCCGTCGTCCAGGACGGTGAGGAATGAGGAGTCCACCGGGTCGCCGACGATCTCGACTCGGACCGCCCCAGCGCTGATGCTGTTGTCCACCAGGTCTGCGATAGCCGCGTGGAACGAGTACCCGACGGAGCGCATCGATTCGAGCAGCTCCACGCCGGGAACAAGAATCTCGTGCTGCAAGCCGCCCCCTCGATGAACTCATCGACAGCCTAAGGGCAGGAAAGGACACTGAGTTCTCCGCGGAATGCCGAGGCCGGGTGCGATGAAGCAGGAGATGAGGCGCAAGCTGGTGGGCCTTCGGGCATTCCCGCACCCGTGCAGCCGACTCCTCCGGGAACGGTAAGCTGCTCCTGGCCCGACGGGGCATCGCGCGTGCTCAGCGGGGAACGCTCGCGCGGCGGTGCGCAGCTGCTCCGCTCTGCGCATGTCAGTGGCAAGCCGCACACTGTGTCGGGGTCGAACGAGAGGCAGCACGTGGACTTCAAGATGGGTGAGCTCTTCTGCGGACCGGGCGGGATGGCACTGGGTGCGCATCGCGCTGCGCAGGGGCTCGATGTTGGCCTCGAGCACGTCTGGGCCAACGACTACGACGCGGACACCTGTGAGACCTACCGTCTGAACATCCCCGGCGCCAGCCGGGAGTCCGTGATCCACGGCGACGTCCGCACCCTCGACACCGCTGCGCTCGACCCGATCGACGGCTTCGCCTTCGGATTCCCGTGCAACGACTTCAGCCGTGTCGGCGAGCGCAAGGGGATGATGGGGCGCTTCGGGCCGCTCTACAAGTACGGCGTGAACGTGCTGAACGAGCACTCGCCGTCCTGGTTCGTCGCCGAGAACGTGGGCGACCTGAAGGGCGCGAACGACGGCCACTCCTTCCGTCGGATCCTCCGCGAGCTGGAGGAAGCGGGGGACCAGGGCGGATACGTCCTGACTCCGCACCTGTACAAGTTCGAGCAGTACGGGGTGCCCCAGCGCCGGCACCGCATCCTCATCGTGGGCATCCGGAGGGACCTCGACGTCGAGTTCCGCATCCCGGCGGTGGAGCCCTATGCGCACATCGACAACTCGGCGGGCAATCGGCTCGAGAACCCGCCTATCGGCCCCGACGTGACTCAGAACGAGCTCGCCAAGCAGAAGCCCTGGGTCATCGAGCGGCTCACGCACATCAAGCCGGGGCAGAGCGCGTTCACTGCGGAGCTCCCTGAGCACCTCCGACTCAACGTCACAGGCGCGACGATAAGCCAGATCTACAAGCGTCTCGAGAGGGACAAGCCCTCGTACACCGTCACTGGTTCGGGCGGCGGCGGTACCCACGTCTACCACTGGGATGAGCCGCGAGCGCTGACGAATCGCGAGCGCGCCCGACTCCAGACGTTCCCGGACCAGTACCAGTTCGTCGGGGGAAGGGACAGCGTGCGACGCCAGATCGGCATGGCCGTGCCGGTGGAGGGGGCGGAGGTCGTCTTCTCCGCGCTCTTCAAGTCATTCCTCGGGGTGGACTACGAGACGACGCACACCAACCTTCCCCGCTCTGTCGCGAGCGTCCTGAGCTGAGGCCGGACCGCGGAGTGGGGGCAGAGTCGTGGGCGAGCACGCCCGGCTCCCGCCGGTCCATGCTCGGCAACAAGCGAAGGGACACCCGTCCTGAGCTCGAGGTGCGCCGTCGACTCCATGCCAGGGGGCTCCGCTACAGGGTCGATCACGCTCCGCTGCCGGGACTGCGGCGGCGTGCAGACGTCGTCTTCACCGCTCGTCGGATCGCGGTCTTCATCGATGGCTGCTTCTGGCACAGCTGCCCCGAGCATGCCACGCAACCGAAGCGGAACGACGGCTACTGGACGGCCAAGCTGCAGGCGAACACCGCGCGGGACCGCGACACGGATGAGCGCCTGACTGGAGCGGGATGGCAGGTGCTCCGCTACTGGGAGCACCAGGATCCGGATGAGGTAGCGGCAGATGTGGAGAGCGAATGGCGCAAGGCGGTCCTGCGCGGTGCGCGACTCAATCCAGGTGGAATGCCGTGATCAGGACCTCGATGAGTTCGCGCGCCATCTTCTCGTCGAGCTGGAGGGTCTGACTGCTCTTGGGGCCGGACTTGCGGTCATCTGATCCGAAGGTCGACAGATGGACGTAAGTCCGGCCGTCATCGGACTGGATCTCCTGGAAGGTGCAGTCGACCTCGGTCGGATGAACGGTGACCCGCTGGTCGCCGCGCTCCAGCGATCTGATCCTGGCCATTGTTTGCTCTTCTCCATGCTCATCCGGATGAGGTCGACGACTACTCTCGCACCGACGCGGCAGAATGATGTTGTCCCGCTCTTAGTGACGAAGGCTCGTGTCGGTCCGATGAATGATTGCGCTCACCCGTACACCCCCCCTCTTTGACGCCCCACCCACCCCCGTGTTACGTTCGCTCTCGGACATGTGACTGGTCGTGCAGGCAGGATCCGACGAAACGCGTAATGAGCGTCGTCGGGTCCTTTTTTTGTGCCCGGACGCCTCCTGACGCTCCGCCGGAGCACCGATGACGGTGCCGGAGGGGGCGGGGACGGCGACGGACGGCCGGGCAGCACAGCGCAGGGAAGCGCGCGTCCCCCCACACCCGGAGGAGTACCGATGAGTACCCAGGAGAGCGCGAAGGCGATCCTCGAGCACGTCGGCGGCGCCGCCAACGTGGCGAAGCTGCAGCACTGCTCGACCCGTCTGCGGTTCGCGCTGGCGGACGACGCGAAGGCCGACGTCGAGGCGTTGAAGGCGGTGCCCGGCGTGATCGGCGTCGTCACCGGCCCGCAGACGCAGGTCATCGTCGGCAGCGGCGTCAGCGAGATGTACGCGGCGGTCGAGAAGCTGCGCGGCGGCACCACCGCATCCGCGGAGCAGGCGAAGCAGCCGCGGTCCCTCAAGCGCCTCGGCGCGACGATCATGGACTTCGTGGTCAGCGTGTTCACGCCGATCATCCCGGCCATCGCGGGCGCCGGCATCTTCAAGTCGTTCCTCGTCCTCGCCTCGGCGCTGGGCTGGCTCGACCCGGCCTCCGACAACTTCAAGCTGCTGTCCGCCATCCCGGACGCGGTGTTCGGCTTCCTGCCGCTGCTCGTCGCCTACACGAGCGCGAAGAAGCTGGACGTGAACCGGCCGCTGGCGCTCGGGCTCGTCGGCGTCCTGGTCTTCCCGGCGTTCACGACGCTGCTCAACCAGGAGGGCGGCGTCGCCCTCTTCGGCATCCCGGTGCCGGTCATCGCCTACAACGCGCAGGTGTTCCCGGCCATCCTGGCCGTGCTGCTGCTCTCGGTCGTCGAGCGCTTCTTCACGAAGCACTCGTGGGGCCCGATCCGCACGTTCTACGTGCCGCTGATGTGCCTGGTGATCGTCGCTCCGGCCACGATCTTCCTGCTCGGCCCCCTCGGCTACTGGCTCGGCTCGATGCTCACCGGCGCGATGATCGGCCTCTACGGGGCGCTCGGCTGGGTGGCCGTCGCGCTGCTGGCCGGCGTGCTCCCGCTGATCATCTCGGTCGGCATGCACAAGGCGTTCATCCCGCCGACCATCGCGACGATGGCCAGCGCGGGCAAGGACACCTTCTACCTCGCCTCCTCGCTCGCCCACAACGCGGCGGAGGCGGGCTCCAGCCTCGCGATCGCCCTGCGCACCAAGAGCGCGACCCTCCGCGCCACCGCCTTCTCGGGCGGCCTCTCGGCCCTCTTCGGGATCACCGAGCCGGCGCTCTACGGCGTCACGCTGCAGAACAAGCGCGCCCTGGTCTCCGTCATCACGGGCAGCGTCGTCGGGGGCGCCTACATCGGCGCCACGCAGGTCGCCGCGTTCGCGCTGGTCAGCCCCGGCGTCGCGAGCATCTCGATGTTCATCGACGGGCTGAACCCCTGGAACCTGCTCAACGCCGTGATCGGCCTGCTGATCTCGGTCGCCGTCTCGTTCGTGGTCTCCTTCGTCATCTGGCGCGACGACGCCTCCGCCAGCGTCCAGGCGCTCGGCGACGTGGCGGCCGACGCCGGGAGCCCGCTCGCGCTGCAGGCGCCGCTCACCGGCTCCGTCATCCCCCTCTCGGAGGTGCCGGACCCCGTGTTCTCGGCCGGCGTACTCGGCGAGGGGCTGGCGATCCGCCCCACCGACGGAGCCGTCCGGGCGCCGTTCGCGGGCGAGGTCATCGCGCTGCTCTCCTCCCGCCACGCCGTGGGGCTCCGCCGCGCGGACGGCGTCGAGGTGCTCATCCACGTCGGCATCGACACGGTGCAGCTGGACGGCGCGCCGTTCGAGGCGCACGTCGCGGTCGGCGACCGGGTCGAGGCCGGGCAGCTCCTCCTCACCGCCGACCTGGCCGCGATCACCGCGGCCGGCTACGACACCACGACCCCGGTGCTCGTGACCAACTCCGCCGAGTACACCGTGCTCGTCGAGGCCGCCGAGCGGATCACCGCCGGCGACCGGATCATGACCGTGACGCAGAGAGAGAAGGAGCTCGCCGATGGCGCTTCCTGACGGATTCCGATGGGGCGGCGCCCTCGCCGCCAACCAGGTCGAGGGCGCGTGGCGCGAGGGCGGGCGCGGCCCGGCGGTCAGCGACGTCGCCTCCTACAAGCCGAAGGCGGACCCGAAGGAGTACGCGATCCACCACCGCAACACGGTGGAGAGCATCACGGCGGCGATGTCCGACGACGACACCGAGTACTACCCCAAGCGCCGCGGCATCGACTTCTACCACCGCTACCCCGGCGACCTCGCGCTGTTCGCCGAGATGGGCTTCACCACCCTCCGCGTCTCGATCGCCTGGACCCGCCTCTACCCGACGGGGGAGGAGGCGGAGCCGCTCGAGGAGGGCATCGCCTACTACCTCGCCCTCTTCACCGAGATGCGGCGCCTCGGGATCGAGCCGCTGGTCACGCTCTCGCACTACGACCCGCCGCTCGCGCTCGCGCTGAAGCACAACGGCTGGGTCGACCGCCGCACGATCGGGCTGTTCGAGCGCTTCGCCCGGACCTGCTTCGAGCGCTTCGGCCACCTCGTCGACATGTGGCTGACCTTCAACGAGATCGACGGCATCATCCGCCACCCGTTCACCTCGGGCGGCATCATTGAGGAGACCGTCGAGGGCAGCGTGGAGCAGGCCTGCTACACGGCCCTGCACCACCAGTTCGTCGCCTCCGCCTCGGTCACGAGGACGCTGAAGGAGCTGTGGCCCGAGTCGCGGATGGGCTGCATGCTCACGATGCTGACGACCTACCCCAACACCTGCCACCCCGACGACGTCGCGGCGACGCAGGCGAAGGAGCGGATGCTCTACCTCTGCACCGACGTCCAGGCGGGCGGCGCCTACCCGCGCCTGGCGCTGCGGGCGCTCGAGAGCCGCGGGGTCGAGATCCCGTTCGAGGCGGGCGACGTCGAGCTGCTGCGCGAGCACCCGGTCGACTTCATCTCGTTCAGCTACTACATGTCGATGACGGAGTCCGTGCGCCCGGACGCCGAGCGCACACCCGGCAACACGGTCCTCGGCGTCAAGAACCCGTTCCTCGAGTCGAGCGAGTGGGGCTGGCAGATCGACCCCGTCGGGCTGCGGATCTCGCTGATCGACCTCTACGACCGCTACGGCAAGCCGCTGTTCATCGTCGAGAACGGGCTCGGTATGCGCGACGAGCTGACCGAGGACGGCCGGGTCCACGACCCGTACCGGATCGACTACTTCCGCGCGCACTTCGAGCAGATGATCCAGGCGGTGGACGAGGGCGTGGAGCTGCTCGGCTACGTGAGCTGGGCACCGATCGACCTGATCAGCGCCTCCAGCTCGCAGATCTCGAAGCGCTACGGGTTCGTCTACGTCGACATGGACGACCTCGGCCACGGCAGCACCGAGCGCTACCGGAAGGACTCGTTCTTCTGGTACCAGAAGGTCATCGCCTCCAACGGCGCGGATCTGGGATGATCCTCCTCTGCCCGGAGGCGCCGTCCGGCTCTCCGGGCAGAGGCCCCGCCACCCCCACCCCAGCCCTGACGCGGCCGTCGACGGAGACACGCATGCAGACCATCAAGAAGGTGCTCAACTCGAGCGTCGTCCTCGTCGTCGACGAGCGCGGCGTCGAGCGCGTGCTCCTGGGCAGGGGGATCGGCTTCGGAGCGAAGGCCGGCGAGGCGATCGAGCCCTCGAGCGTCGACCAGGTGTTCGTGGCGCTGGACGACTCGGATCAGCGCAACCTCGTCGAGCTCCTGGCGCAGATCCCGCCGGAGTTCGTCGAGCTCACCCGCGCGGTCGTCGCCGACGCGGAGGAGCAGGGGCTGAAGCTCGACCCGCACGTGTACCTCGCGCTCACCGACCACCTGCACTTCGCGGTGGAGCGGCAGCGGCGCGGGCTCTCGGTCGCCAACCGGCTGGCCTGGGAGATGCGGACGGTCTACCCCGTGCAGTACGCGGTGGGGGAGCGGGCGGTCGAGCGGATGCGCGAGCGCCTGGACGTGGAGCTGCCCGCCGACGAGGCCGCGAACGTCGCGTTCCACCTCGCCAACGCGGAGCTCGGCAAGGTCGGGATCGACTCGCTCCGGATCGTGCAGCTCATCCGCTCGGTGACCGCGATCATCCAGCACTCCAGCGGAGCCGCGCTCGACCGCGACGACCTCCGCTCCGCCCGCTTCGTGGCGCACCTGCAGTACTTCGCCGAGCGCTTCTTCTCGGGCGGCCTGCTCGAGAGCGAGGACGACTTCCTCTTCACCAGCCTCAGCGCCCGCTACCCGCGCGCGATCGCCTCCGCCGAGCGGGTCCGCTCCTTCGTGGCGGCCGAGTACCAGGCCGCCCTGCCCAACGAGGAGGTCGCCTTCCTGGCCCTCCACATCGCGCGCGCCGCTCCGGAGTAGCGCGCTGACCCCGGAGAACCGCATGCACCGCACCACCCCCGCCCGCCCGACGACGCCCGCGAGCGAGCGCCCGTGAGCGGCACGATCCACCTCGTCCGCCACGCCGAGACCCTCTTCAACGTCGCCGGCCAGCTGCAGGGCTGGTGCGACTCGCCCCTGACCGAGCGCGGCGAGCGCCAGGCGGCGGCCCTCGGAGAGCGGATGCGCGACGTGCCGCTCGTCGCGGCGTTCACGAGCGACCTCACCCGCACCCGCACCACGGCGGCGGCGGCGCTCGCCGGGCACCCGTCGCTCGAGGCCGAGCCGATGGTCGAGCTCCGCGAGTGGCACTTCGGCGCCTTCGAGGGGCAGCCGAACGCCTCGCTCTGGGAGCCGGTGTTCGCCGACCACGGCTACTCCTACGTGCCCTCCTCCGCCGACTGGCCGCGGATGACCGACGCCGGGCTCGACTCGGTGCTCGACGCGATCCACCGCCACGACCCCTCCGGCCGGGCCGACAGCGGTGCCACCGTGCGCGCCCGCGTGGAGGCCGCGATCGCGCGGTTCGCGCCGGCGGCGGAGCACGGGGACGTGCTGGTCGTGACCCATGGAGCGGTGCTGGGGAGCATCCTCCGCGCGCTCGACCCCGCGCACCGGCCGCAGCGGGGCTACCCGAACTGCGCGGTCGTGTCGGTGACGGACGGCGTCATCGGCGAGGTCGACGGGAGCTGCGCGACGGCCTGACCCCGCCCCTCCTCCTCCACGGACGCCCCTGTGCGCTCCGGTCGCCGACCGGACGAGCACGGGGGCGTCCGTCGTGCTCGGGACGCCGGCGGCCCGCACCCGAGCCGCCCCGGACCTGCACGCGCGGCCGCCTCGGGACCTGCACGTCCGGTGATCCGGGACCTGCACTTTCGGCCACCTCGGCGCTGTACCGAAGTACAGGAGCCCGTCGCGAGAGCGTCCGTAGCGTCTGAGGAGTCAAGAGAAACGACTTCGAGGAGATGACATGCGAGGGCTTCAGCTCAGCGGCGTGAGCCGTGCATTCGGCGGCCACCGGGTCCTGCACGACGTGGACCTGTCCGTGGGCCGCGGCGAGATCGTCGGCTTCATCGGCGGCAACGGCGCCGGCAAGACCACGACGATGCGGCTGATCCTGGGCCTGCTCACCCCCGACACGGGGACCATCACCTGGGACGGCGCGCCGATCACCGCCGAGGACCGCCGCTCGATCGGCTACATGCCGGAGGAGCGCGGCCTCTACCCGCAGATGCGGGTCCGCGAGCAGGTGATCCACTTCGCTCTGCTCGAGGGGCACGACGCCCGGGGAGCCCGTGAGACCGCCGAGGAGGTGATCGACGCGCTGGGCCTGGCCGAGCGGGCCGACACCCTGGTGCAGGACCTCTCGCTCGGCAACCAGCAGCGCGTGCAGCTGGCCGTGTCCCTGGTGGGCGATCCGTCGCTCCTGGTTCTGGACGAGCCCTTCTCGGGGCTCGACCCGGTCGCCGTGGAGACGATGGCCGGCCTGATCCGGCAGCAGTCCGCCCGCGGCGTCGGCGTGCTCTTCTCCTCCCACCAGCTCGACCTGGTCGAGCGCCTCTGCGACACCGTCTGCGTGCTCGACTCCGGCCGCGTGACCGCGAGCGGAGCGGTGGCCGAGCTGCAGGACGACGGCCGCAGCCGCTGGCAGCTGCAGTTCTCCCGCCCCCTGGACGACCTGCTCGTCGCCGAGCTCGGCGTCACACCGGGACTGTCGGCCGAGCCGGTCCCCGGTGAGCCGGAGTCGCTGCTCGTCTCGATCGAGGGCAGCGGCCGGGACGTCCCCGAGCAGGTGCTCGCGACCCTCACCCGCCACGGCGGCCTCCGGAGCATCCGCACCGCGCAGCGCTCGCTGACCGAGCTGCTGTCCGAGCGGCTCACCGCCGCCACCACCCCTGCGGCCGAGCGCCGCCTCGAGATCCAAGGAGCAGGACGATGACCACCACGCACCCCCGCGCCGCCCACGCCCGGACCGCCGAGAGCTCCGCTCCTCCGACGCCGGCCCGGGGAGCCGCGACGATCGTCCGCCGCGAGATCCTGACCCGCACCGGGAACCGCACGATCCTCACCGCGACCCTCGCGCTGGCCGCGATCGCCGGCCTCGGCGCCGGGATCGGCGGCTGGTTCCTGGTCGACGCGACGAGGGAGGCGGGGACCGTGGTCCTCGACACCCGGATCCTGTTCGCGACCGCGATGATCAGCGCCCTGCTCGCCGCGATGGTCTACTCCTCGTCGAGTCTGGCCTCGGGGGTGGTCGAGGAGAAGTCGTCCCGGATCGTCGAGATCCTGCTGACGAAGATCGGCGTCGCCCCGCTGCTCGCCGGGAAGATGATCGGCGTCGGCCTGGTGACCCTGGCCCAGCTGCTCGTGATCGGCGGCGCCGTCGTCGGCGGGTTCAGCGTGGTCGGCGGGTGGTCGGTCCTCGAGATCGAGCTCGGCCCGAGCCTGGTCTGGTTCCTCGTCTGGTTCCTGCAGGGCTACGTGCTCTTCGCGCTCCTCAGCACCCTGCTCGCCTCGACCGTGTCGAGGCAGGAGGACCTGGGCACCGCCGCCATGCCGCTCTCCGTCGTGCAGATGGCGCTGCTGATCATCGCGCTCTACGTGGTGCCGGCGAACCTCGACGAGGCCTGGGTGCACGCGCTCTCCTTCGTCCCCCTCTTCTCCTCCTACCTGATGCCGATGCGCTTCGGCCTCGACTCGGTCGGCACCCCCGAGATGGTGATCGCCGCCGTCGTCGCCGCGATCACGGTGCCGCTGCTGTTCCGCCTGGTCGTCCGCATCTACCGCAACAACGCGCTCCGCACCGGCTCCCGCGTCTCGCTCCGCGCCTCCCTCAAGGCCGCCGACGCCTCCTAGGCCCGGCTCCCGATATCCACCACCACCACCCCTCGGAAGGACACCACCATGACCACCTCGCGCACCGCCTCGACCCGCCCCTCGCCCCTCAAGAAGCTGCTCGTCAACACCGCCCTCCTCGTCGGGGGAGCGGGCGGCGCCTACCTCGTCGTCACCTACCTCTTCTGATCCGCTCGACCGACCGAAGGACACGATCGTGACTCTCCTCGCGACTCCCGGGCTCCGCCCCGCGACCCCTGGGCACCGCCCCGCGGATCCGGCGGCCCTCCGGGCGGCGGCCTCGACCGAGCGGCTGCTCGGCGGCGGACGCCACCGCGTCGCCGCGATCGACCGCCCCGCCTTCGCCGGCCGGAACGCGTCGTGGACGATGACCCTCGACGACGGCGCCCGCGTCTTCGTCAAGCACGTCTCGCCCCGGACGGCGGGCCCCGCGGCCTTCCGCCGCTCCAGGGACTTCGCCGGCTTCGCCGCCCGGAGCCCCGAGCACGCCCCGGCCGGACCCCGCCTGCTGGCGGCCGACGAGGACGACTCCCTGCTGGTGTTCGAGCACTGCCCCGGCACCAGCCTGGCCCTCCTGCTCGTGGAGGAGCGCGTCCCCGCGGACTTCCCCGAACAGGCCGGCCGGCTCCTGGCCCGGCTGCACGCCGGCCCGGTGGCGGGCCTCACCGCGACCTCGCACCCCAGCCCTCCCGTCGAGATGCTGCGCGTCGGCATCCCGCACACCCGCTACGTCGACCTCACCCTCGCCGAGCTCGCCTTCTGGGGCGACCTGCAGCACGACGAGCAGCTCGTCTCGGCCACGGAGGATCTCCGCGAGTGGGAGAGCGGCAACCGCACGGCCCCGATCCACGGCGACCTCCGCCTCGACCAGTTCCACCTCCGCGACGGGCGCCTCCAGCTGCTCGACTGGGAGGAGTTCGGGATCGGGGATCCGGCCCGCGACCTCGGCACGCTGGCGGGGGAGTGGATCCACCGCGCGGTGCTCGACACCGTGACCACCCGGGAGGGCGCCTCCGCTCCTCCCCTCGCCTTCGACACCGCGGCCGCGGACGCCCGCATCGCGGAGCGGATGGCGGCACTGGTCCCGAGGATCCGGCGGATGTGGCTCGCCTACGCCGCCGAGACCGCCGGCGCGGACGACGCCCTCGCCGTCCGCGCCACCGCCCACCTGGGCTGGCACCTCGTCGACCGCACCCTCGCCCGGGCCTCGATGGTCTCCCGCCTCCCCGGGATCGAGCGGGCCGCCGCCGGCATCGGCCGCCGCGTCCTGCTCGCCCCCTCCGCCTACTCCACCGCCCTCGGATTCGACAGGAGCCCGCGATGACCGCCCTCACCACCCGCTCCGTCCTCGGCGAGGCCGTGATCAGCGTCGACGCCGCCCGGCTGCGGGCCGAGGTCGACGGGACCGTGATCGAGGCCACCGGGCCGATCGAGCTGCGGGCCCGACTCGCCGCCACCGTCTACACCCACCTGCACCTCCGGAACCCGCTGCTCGGCGAGACCGCCGGAGGCGACGGCCAGGACCTCGCCCCCCGGCTGATCGACGCGATCCCGCACCGCACGGTCCTGCAGCCCGCTCCCTCCGGGGTGCTCGGCTCCGCCACTGTGCAGGGGGAGGAGCGCCGGGTCGTCGAGCTGGGCCGCGTCCGGGTCCTCGTGCCCGAGGTCGATCTCGTCCGCTCCGCCGACGGGGCCGTCGCCGGCGTCCGGCTGCCGAGCTGGCGCACCCGCACCACTCCCGGCTACCTCCTCGCCCTCGGCCCGATGGGACTCGATCCCGCCGACCGGGTCGTGCGCCTCTCGCTCGTCGCCGACTCGGCGGAGGACGCGCTCGCCCTGTGGGGCCCGCTCCTGGAGGCGCTCGCCGCCTCCGGAGCCCGCCACCAGGCCAAGGCGCTCTCGGACCCGCGGGCCTTCCCCCGCTCCGACGCCCTCGTCGTCTACCTGCCCGCCGACTCCGCCGACGACGTCGCCCGGAGGATCACTCCGCTGCTCGATGCCCGGCCCTCGCCCCGCACCGCCGTCTCGGCCTTCGCCGAGAGGCTCGCCGACGGCCTCGCCTACGCCGAGGACCCGGCCGACGAGCGCTCCTCCTACCGCGGACTGAGCTTCGGCCAGCACCGCTCCCGCGTCCTCGCCGAAGCGCTCCTGCGCTCCTCGGCCGAGACGATCCCCGCCGCCGACGCCTGGGCCGACGCCGCCCGCGCCGCGCGCATCGACCCGGACCGCCCGGGACTCACCGCCCGCTAGGGCCCCACGAACCTCCCCTCGATCCCGAGGGGACCACCACCTCAGCCCGAGGTACTCCACGAAAGGGACACATCATGACCACCATCTCCACCGACGCCCAGTCCGCCGACCTCACCGCCCTCGCGGGAGCGCATGACACCTTCGCCACCGTCGACGAGCTCGGCTCGGACGCCGCGACCGAGGCGCCCGCCACCACGCCCCTGTGCGTCGGCATCATCGTCGGCGCCACCCTCGGCGCGGGCTGCTGACCCGGCCCTCCTCCCGCCCGGGTGCTCCCGCAGCACCCGCTCCCCGGCCCTCCGGCCGGACCACCCGCACCACTCCCCGCACGACCCGGCGGATCCGCCGCCACCACTCATCCAAGGAGAACACCATGTCGACCATCACCGCCCAGACCGTCCAGCCCGCCGACCTCGCCGAGCTCGCCACCGCCCACGACACCTTCACCGCCGCCGACGAGATCGGCACCGACGCCGCCTCCGAGGCGCCCGCCACCACCCCGTTCTGCGCCGGCGTCATCATCGGCGTCACCCTCACCGCAGGGTGCTGACGGGCACGGGGCGACCGGTCCTCGACCGCGTCGCCCCGGCCCCTCCCGGGCGCGTGCCGTCCGCTCGCGCCGTCCGCCCATCCCCGTCCGCCCTTTCCGCGGGCACGGTCCGCCCGTCCGCCGCCGTCCTCACCGCCGGCCGTGACCCGATCCGCCCTCCCGCCCGCCGCCCTCTGAGGAGACCGCCATGACCACCCCGCCCGGTGCGCAGAGCGCCGCACTCTCCGACCTCTCGCTCGGCCGCTTCGGCTACTCCCGGGTGGCCCTCGTCCTGACCGGCTCCGCCATGACCCAGGTCATGCCCTACTGGATCCAGTGGGCGCGCGCCGCCGCTCCGGCGACCGAGTTCCGCGTGCTCGTCCGCGACTCGGCCTACCGCTTCACCACCCGGCACAACCTGGAGTCGCGACTGCGCGGCCGGATCCAGGACGACCGCTGGGACGACGAGATCGTCGTCGCCCACGTCGACCTCGCCGAGTGGGCCGACCTCATCCTGATCTACCCGGCCACCCTCGACTACGCCTCGCGCCTCGCGCACGGCATCACCGACTCCCCATCGCTGCTCGCGGCCCTCACGACGGAGGCGCCGGTGTGCATCGCTCCGTCGCTCCCGCCGCGGGCGCTCGGCAACCCGGTCGTCGAGTCCACCCTCGCTCTGCTGCGCGAGCCGGCCAACTTCACCGTCATCGACCCCGTGCCCGGGCCGAGCGAGTCCAGCGACACGGCGCTCGCCTGGGTGCCGCCCGCGTTCCCCGCGGTGCTGCGCCACCTGGAGTCGCTGCGCACGGCACCGGCTGCCGCGGAGGAGGCGAGGTCGGCGTGAGCACCACTGCCCCTCCGCGGGCCCTCGTCACCGGGCTGCTCGTCACCGAGCTCTCGGCCGGACCCGACGGGACCACCGTCTGGACCCGCCGCCTCGGAGAGCAGGCGCCGCTGCCGTTCTCGCCGGTGCCCGTCCGCCTCGCAGCGCCCGATCCCCGGATCGTGCCGGGAGGCGCCGACCCGTCGATCCGCCGCTACCGCACCACCGCCCGCGCCCTGCTGCCCGCGCTCCTCCACGAGCTGTCGGAGGAGGCGCTCGTCTCCGTCGGCCGCGAGTGGAAGGGCGCGCTGGACGCGCTCCACGGCGCCCGGCCCGCCGGGGAGCCGCTCCCTCCGCGTCCGCTGCAGCGCGCCCGCGGCTGGCTCGCCGGTGGCTGGGCGCCCGCCGCCGAGGAGCTCGGCGCCGGCGGTCTCCTCGAGCTCGCCGACTGGGCGGAGGCGGTCGTCGCCTCGCCGGCCGCGGTCGTGGTCCACGGCCACCCCGGCCTCGCCCACCTCGTCGTCGACGGGACCCGCGTCGCTCTGCTCACGGGCGAGGACGTCGGGCTCGCCGACCCGGTCTGGGACGCCGCCTGGGTGCTCGGGGAGCTCGCAGAGCTGCACGCCTTCCACCCCGCGCTCCGCCCGGCCCTCGACGCGCTCCGCCGCGGACTCTCGCTCGAGGAGGACCACGACGCCGAGCTGCTGCGCGTCGGCACCGCGTTCCGGCTGGCCCAGCACGCCGTCGACTGGCACCGCTCCGGGGGCGCCAGCAGCGATCAGGCGCGGCTGCTGCTGCGCCTGTCCGCCGCACAGCTGGGGGAGCGGGCGGAATGAGCGCCCGCGACGTCCCGACCCTGTCCGCCGCCCTGCCCTCCGGCGCCCGCGCGCTCGTCGTGCACCGGCCGGAGGTCCGCAACGACTCGGTCGCCCTCGCCGTGCCCGCCGGCATGCGCCACGAGCGCGACGGCGAGGAGGGGATGCTGCACCTGATCGAGCACCTCGTCTACCAGGACAGTGAGGGGGTCGCCGGTCTCGTCCGGCAGACCCGCGTCGCCGAGAGCGGCGGCGTCCTCGGCGGTCACACGCACCTCGACTACTCCGAGTTCTTCGAGACGGGTTCTCCCGGGTCGGCCGCCGTGATCGCGGAGCGGCTCGTCGAGCAGGTCTTCCGCCCCGCCTTCCGGCCGGAGCAGATCGCGGAGCAGATCCGCGCGGTCGCCTCTGAGCGGGCCGCGCGCCTCGCCCCCGCTCCGGGCGGCGTGCTGCCGTGGCCGCACCTGACCGCCCGCTACTGGGCCGACGCCCCGAACGCGCACGACGGCAGCGGCGACCTCGACCTCGAGGGCCGCGCGACCGAGCCCGTCCTGCGCGCGCTGCACAGGCGCCACTACCGCCCGGCCGGCTCCGTGCTGGTCGGCGTCACGGCCGACGACCCCGCCCGGCTCCTGGACCGCCTGGTCGCGGCCCTCGCGGAGACGCCCGATCGCGCGGCAGGACCGGTCGCCGTCCCACCTGGGACGGCCCGCCCCGAGTACCGCGCCGAGCCCGCCGCCCGCCGGCTCGCCGCGACCGCCGCCGCGCCGTCGACCCGCGTCTCCGACGAGCTGCTCGGCGACCTGATCGCCGCCGAGGCGCTCGCTGCGCAGGCCGGACTCGACGCGAGCGCCGGACTCTTCGGCCCGGGCGACACCGTCGCCGACGACCTCTTCGTGCTGGTCGACGACACCGCCGTGCCCGTCGATCCGTGGCACCGCCTCCGCGCCCTCGCGGTGAGCGACGACTCCGCCCTCGAGCACGCCCGGCACCGCGCGGTGCTGCGTGCGGAGCGGCTGGTGCACGACGACGAGCGTCTGGCCCGCACCGTCGCCCGGGATGCCCTGCTGCGCGGTGCGCCCGGCTTCGCGGGCGAGCTCGTCGACTCCCTCGCCGCGCGGCCGCCGCGCCCGCTGCTCGCGGACGCCGCGGCCCGCCTCGCCGAGCAGCCCTTCGCCGCACTGGGCGTTCCCGCCGCCTCCACCCGTCCCGGAAGGAGGAGCCCATGACCGCCGCACCCCCGCTCGCCGTCGTCGACGAGCGCTCCCGCTTCGCCGTCGTCGCCCTCGGCTGGCGCGACCCGGCCGGAGACGACGGGCCCGACCGCGCTGCCCGCCTCCGCTCGGCCGTTCCCCCGGGAGCGGTCTCGCTCGCGTGGACGGCGACGGCCGGGGCGCAGAGCCTCACCGCGGTGCTCCCTCCGGAGGGCGCCGCGGCCTGGACCGCCCTGACGCTCGAGCGCGCCCAGGGAGCCGGGGATCCGGTGCTCGCCGTGGTCGGGCCCGAACGCGCCGTCTGCGAGACGTCCCGGCCCGTCTCCGTGCCCGCCGCGGCTCCGCTGCCGAGCGCTCTGCACCAGTCCCGCGAGCAGGGCTACGAGAGCACGATCGTCACCGGCGCGGACCCGTCCGGCGAGGTCGGCCACGCCGCGACATTCCTGGCGCTGTGCCGCCTCACCGCGGGGGCCGAACCGCTCGTCCCCGCCGCACTGCGCTCCGCCGGCGGCGATGCGGTCGCCCAGGTCGCGCGGGGCCTGCGCTCGAGCCGCCCCTCCCTCACCTGGCAGGTCGTCTCCCCGGCCGGCCAGGGCATCCCGACCCTCGAGACCGTGCTGCGCACCGTCCTCGACGGCCGCGCCGCGCACGGGGAGGGAGCACGCGCCGCGCACGCGTTCGCGCGGGCGAACCTCCTCCGCGCCTGGCGGTCGCCCGAGACGCTCGCGCGCACCCTGGTGGAGTACGAGGTGATGGGCTGGGGCGGCGCCCTGGTGCTCGATCCGGAGTCGGCGCTCGCCGCGGTCGACGAGAGTGCGCTCGAGCGGGCGGTCGCGGGGCTCGTGCGGCCCGTCGCCGACGTGGTCGGCTGGGGCTGAATCCGGCGGGCTCGATCAGCTCCGGCCGGGACGCGTCCCCAGGTCGACGAGCCCGTGCTCGATCGCCGAGACCAGGATCTGCACCCGGTCGCGCACGCCCAGCTTCTCCATCACCTTCACGAACCGCGCCTTCACGGTCGACTCGGTGACGAACAGCTCCTGCGCCATCTCGCGGTTGCTCATCCCGCGGGCGAGCAGGCGGATCACCTCGAGCTCCTTCTCGGTGAGCGCCTCGAGCAGATCGGGGTCCGGCACCGTCTCCGCCGGCACCGACTCCTCGAGCCCCTTCACCACGTGGCGCGTGACCTCGGCGGAGAGCACGGACTCGCCCGCGAGCACCGCGTGCACCGCCGCGATGATCTCCCGCGGCTTCGTGTCCTTGACCAGGTAGCCGGAGGCGCCCGCGCGGAGCAGGTCGACGACGTAGCGGTCCGTGGTGAACGTGCTGAGCCCGAGGATCGCGATGCCCGGGTGCTCGGCGTGGATCCGCTCGGTCGCAGCGACGCCGTTCATGACCGGCATCTGCATGTCCATCAGGATCAGGTCGGGCTGGAGCGTCGCCGCCTGCTGCACCGCGATCCTCCCGTCGGAGGCCTCGCCCACCACCTCGATCGCCGGGTCCTGCGAGAGGTAGTCGCGGAGGATCTCGCGGGTCATCGATTCGTCGTCCACCAGCAGCACGCGGGTCATCGCTCTCGTCCTTCGTCGGTCGCCCCCGCGACGAGCGCACCGGACGCCCGGCCCTCGAGGGGGATGGTCATGGTCGTAGTCCAGCGGCCGCCGCGGGCTCCCGCATCCAGCCGCCCGCCGAAGACGGCGCAGCGGGCCGACATCGCCTCGATCCCGAGGTGCGAGGAGACGATCGGAGCCGCGGAGGCGATCGCGTTGGAGGAGCTCAGCTGCACCTCGCCCCCCGACACCTCGAGCCGGAGCTGCACCTCACCGGCGGTGTCGCCGTGCTTGAGCACGTTCGTGCCCAGCTCCCGGACCGTGCGCCGCAGCACCTGGCGGAGGCTCGCGGGCACCTGCGCCACGGAGCCCGCCACGTCGAGGCGGACTCGGAAGCCCGCGCGCTCGATCGCGTCGGCGACGTTCCGCACGTCGTGGACGAAGCCGACGGCGGTGGTCGTGGCGCCCGAGACCTCCGGGGTCCCGAGCAGGTCGGAGTCGCCGCGGGCGGGAGCGCCTGCCTCGTCCTCGTCCTCGTCCTGGAGGAGCGTCACGAGGCTCCGCAGATCCTGCAGCGCCTGCTGCGCCGCGTCGCCGATGCTCTCGAGGATGCGCTCGGTCTTGGCCGGGTCCTCGACCGAGGTCGCGCGGCGGGCCTGCATGGCGATGATGGTCACCTCGTGCGCGACGATGTCGTGCAGCTCGTGCGCGAGCCGGGTCCGCTCCTCGTTGCGGATCCGCGCCTGCTCCTCCTGGATGCGGTCGGCCCGGCGCTCGCTCCGCTCGCTGCGGCCCCGGAAGGCGTTCAGGCCCAGCCCGGCGGTGCCGCCGAAGAGGACGAACGCGCCCAGGACGTAGACGGCCGTGCCCATGGCGCGGTCGACGAGCAGCACCGCGGGCAGGAGGACGAGGGTGCCGAGCACGAAGACGAGCCCCGCGCGCCAGGGGAGGAGGAAGGTGACGAAGCCGACCACCACGATGGTCGGGAAGATCAGCGCCGCGAGCAGCAGCGGCGGGGCGCCGAGCATCAGGACGACGGCGTAGACGAGGTAGAGCGAGACCGCCGCGGGGATCGCGCCGGCGAGCAGCGCCAGGAGCGGCAGGTAGGGGAGCGCCAGCTCGATCCAGCCGCGGACCGACGTGAGGTCGACGCTGCCGCCCATCAGGTCGATGACGACGAGGAGCGTGAAGGAGCCGAGGAGGAGGGACCGGGTGATCCAGCCGCCGGGCAGCGTCCGCACGTCGTTCGTCCACCGCGTCGTCCCCACCACGGGACCAGGGTACCGAAGCCTTCTCCGAGCCCCGTCGGCCTTCCGTACAAGGGCGGACTGGTCTTTCGTACAGGAGCGGTGCGACGGGGCGTCGCCATGCTGGTGGAGCGGTCGAGCCGATCGCACCCCTCGATCACAGGAGAACGACCATGGCCCCGATCCTCGCCGCCGCCGCACTCGCCCTCGGAGCCGTTCTCGCTCCCGCCGCTGCTCCTGCCGCCGCTCCCGTGCAGGCCGCCTCGTCCGCCGGCGTGCAGACGGTCGCCGCCTCCTACGAGCTGCCGAAGGTGCAGAAGCCGGGCGGCATGGAGTCGATCCAGGACCGCGGCGCCCTCTGCAACCTCTTCGGGATGTGCTGAGCGCAGCTCTCGGACCGGGTCAGCCCTTCAGCGGGTCGTTGCCCCAGTTCATCAGGGAGTAGCGCCACTTCGTCTCGGTGACATCGCCCGAGGGACGCTGCTTCGCGTGCCGGTGCACGTAGCCGACGACCTTCGTCATGTGGGCGTAGTCGTCGTCGCTCAGGTCGGCCTGCTTCGTGCCGAGCAGGTCGACGATGCGGCGCCCGCTCTCGTGGCCGACGGACTCGCCGCCGCCCTCCGGCTTCTGGCCGACCTCCTTCGACTCGTCGGTGCCGAGCCACTCCTCGAGCTCCTTCGCGGTCATGTTCACGGCGTCGTGGAACTCGTCGCGGGTCGTCCGCTTCTCGTCGTCGGTGGGCATCGCGGGGCTCCTCGGGTCGGTCGGTCCGGGTCGGTCGGTGACCTCCAGCGGAGCGTGTCGGAGGGGGAGAGGTCAAGCCCCGTGCGCGGTTCCAGGGCGCGCGTAGCGTCGGAGGAGTCCGCACCAGCCGACCACCGCCGACGTCCGCCGCCGGCAGAGAAGAGGCCCACATGCCCTCCCGCAACACCCTCGTCCGCAGTCTCCACGACCTCGGAGCCGCCGCCTGGTTCGGCGGCTCGCTCATGGGCGCCGTCGGCCTGAACGGCGCCGCGTCCACCTCGTCCGACCCGGCGGAGCGCCTCCGCCTCTCCTCGAACGGCTGGGCCCGCTGGACCCCTGTGCAGCTCGCCGCGATCGCCGCCCACGGCGTCGGCGGCATCGGACTCGTCCTCGCCAACAAGACCCGCCTGGCCAACCAGCAGGAGAGCCGCACGAACACCGTCGTCAAGACCGTCGTGACCGGGCTCGCCGGTGCCGCCTCGGTGATCGCCGCGGTCGCCGGAGCGACGCAGGCCAAGCACGCCGACGAGGGCGCCCCCGGCGTGACCGAGGCGTCGGAGCACAACTCACAGGAGCTGACCACGGCCCTCCGCGTGCAGAAGGTCACCCAGTGGGCCATCCCCGTGCTGACCGCCGTCATCATCGTCCTCGGCGCCCAGCAGGGCGAGCAGCAGCGCCCCGTGAAGGGCCTCTTCGAGACCACGGCGCGGATGTTCCGCAAGTAGTCCCCGCGCTCGCGCGCAGACCGTCGGCCGAGAGTGCCCGCCGTCCCCCGAGGGTGGAGGCGGCTGCTCTCGACCGACGTTCTGCGTGCGGGGTCCGGCTAGCGGCAGTGTCCGCGGCTGCTGCGGGGTCGCCGTGGGGATCGCCGAGGCGGACGCGCCTGTGCTGATCTGCTCGGCGACCACCCCGCCGTGAAGGGTGATGCGGCAGCTGATCCCGCCCTGGTCATCGGAGTATCAAGGCGCCGATCCCGCCGATCAGGGAAGCGGGGGCGGGGCCGACGCCGGTCCTCCTCGGACGGGGGCGGCGCAGTCGTCGAACGTTTGAGGGCCCGACCGAGGCCGAGGAGTGGCGTGGGATCGCCCGGACGCAGGATGGCGGTCCGATTGACCCCGCTATCTCTACATAGGTAGCGTCATCCGTGTGCAGCCACTCCCTCGCCTCACGTCCGCCACCACGGACGTCCTCCGGACCCTCCTCGACGCCGACGGCCCGACCTGGGGCATGGTCGTGATCAAGGCCACCGGGCGACCGGCGGGCAGCGTCTATCCGATCCTGGAGCGGCTCGAGGGAGCGGGCTGGGTGGTCTCGGAGTGGGAGGCCGCGAGCGAGCGGAGCGGCCCGCGTCGCCGGCTCTACGAGCTGACCGCGGAGGGCGCCCCGGCAGCCCGGGCCGCCGTCGAGCGGATGCGGTCGACCGCGCGGACGGCGCCGCGAGCGGCGGAGGCGACCGCATGAGCGCGCTTCTGCGGCTCCTGTCGCTGCTGCTGCCCCCGCTCGCCCGCGAGCGCTACCTCGAGGAGTGGCGGGCCGACCTGGCCGGGGCCGCCGAGCTGGGACTGCCCCGGCGCGGCGTCGTCCTCGGAGCGCTCGCCCTGCTGGTGAGCGTCGACCGCGACCTGCCCGCGCACACCGGCGAAGCGCGGGGCACGCTCCCGCGCCGCCTCGCCCGCCGCGGACTCGCGCTCTTCGCCGCGGCCGCGCTGATGCTCAGCGGCATCGCGCTGACCGGCGGCGGGATCGTCCCCGAGCCGGGTGCCGCCTCCGACACAGCCCTGGCCGCCGTCGGCGCCGTGCAGACCGCGGTGCTCGTCGCCGCCGTCGCGGTCGCGGTCCTCGGCGCGGTCCACCTCCTCGGCGCTGCGGCGTCGGCCCGCACGGTGCTCGCGCGGATCTCCCTGGTCGCCGCCGTCGTCGGCCCGGTGCTCACCGCGGCCGGCCTCCTCCTCCCCGGACCCCTCGCCCTCGTCGGCCTGCCCGTCTCCCTCGCCGGACTCGTCTGCGGGGCGATCGTCCTCGGCGGCTCGAGGACCATCGCCCTCGCACCGCGGACGGCGACCCGCGCTCAGCGCCTCCCCGTCGCCCTCGCGGGCCTCGCGCTCGTGGCGGGCGTCACGGTGGTGGGTGCCGTGGATCTGCTGGTCTGGAATCCGCAGGCGAAGGTCCCCGGCGTAGCCCTGGCGGAGATCTACGCGACCATGTCCGAGCGCGACGGCTTCGAGTTCGGCTCCCACGCGATCTGGGTCACCGGGTGGGCCGCGTTCTGGACGGCCGCCGCGATCGTCGTGACGGTCGGCGCCCTCGTCGGCCGGAGGTCGCCGCTCACTCCGCGGCGGATCGCGGTGCTCATGCTCGCCCTGGTCGCCGGCGCCGTCGTCTTCCGCTTCTTCGCCGGGTTCGGCTTCGGGATGTCGGTCGCCGACACCTTCGTCACCTCCGGCGGCGACGGCTCCCTGGTCTCGGCGATCCTGCCGCCGCTCGGACAGCTCGCGCTCGCCGGCGCCGCGATCGCGGTGGGCTGGGCGCCCCGGGTCGCCCGGCCGGCGGCGGCCTCCGCGGCCTGACAGTGCTCGTGCCGGCGGAGACTTTCGCCCTGGCGGCTCGGGATCCGCGAGAACGGGACTGCCTGCCGACGTACTTCCCTTCGTGGTGAACACGAACGGCCCGTTCCGGCGCGGCCGAGCGCCCTCCGACCTACTCCAACCGGCGCAGGAAGCGGGCCGGCTGGTCGAGGAAGCCGCGCCAGGTCCGCACCAGGTCGAGGTCGTCGTAGCGGCAGGGGCGCAGGCCCGTCTCGTCGAGCTCGTAGAGGTCGGCTCCGGGGAGGGCCGCGAGGATCGGCGAGTGCGTGGACAGGACGACCTGCGAGCCGCCGGCGACCAGATCGCGCAGCTGCCCGATCAGGGCGAGGCAGCCCGACACCGAGAGGGCCGACTCCGGCTCGTCGAGGAGCCACAGCCCGCTGATCCGGGAGCGGTTCGCCACGATGTCGAGGAACGACTCTCCGTGGCTCCGCTCGTGGTACCCGCCGTCGATCCCCACCTCCTCCAGGTAGCTGAAGAAGCCGTGCATCGTCTCGGCGCGGAGGAAGAAGCCGCGCTTGGACGCCCCGGCCCCGCGGACCAGCTGGAGGTGCTCGGCCAGGTCCGACTCCGAGGCGCGGGAGGAGTGCATCGCACCCGTGGATCCGCCCTCCGCGTTCAGCCCGTAGGCGAGGGCGACCGCCTCGAGCAGCGTCGACTTGCCCGAGCCGTTCTCGCCGGTGATCACCGTCACCTGGCCGAGATCCCAGCCCTCGGCCAGCACCTGCCGCACGGGCGCGAGCGTCGCGGGCCACCGCGCGAGGTCGGCGGGGTGCTCGGGTCGGGCCTGCACGCGGCGCACCGGGAGGGTCGAGAACACCCGGTCAGTCAAGCAGGTCGACGCTCCAGCCGGCCTCGGCCAGCGCGCGGGCCGTGTCGACGCGGGGGGAGTAGGGGAGGTCGTCGGCGCCGACCACGCGGTAGTCGGTGTCGCCGGGGCCGACCCAGAGCACGGAGTCGGACGGGCCGGCCCGGTGCAGCGCGGCGCGGACGGCGTCGGCCGGCTCCGCGATCTCGAGCACCTCGCAGCGCTCGACGCGGCGCGCGCCGTCGACCAGGGCGCGGCGGATCCGCGCCGGGTCCTCGAAGCGCGGGTGGTGGTCGGTGACGATCACCAGGTCGGCGCGCTCGGCGGCGGCCCGGCCCATCGGCGCGCGCTTGCTCGGGTCGCGGTCGCCGTCGGCGCCGAGGAGGACGAGCACGCGGCCGGGCGTCACCTCGCGGAGGGCGTCGACAGTGCGCGCGACCGAGTCGGGTGTGTGCGAGAAGTCGAGGAACACCCGCGGCCCGTCGGCGCCGGACACGAGCAGCGTCCGCCCGGGCACAGTGACGTCGATCCCGGAGCCGACCGCTGCGGCCACCCGGTCGCGCGCGTGGCCCGCCTCGATCAGCATCACCAGCGCGAGCGCCGCGTTCGAGGCCATGTGGCGTCCGAGGAGCGGGACGGAGGTGGTCGTCGACCAGCCGTCGCGGGCGGTGAGCCGGAAGCGGGTGCGGTCGACCGCGGTCTCGAGCACGTCGATCCGCCAGTCGGCTCCGTCCCCGGCCGAGAGCGTGACGACCGGGACGGAGGCCTCGCGGGCGACCCGGCGCCCCGCCTCGGTGTCGACGACCACGACGCCGCGGCGGCTCCGCTCGGGCGTGAACAGGCGCTGCTTGGCGCGGAGGTACTCGTCCAGGTCGCCGAAGTCGTCGAGGTGGTCGTGGCTGAGGTTGGTGAAGCCGGCGACGTCGAGCACGATCCCCTCCATCCGCGAGCGCACGAGCGCCTGAGCGCTGACCTCGATCGCCGCCGCCTCGACGCCGTCCTCCGCCATCCGGGCCAGGAGCGCGTGCAGCTCGGAGGCCTCGGGCGTGGTGAGGCGGCTGGCGACGACGTGGTCGGCGCTGCGGCGCTCGGCGGTGGAGCTCAGCCCCGAGACGACGCCCAGCTGCCGGAGCACCGCGTCGAGGAGGTGCACGGTGCTGGTCTTGCCGTTGGTGCCGGTCACGCCGAGGAGCACCGGTCCGCTCCTCGTGCCGTACACCCGCGCCGCGACCGGGCCGAGAGCCGTGCGGGGGTCGTCGCTGAGGAGGACGGGCAGTCCGGAGGCGCGGGCCTCGTCGAGCCCGCCCGCGTCGGTGAGCACGGCGACAGCTCCCGCTGCCGCTGCGTCGGCCGCGAACCGGGCCCCGTGGCTCCTCCTCCCGGGGAGCGCGGCGAAGAGGGCGCCGGGGCCCGCCTCGGTGTGCGCGACGGTCACCGCGGTGATGCGGACGTCGGAGCCGTCGCCGTGGAGGCGGAGCCGATCGCTCGCGAGGTCGGCGAGCGCGACACCGGCGGCGTGGAGCGGTTCGAGGAGCCGGAACACCGGCATGCGGGCCTCCTGCGGGGCGGGCGGGGCGGTGTCGCCGAGGGCCCGCGGGCGCCGCCGGGCGACCGGAGGGGGAGGGCCGGGAGGCCCATGCCCCAGCCTGCGCGCCGCTCCCCCCGATCGGGGAGGCCCTTGCCACCGCCCGCCCGGGCCGCTACCCGCCTCCGCCTACTGCCGCGAGAACGCCTCCTGGTACAGCGCCGCGAGCTCGGGGGAGCTCTCGCCGCTGAGGCCGCAGGTCAGGATCGTGTCGCCGTCGGCCGCGACCAGGTAGTCGACCCCGGTCTCGAAGACGATGGGGGCCCCGTCCACCGCCGTCTCCCTGCCCTGGGTGACCGTGACGCCGTCGCCGACCTCGCCCGCGTAGCGCTCGAGCACGTGCAGGGCGACGGTGCTCCCGTCGATCGAGCGGACCTCGGCCCGGAACGCGAGCTGAGCGGGGGCCAGCGCGGCGGCCGTCACCGGCGAGCACGCGGCCATCGGCCCGCCCGTGCTCGGCAGGATCAGCGTCGAGGTGCTGCCCCCGCCCACGCCGAGCGCGAAGGGCAGCAGGAGGGAGGCGGCGGCCCCGGCGCTCAGCGCGCCGACTCCCACGATCAGCCAGGGGGAGCGGCGGCGGGAGTGCACCGTCCGCGTGCCCTCGCCCGTCGCGGCGGCGATCTGCTCGGCGAGCTCGTCGCGGTCGAGCGCGGGGAGGCTCCGCGCGGGGTCGACCGTGCGGAGGAGGCGGCGGACGTCCTCGTCGTCGGTTCCGGTCATCGGAGTCCCCCTTCGGGCGCGTGCGGGTCGGTGGAGTCGTAGAGCTCGGCGAAGCGGCGCCGCGCGCGATGGAGGCGGATCGAGACGGCGTTCGCCGTGACTCCGAGGACCGCGGCGATCCCGCGGACGTCGAGCTCCTCCCACGCCCAGAGGCGCAGCAGCTCGGCGTCCTGCTCGCGCATCCGGGCGAGCACGAGGCGCACGGTCTCCTCCGCGCCCGACGCCTCGCCCTCGTCGATCTGCACCTGGGGCGGATCGACGACCGCGATCCGCTGGGCGAGCATGACCTGGCGGCGCTGCATCCGCCGGGCGTTCTGCAGCTGGAGCCGGGCGACGCCGATCGCCCACGGCACCGGGTCGTCCTCGGGCACGTCGGCGCTGCGGCGCCAGAGCGCCGAGAGCGTCGCGGCGAGCACGTCGTCGGCGGTGGCGGAGTCGGTGCGCCGCCAGAGGTAGCGGCGGACGGGATCGGCGACCGCGGCGGCGACCGCGGCGAACCGGTCGGGACCCGCGAGGGGAGCTGGCATGTGCCTCATGCTCCCTCCTGTCCGGGATCGGCGCACATCTTTCACCGGCGCGCCGGGCGGGACTCCGCGCTCTCCCAGCAGCGCGGGAGCGCGGGTCGTGGCTCAACGCCGCGAGGCGCCGACGAACTCCAGCCAGCCGGCCACGAACGGCTCGATGTCGTCCACCTCGTCCAGCGCGAGAGCGTCCAGATCGACTCCGCGGCACTCCAGCGTGAGGACGTGCCCGCGCACCCACGCGGCCGCGCGCACGGCCCCGGCTCCCTCCCACACCTCGAAGGGCTCCGGAGCCCCGTCGACCGGGATCTCCGCGATCCGCGTGGGAGCGGGCAGCGCCTCCGGCTGCACGAACGAGACGGGCGCCTCCTCCCGGCAGCAGAGCAGCGCGACGTCGTGCCGCGGATCGCCGAGGGTCGTGCGGATCTCGACGGAGGGCCCCGGCCCGCCCGGGACCGCCTCGTCGGCGAGGAACGAGAGCCCCCGCGGGCCGCCCGTCAGCGTCCACTCCGCCAGCAGCCGCGGACCGTTCCAGCCCGAGACCGCCCAGAGCGGGAGGTCGCCGAACGACCCGCGGATCCGCGCGACCCGCTCGGCGAGGTGCGCGGAGAACTCCTCCTCGCCGAGACGCCGCGCTCCGTCCATGGCCCGATCGTAGGTCGGGTGCCGCGGCACGGCCAGACCCCTCGCTACTGTGAACGTCGACCCCCGCCTCCCTTCCCCGCCGAGGAGCCCCATGCCCATCTGGACCCTGCACGGAGACGGCCGCACCGTCGAGCCCGGCGCCGTCGTCGCCCCCGGCGAGCGGCTCGCCTGGCCGGCGACGATCGCCATCGGCATCCAGCACGTCGTCGCCATGTTCGGAGCGACGTTCCTCGTGCCCGTGCTCACCGGGTTCCCGGTCGCCACGACCCTGCTCTTCTCCGGAGTCGGGACGCTGCTGTTCCTCTTGATCACGCGCAACCGGCTCCCCAGCTACCTCGGCTCGAGCTTCGCGTTCATCGCGCCCGTCACGGCCGCGACCGCCGTCGGAGGGACGGGGTCGGCGCTCGCCGGAGTCGTCGCCGTGGGCCTCCTCCTGGCCGCCGTCGGCGTCCTCGTGCAGGTCGTCGGCCTCGGCTGGATCGACAGGCTGATGCCGCCGGTCGTCGCCGGCGCGATCGTGGCCCTGATCGGGTTCAACCTGGCTCCGACCGCGTACCTCAGCTTCAAGCAGGCACCGATCACCGGGACGATCACGCTCGCCGCGATCATCCTGTCGAGCGTGTTCCTCCGCGGCTTCCTCGGCCGCGTCTCGATCTTCCTCGGCGTGGTCATCGGCTACGTCGTCGCCCTGCTCCGGAACGAGATCGACTACTCCGCGGTCGGTGCGGCCGACTGGTTCGGGCTGCCGCCGTTCACCTTCCCCGACTTCGCCTCCGGATCCACGTGGTCGGGCATCGCGATGTTTCTGCCGGTCGTGCTCGTCCTCATCGCCGAGAACGTCGGACACGTCCGCGGCGTCGCGACGATGACCGACGCCTCCGCCAACGCCAGCACCGGCCGGGCCCTGATCGCGGACGGTATGGCGACCACCCTCTCCGGCGCCTTCGGCGGCTCCGGCACCACGACCTACGGCGAGAACATCGGAGTGATGGCGGCCACCCGCGTGTACTCGACGGCCGCCTACTGGGTCGCCGGCGTCACCGCGATCCTGCTCAGCCTCTCGCCCAAGGTCGGCGCCGTCTTCAACTCGATCCCGGCCGGAGTCCTGGGCGGCGCGACCACCGCGCTCTACGGCCTGATCGGCGTGATCGGCATCAAGATCTGGATCGACAACCGCGTCGACTTCTCGCGCCCGGTCAACCAATACACCGCCGCGGTCTCCCTCGTGATCGCCATCGCCGGCTTCTCGTTCTCCTCCGGTGGCTTCGAGCTCGGCGGCATCGTCCTCGGCGCCGGCGCCGCCCTCGTGATCTACCACCTGGGCAACGCCATCGCCCGCTGGCGCCGCACCGGCGCCGACGACGGCGGCCCCCTCCCCGCCATCGGCCAGCTCGGCGGCGACCCGCAGGACCGCTGACCGCGGCCTGCTCCGTCCTGCCGCTCCCGAGACGCCGCCGTGCCGTCCGGACGCCGCCCTCCCGCGGACGTCCCGGCGCGCACGGCGGCGTCTCGGCACCCGACGGAGCCGTCCCGGCGCGCGCACCGCAGCACCGCCTCCGCTTACCACGTTCGGGTCAGTCCGCAACCCGGTGCGCTCCCAGGCGGCTCCCGCCTAACGTCGAGCGTGACGACCGCAGCAGCGGAACGCCGCACACCGAGTGAGACAGCAAGGAGCACCACCGTGCCGCAGATCATCGAGACCGTCGACGTCAACGTCCCCGTGTCCGTCGCCTACAACCAGTGGACCCAGTTCGAGGAGTTCCCGCGCTTCCTCGACGAGGTCGAGTCGATCCAGCAGGTCACCGACACCCTCACCGTCTGGAAGGTGAAGGTCGGCCCCGTCGAGCGCGAGTTCGAGGCGAACATCACCGAGCAGCACCCCGACGAGCGCGTCGCGTGGAACAGCACCGGCGGCGAGACCGACCACGCCGGCGTCGTCACCTTCCACAAGCTCTCCGACACCGAGACCCGCGTCACCGTGCAGCTCGACTGGGAGCCCAAGGGCTTCCTCGAGACGCTCGGCTCGCTCGTCGGCGCCGGCAGCCACGCCGTGAAGAAGGACCTGAACAACTTCAAGGAGTACATCGAGAAGCAGGGCACCCCCGACGGTGCCTGGCGCGGCGACGTCGAGGCCTGAGCCGTGACCGACGCAGCCACCTCGTCCGAGGGCGAGAAGAAGGCGAACGGTCTCGGCGACGACAAGACCATCCCGCACTCCGAGGACGGGCTGGCGGTGGGGGTCTCCGGAGACTCGCACTTCAACCCCGAGGAGGACGCTCCCGAGGAGCCCTCCGAGAGCTGACGCTCTCCTCCGGGGAGCCCGACCGCTCTCCTCCGCGAGATGCCACTTGTGCACACGACACGCCGCGAGGCGTGCGCACAGGTGGCATCTCGCGGTTGAAGGCTCAGCGCCAGGCCCGGGTGTACTGCGGGGGCACCGGCAGGTCCGCGCCGAGCTCGTGCGCCATCCGCACCGGAGCGTTCGGGTCGCGCAGCAGCTCGCGGGCGAGCAGCACGACGTCGGCGTCGCCGTTCGCGACCACGCCCTCCGCCTGCTCCGCCGTGGTGATGAGTCCCACGGCGCCGACCAGCGCACCGGTCGCCTTCCTCAGGTCGCGCGCGAACGGCACCTGGTAGAGCGGCGCCACCGGGATGCTGGCGTGCACGAGTCCGCCGGTCGACACGTCGAAGAGGTCCACGCCCTCGGCGCGCGCCCACTCCGAGACGGTGATCGTCTCCTCCAGTGTCCAGCCGCCCTCGGCCCAGTCGGTCGCGGAGAAGCGGACGAGCAGCACGAGCTCCCCGATCTCGGCGCGGACCGCGCGGACGACCTCGAGGAGCAGGCGCGCCCGGTTCTCGAGCGAGCCGCCGTAGGAGTCCTCGCGGGTGTTCGAGAGCGGCGACAGGAACTGATGGAGCAGGTACCCGTGCGCGGCGTGCAGCTCGATCACGTCGAAGCCGGCGTCCGCGGCGCGGCGGGCGGAGGCGCGGAACGCCTCGACGAGGCCGGGCAGATCCTCCGCGGCCAGCTCGCGCGGCTCCGCGTAGCCCTCGAACGCGACGGCCGAGGGAGCGACGGTCGGCCAGCCGCCGTCCTCCAGCGGCACGGATCCGCGTCCGCTCCACTCGCGGTAGGTCGACGCCTTCCGGCCTGCGTGGGCGAGCTGCACGCCCGCGAGCGCGCCCTGTCCGTGCACGAAATCGACGATCGGAGCCCAGGCGTCGCGCTGCTCGTCGTTCCACAGCCCGGTGTCCCAGGGGCTGATCCGCCCCTCGGGGACGACGGCAGTGGCCTCCGCGATGACGACGCCCGATCCGCCGCGCGCGAGCCCGCCGAGGTGCACGAGGTGCCACGAGGTGGGCACGCCGTCCTGCGCCTCCACCGAGTACTGGCACATCGGTGCCGCCCAGAGGCGGTTGCGCGCGGTCCTCGAGCGGAGCGTCAGCGGCTGGAACAAGGCGGTGTCGGTCATGTCTCTCCTGTCGTGCTTCTCCGCGGAACGCCGCTTCGGTACGCGATACGCCGGTGAGGGCGTACGGCGGCGGCATCTCGCGGAGGGGGTCACGTGCTCCAACCGGGAGAAGAGCCCGGCTATGCCCGGATCAGCGCGGCCAGGTCGCCCCGGGCGCGTCCTGCCAGACGGTGCTCGGCGGAGCGAGCGACTCCAGCTCCTCGAACAGCGCGTCGGGGATCTCGAGCGCGTCGTCGGCCACGAAGGAGTCGTAGTGCTCGGCGGAGGTGGCGCCGACGACCGTCGTCGTCACGCGGGGGTCGCGCGTCGAGAACTGCAGCGCGGCGGCGGCGAGCGGCACGCCCGCCCGGTCGCAGGCCGCTCCCATCGCCGCGACGGCGTCGACGATCTCGCGCGGCGCCGGCTGGTAGGCGTAGGAGGCGACCGGCTCCGGCCAGCGTGCGAGGGCGCCTCCGCCGTAGACCGCCGCGTTGACCACGATCACGCCGCGGTCCACGGACGCGTCGATCAGCTCCTCGGAGGAGCGGTCGACGAGCGTGAAGCGGTTGTGGGTGATCACGGCGTCGAACAGGCCGGTGTCGACGTAGTGGCGCAGCATCGGCGCGGGTCCGCCCGAGATCCCGATCGAGAGGGCGACGCCCGCCTCCTTCATCGCGACGAGCGCGCGGACCGGGCCGTCCTCGGCGAAGGCCTCGTCGTACGAGATGCGCTCCGGGTCGTGCAGGTAGAGCAGGGGGAGGACGTCCATACCGAGGCGCTCGCGGCTCTCGTCGAGGCTGCGGCGCATCCGCTCGGCCGAGTAGCTGCCGGTGCTCGGGTCGCGGTCGAGCTTGGTGACCACGGTGATCCCCTCGGGGACGCCGCCGCGGGCCAGCAGGGCCTCGCCGATCAGGCGCTCGCTGTGGCCGCCGGCGTACTCGTTGGACGTGTCGACGACGGAGACGGCGCGGGTGGCGGCGTCGGAGTCGAGGACGCGCTCGAGGGCAGGCACCCGGTCGAGGTCGGCGACGCGCTCGGGGCGCCAGGAGGTGCCGAGGGTCAGCCGGGTGACGGTGGCGCCGGACGGGCCGAAGGGCCGGAGGCGGGAGGACTGCGGAGTCATCCGCTCAGCCTGGCAGCGCCGGGGTCCTCCCGCATCCCGCGGCGGATGAACGGTCAGTGGACGGGAGGGCTCTGCCCGACCACGCCGAAGCCCTGAAGCGTCGACGCGAGCGTTCCGGCGGAGAGGTGGGCGATCCGGAAGACGGTGTCGGAGCGGCGCGGCCGCCTCCGAGGTCGACGAGGTGTCGCGCTCGACGGGATCCCTCCGCGGGGCCTTCCGCGGGGCTCGACGACCGGGCGGCGGACCGGCCCGAGGCCGCCCTCACGGCGGGACGCGGGCCGGTGGTGCGGCCTAGGCTCGGCGCGTGACCGTCGATACCGCCGCCGCCGACTCCTCCGCCCGCTCCGCCGCGCTCGATGCTCTCGCCACTCCGGCGCTGGTGCTCGACGAGGCGGTGCTCGACCGCGACATCGCCGCCGTCGCCGCGGCTGCCCGCGAGCGGGGCCTGGCGCTCCGCCCCCACGCGAAGACGCACAAGTCGCTCGAGATCGCCCGCCGCCAGCTCGCCGCGGGGGCCGTCGGCCTCACCGTCGCGACCGTCTCGGAGGCCGAGGTCTTCGCCGCGGGAGGGATCCGCGACCTCTTCATCGCCTACCCGCTCTGGCTCGACGCCGAGCGCGCCGGGCGGCTCCGCCACGTCCTCGCGAGCGCCCGTGTGCGGGTCGGCGTCGACTCGGCGGAGTCGGCCGAGCGCCTGGCCGCGGCCCTGCCCGAGCGCGAGGGGCTTGAGGTCGTCGTCGAGATCGACTCCGGCCACCACCGCAGCGGCGTGCTCCCCGCCGAAGCCGGCGCGATCGCCGCGGCCGCCGTCTCGGCCGGGCTCGACGTCGCCGGCGTCTTCACCTTCCCCGGCCACAGCTACGCGGCCGGCAACGGAGCGGCGGCCGCCCGCGACGAGGCGCGCGCGCTCGCCGAGGCGGTCGCGTCGCTCGCGGCGTCCGGAGTCGAGGCCCGCGTGGTCAGCGGAGGCTCGACCCCGTCGGCCGCGTTCGCCGACTCCTCGGTGCTCACGGAGCTGCGCCCCGGGGTCTCGGCCCTCGGCGACGCCCAGCAGTGGGAGATCGGCACGACGACGCCCGAGGACATCGCCGTCACCGTCCTCGCCACGATCGTGTCCCGCCGCGGCGACCACCTGATCGCCGACGCGGGCAGCAAGGTGCTCTCCTCCGATCGTGGCGCGGCCTCGAGCGGCTTCGGCCGCCTCCCGGAGCACCCGGAGGCGCGCATCCCGGTGCTCTCGGAGCACCATGCGACGATCACCGGTGTCGACCTGCCCGTGGGGACGCGGGTGCGGATCGCGCCGAACCACGTCTGCGTCGCGGTGAACCTGGCCGACGAGTACCGCGTCCTCCTCCGCGACGGCGGCGGCGCCGTCTGGCCCGTCGACGCCCGCGGGCGGAACAGCTAGGCGATCCGCGAGCGCGGGATCCGCAGGCCGAGCAGCGCGCTCGCCGCCAGCAGCACGAAGGCGGAGGCGAAGGCCGCGGTCGGCGATGCGGCGTCGGCGAGAGCGCCTGCGAGCAGCGGCCCGATCACGCCGCCCAGGTCGGACGCGGCCTGGAACACCGAGACCGGCTTGCCGCCGCGCTCGCCCGCGGCGTCACCGACCAGCGCACCCGGGGCCGTGCCCATGAAGGCGGCCGCCGCTCCGTAGACGCAGAGCAGCACGACGAGCAGCCACAGCTCCGAGACGAACGGCATCGCCAGCATCGCCACCGCCGCGACGGAGAATCCGCCGATCAGCGCCGGGCGCCGACCGACCGTGTCGACGAAGCGGCCGGCGGGCGCTAGCGCGATCGTCTGCACCACCGCGGCGATCGCGAACGCGATGCCGGTCCAGGCGGGCTGCCCGCCGAGCCCCTCGACGACGAGCACGGGGACGAGCGTCGCGCGGACTCCCATCGCCGACCAGCCGAGGGCGAAGTTCGCCAGCACCGCGCTCTGGTACCGGCGGTCGCGGGCGACCTCGCGCAGGGGCTTCGTCCTCGCCGCGGCGGACGGTGCCGCGTCGCGCTCCGGCCGCTGCAGCAGGATCAACCCGACGAGCCCCGCGATCGCGAGCGTGCCGGCGTAGAAGAAGAAGGGGGCGGTGAGCGAGATCGCCGTGAGCACGCCGCCCACCGCGGGGCCCGCCATGCCGCCGAGCAGGAAACCGCCCTGGTAGAAGCCGATCGAGCGGCCGCGCCGCTCCGGGCTCGCGGTGCGCAGGAGGAGCGTCATCGCCGCGACGGAGAACATCGCGGAGCCGATGCCGCCGACTCCGCGCAGCAGGAGGAGGTGCGGGTAGTCGGAGGCGAAGCCGACCAGCGCCGAGGAGAGCGCGACGATGCCGATGCCGACGGCGAGCACGACCCGCTCGCCGAACCGGTCGACGAGCGGCCCCACGAACGGATTCGCGACCAGCCGCATCAGCGCGAACGCCGAGACGACCGCGCCGACCGCCGTGTAGTCGACGCCGAAGCTGCGCACGTAGGTCGGCAGCACCGGCACGACGACGCCGAACCCCAGCATCACGAAGAAGGCGACGACCCCCAGCACGAGCACGTCCCGCGGCAGTCGCTCGCTGTCTCGGGAACGCCACGGGAATCGCACCTGTCGACGCTACCCCTTCTCGAGGGCCCGGCCCGCGCCTCGATGTGTCGAGTTCGCGCCGACCGTCCGACACCCTCTCCGCGATGGATACGGTCCCAGGACCCGATGGATCTGCCGGCGAATGAGGAGACGTCATGAAGAGTTCTCTGTGGTTCGGGTCCGGTCTCGCTGTCGTCGCGCTGGCGCTGACGTCGGTCCTCGGGGCGCAGGTGGCCTCGGCCGCTCCGATTCAGCCGAACAAGAACTGCGAGGACGAGTTTCAAGGGGGGTGCGTGAAGTGGTACACCGGCGTCTCGACCTGCGATCACATCGTCGAGACCAGTGCCCCGGAATATCGCGAGAAGGCCTGCGCGGTCTGGGTCACGACGGGGACGATGCACATCGAGCGATGAACGATGGTGGACCGCACGACCGCCTCATCGGCGGTACTCGTATCCGTGCTGCTCCTCGTGGGCTGCACCGAGCCGGGAGGCGATCAGGAGGCCGCTCCCTGTGTCCCGCTCGAGCGCACGTGGAACGACTACGCGCCGGAACTCGATCCCGTTCTGCGTCCACCGTTTCGCGAAGCCCTCGAGGGCTTCGACGAGAGCTCCTCGAACTCGATCGCGTCCGACGCTGCTCGTCTCGCCACGAGCAATCTGCTCTCCGCGATCTCCGGGGATCGACGAGCGAGCGAGTACTTCTGGAACGCCATGGACCTGATCGGCCGTGAGTGCGCCGAGGCGGGAGCCCCGCTGTCGTTCGACCACCACTGTGAGCAGCTGACGACGGGGAGCAGCGCCGACCACGGGCGCCCGCCCTGGGTCGTCGATCCGCCGCCTCAGCCGGAGAGCGGCACGATCGAGCCGACGATCCCGGAGTAGCTCACGTAGTAGAGGACGCCGTCGCGGTGGAGGACGCCGCGGCCGGGGTAGCTCTCGTCCGGTCCGTCGGGCCCGTCGAGGAAGCCCGGAGCCGCGGTGTCGTCGGCGGTGAACCCATCCGCGAGGAGCGCGGCGCTCCGATCCGGCCACTCCGCGTCCGGGACCGCCAGCTGCCCGACCACGACCGACACGTCGCCCTGGCCGCTCCACCGGCAGAGCACCCCGTCCTCGGCGATCTCCTGCACGACGGGGTAGTCGACGTCGTAGACCGTCGCCTCGGGCGAGAGGGCGAGGCCGTCCTCGGCGAGCGACGCCTCCTCCTCGGCCGTGAGCAGGTCCTCGCAGGGGAGCAGGGCGGTGGCCGGGGTCGCGGTGGGCAGCGGAGTCGCGCTGCCGGCGCTCGCGGTCGGCACGGCACTGCTCGGCGTCGGAGCGCTCGAGATCAGCGGTGGAGCTGTCGTCGGGGCCGTCCCCTCGTCGGCGCTTCCCGTGCAGCCGCTCAGCGCGAGCAGCCCCGCCCCGCAGGCGAGCAGCGCACCGGCGCCCCTCGCGGTCGTCGTCCGGATCATCGCGAGCCCCCTCGTCCGCGGCGGCCGCGTCGCCGCCCCCTCGATCCTCTCCTCCGCTCTTGTCGGCTGTCCACCGCCCCCGGCCGGCGCCGGGGGCGACTACCGCTTCGGCCCCGCGCCGATCGCCCAGACCCGCGGCGGCACGGTGCCGTTGACCGCGTGGTCGCCGACGATCCGCGCCTTGAACACCCACGGATTGTGGCTCGCGGCCGTGCGCGCGTTGCGCCAGTGCCGGTCGAGGTTCTTGCGGGTGCTCACCCCGGAGGCGCCCAGCGCGTCGAAGAGGTCGGAGGTCGCCCGGGTGGCCAGCTGCGTCAGGACGATCTGGGCCTGCGCCGTCTCGAGCTCGGCGAGGTCGTTCTGCCGCTCGTCCTCGAGCGGGTCGCCGTCGAGGGCCGCGTCGTGCGCCCGCTGCAGCGCGACCGCCGCGCGCTCCACGATCGCCGCTCCCGCATAGGCGGCGGCCGAGACCTGTCCCACCACCTGCAGGATCTGCGGATCCGCCGCGAACGACTCGGCGTTCCCGTGCGAGAAGATCCGGGTCCGCGCCCGCACTTCGGCCGCGATCTCGCGCTCGGCCCCAGCGATCGAGCCCGCCAGCACGGCCAGCAGCACCGCCTGGTAGAACGCGGTCTGGTAGCGGAACCGGGTCTCGAAGGCGATCACGTCCTCGGCCGCGACCACCGCCTCCGTGAAGGTGCTCGTCCCCGAGCCCGTGGTGCGCTGGCCGAAGCCGTCCCAGTCGTCGGCGTGCTCGACGCCCGCCTGGCGCGCGTCGACGATCGCGATCACCTTCTGCCCGGTGTCGGTGCGCTGGGCGAAGGTGTCGATCCAGTCGGCGAAGACGCTGCCGGTGGAGTAGTACTTCGTGCCGGTCACGGTGAACCGCGTCGGGTCGCCGTCGACCGGAGCGACCTTCGTCTGCACGTCGCCGATCGCGACCGTGCCGACCTCGGTCCAGGCGTTGCCGCCGAGCTCGCCGTCGGCGAAGCGCCGGAGCCAGCGCTCGCGGGTCCCGTCGGTCGCGAGCAGACGGTCCTCGACCAGGGCGAAGTGGCCGCGGAGCGCCTGGGGCAGGTTGGAGTCGGCGGCGGCCAGCTCCGTCAGCAGGCGGAACAGCTGGGGGAGGCTCGCGCCGGCCCCGCCGGACTCCAGCGGCACGCGCACCGCGCCGAACCCGGCCTCCGCCAGCGCTCGGATGTGCGCGACCGGCAGCTCGCGTGCGCTCTCCCGCGCCGCCGCTCCCGCCGCGATCTCGGCGAACAGCGGCCGGAACCGCCCCGCCAGCTCCTCGTAGTCCACCTCGGGCACGGCCCGCACGTCGGTCGCGGTCATCGTCGGCTCCTGTTCCGCTGCGCCCACCCCGGGCGGCTCGTGCTCGACGGTAGGGGAGGAGCCCGGTCCGCGGTCCGCCCGTGACGCCCGGTGTCCCTCCGTGACCTCCGGTGTCCCTCCGTGACGCCCGGATCGGGGAATGCCTCGCCCCCGGGGCTGTTGGCCCAGGGGATGTCCTCCACCACTCCCGTCCCCCCGTCCGACCCCCGCAGCGCCCTCGTCGTCGGTGCGACCGGCATCGGCGGCTCCGCCCTCGTCGACCTGCTCACCGAGCAGGGCTGGCCGGTGACCGCCCTCTCGCGCCGCCCGATCGACGCGCGCCCCGGCGTCACTCCGCTCGCCGCCGACCTGCGCTCCGCCGAGGACCTGGCCCGCGTGCTCGCCGACCAGCGCCCCACGCACGTCTTCTTCACCGCCTGGTCGCGTCAGGCGACGGAGGAGGAGAACATCGCGGTCAACGGCGGCATGGTCCGCGACCTCCTCGCCGCGCTCGCGCACGCTCCCGTCGAGCACGTCGCGCTGGTGACCGGCCTCAAGCACTACCTGGGCCCGTTCGAGGCGTACGGGCAGGGCGCGATGCCCGACACCCCGTTCCACGAGGAGGAGGAGCGCCTCGACGCCCCGAACTTCTACTACGCGCAGGAGGACGAGCTCTTCGCCGCGGCCGGGCGCGCCGGGTTCACCTGGTCGGTGCACCGTTCGCACACGGTCATCGGGCACGCCGTCGGCAACGCGATGAACATGGGGCTGACCCTCGCGGTCGCGGCGTCGATCCACCGTGCCGAGGGCACCCCGTTCGTGTTCCCCGGCTCGCTCACGCAGTGGAACGGACTCACCGACATGACCGACGCGACGATCCTCGCCGAGCAGATGCTCTGGGCGTCGACGTCGGAGGCGGGCCGCGACCAGGCCTTCAACGTGGTCAACGGCGACGTCTTCCGCTGGCGCTGGATGTGGACCCGGATCGCGGAGCACTTCGGCGTCGAGCCGGTCGGCCCGGGGGAGGAGCCGCAGCCGCTCGAGCAGCAGATGGCCGATGCCGAGCCCGTCTGGCGGCGCCTCGTCGACGAGCACGGGCTGATCGAGCCCGACCTCTCCCGCGTCGCCTCCTGGTGGCACACCGACGCCGACCTCGGCCGGAACCTCGAGGTCGTCACCGACATCGGCAAGTCCCGCCTCGCCGGCTTCACGGCGTTCCACCGGACGGTCGACTCGTTCACGGCGCTCTTCGACCGCTACCGCGCGGAGCGCCTGATCCCCTAGCGGTTCGCTGCGGCACCCCTCGCGATGAGCACGTCCGGCGAGAGCTGGTGGCGCACGAAGCGGAGGGTGAAGCTGCGGCGGTCTCCTCCGGCGACCCGCTCGGCGAGGACGCGGATGCCGAGGACGGCGACGACGCGCCACTGCTCGGTCTCGTGGGCGACGACGGCGCAGAAGAGGTCGCCCGGGCGCACCTCGTCGACGGTGGTGGTGAGGCTGTTCGTTCCGTGGGTCATCTGGCCGCTCCTGGTTCCGGCGGACCTCGCGGACGGCGCTTCGGGTGCGCCGCGCAGCCGTCCGCCGGTCGCTCGAGAGGGGGGCCCGAGCGGCCGGCGGCCGGTCATGCGTGCGACAGCAGGGACGAGCCCGCCGGAACGACCCCGTGCCGCAGGAGCAGTGTAGGACTGCGACCCTGACCGTGGCGCGGAATGTCAACCACTTGCGAGCGCGCTCCCGGGGTTCTCACGCCCGGAGACGACGGAACCCGCCTCCCGGGCGGGAAGGCGGGTCGTGTCGGTGTGCGGCGGCGGCGCCTGATCGGGAGCGGCTCCGGCGCGGAGGGTCAGGCGGCGGGCTCGGCGCGGCGCAGCGGGACGGCGGCGTTGCTCGTCGGCTCGGGCACGATGCGGAGGCCGGCGCCGCTGTTGGCGCGCTCCATGAGGGCCTCGACCCACTCCGGGTTGATCGTGGGCTGGCGGCTGCCCTTGAACTCGAACTGGATCGGGATGGTCGGGTGCATCCACACGCCGCGGCGGCCGGTGCCGGCCTGGGGGCTCGCGTCGAGGGTGAGCAGGAAGCGCTCGTCGCGGCGGAACTTGTTGATGATGACGATCTGGAGGTGGGCGAGGGCGCGGTCCTCGACCTCGATGGCGGCGGGGGGAGTGCCGTACAGGATGTTGCCCATGGTGTGCTCCGATCTGACGTGCGAGTGGCTGACGTCCGTCACTCTATATCGCTAGAAAGACTTCCTACTAGTTGAGCTAGCTACTTACGTCGCGGAGTGCGTTTTCTGTCCATCGCCGCCGGACGACTCGATTCTCCGACGGATCCGGGGCGCGGCAGAAGACCCCCGGAGTGAACTCCCGGGGACACGCGGTCGCGGCCGAGCGGACGCCGGTCAGGCGCGGCGCTGCTCCAGCACGCCGTCGGCGTACTCGCCGATCGGCTCGCCCGCGAGCTCCTGGGCGGCGTCGACCGTCTCGGAGTCGGCCGGGCGCTCGACGATGTCGCGCATCGTCTGCAGGAAGCGGATGACGGTCCCGGCCTCGGAGGGGTTGAGCGTCTCGGCCGCCTCGAGCATGCGGCGGTGCATCTCGTCGAGCGTCTCGCGCACCTCGCGGTGGGAGGTGGGGGTGGCGACGATGCGGATGGCCCGGCGGTCGCTCGGGTGCGGCTCCCGGACCACGTGCCCGCTCTTGACCAGCCGGTCGATCAGCACGGTCGTGGAGGCGGAGGAGATGCCGAGGTAGGAGGCCAGGTCCTTCGGGCTGACGTGCACGCCCTTCTGCTGGCGGCGCATGAGGAACTGCACGGCCAGCAGGTCGTTCTCGCCCATGCCCATGGATCCGCGGGTCCGGCGGCGCATCGCGGCCTCCGCCGTGCGGAAGGCGCGCATCGCGGCGAGGACCTCCACCGCTCCGGGCTCGGTCGCCTCACCCGAGAACCAGAAGGCCCCGGGTCGCTTCAGCGTGACCTCATCCATGAAGAACAGTCTAGACAGTCTCGTAGCAAGAACATCTAGACAAGCCAACCTCCCCCGAGGTGCTTGCCTGAAGGGGCGGCGACCACTACGAAGGGACTACTAGTTAGACGAGCTAGTGACTCATTCGCGAAGGGAGCTGCCCGTGCTGGACGAACTCGACCGCCTGCAGCCGCTCCCCGCCGACGTCGTGGATCCGCTCGTCGGCTCCACCCTGGCCGGTCGCTACCTCGTGCTCGAGCGGGTGGGGGAGGGTGGCAGCGCCGTCGTCTACCGCGCCCGCGACCTCCGCCTCGCCCGCCAGGTCGCGGTCAAGGTCCACCGCGACGTCCCGGACACCCCCAACGAGCGGGCGCGTCGCGAGCGCGAGATCCGCTTCCTGATCGACTCGCGTCACGCCTCCGTGGTGGACGTCCTCGACCAGGGCGAGATCCCCGGCGAGGAGGGCGACCTCGCGTTCCTCGTCCTCGAGTACTTCGACCGCAGCGACCCGGCGGCCGACTGGTTCGGCTCCGGCGATCAGCGGCTCATCGCGGAGGTCGGCGCTCAGGTGGCCGATGCTCTCGCGCACCTGCACGCGCAGGGCGTCCTCCACCGCGACGTGAAGCCCGAGAACGTCCTCGTCCGCTCGCGCGCCACCGCAACCGGCTTCTCCGCGCACGAGGCCAAGCTCAGCGACTTCGGGATCGCCCGCTCGGTCGACGACGCCCGGCTCACCCGCTCCGACGTGCTGGTGGGCACCGCCGCGTACCTCAGCCCCGAGAGCCTCGGCTCCGGCCCGGTCGGACCGGCGTCCGACGTCTACTCGCTCGGGCTGGTCCTGCTCGAGGCCGTCTCGGGCCGCAGGGCCTACACCGGCACGACGCTCGAGATCTCGATCCAGCGCCTCCACCACGCGCCCGTCGTCCCGGAGACGGTCCCGGCGGAGTGGCGCGAGCTGCTGACCGCGATGACCGCTCTCGATCCGGCCGACCGCCCCTCCGCCGAGGAGGTGGCACGCCGGCTCTGGGCGCGCCTGGCCGGCGGCCCCGCCGCAGCCCCCTCCCGCAGCGGAGTCACGGGCACGGTCGCCCTCGTCGCCGCGGGCCTGGTCGGCGCGGTGACGGCCCTCTCGCTCACCGGCTGGCTGGGCTGAGCGCCCCGAGCGGTCCTCGTCCGCTCAGGTTCCTCGCGAGCGTGCTCCCGTAGGCTCCGGGCGACCCTCGACCGACCCCGAGCCGCGTCGCCGCGGACCGAACGGAGCCGATCCCATGAGCCCGCGCCGCCTCTTCCGCCTGCTGTCGATCGTCGAGGCGGCGACCTGGACTCTCCTGATCGTCGGGATGCTGCTGAAGTACGCGGCCGGAGCCGGCGACTGGCCGGTGAGCGTCGCCGGGCCGATCCACGGGTTCGCGTTCCTCGCCTACGGAGCCGCGGCCCTGGTGCTCGCGGTGAACCAGCGGTGGTCGGCGGGCGCGACGGCGCTCGCGGTCGTCAGCGCGGTCGTGCCCTACGCGACGGTCCCGCTGGAGCGCGGCTTCGAGCGCCGCGGCCTGCTGGAGGGCCCGTGGCGGACGCACGCCACGGACGACCCGCGCGACCGGCGCGTGACGAGCCGGCTCCTCCGCTGGGCGCTCGCGCGGCCCGTGCTCGCCGGGGCGCTGGTCCTGGCTCTGGTCGCCGTCGTCTTCGCGGCGCTGCTGGTGGTCGGCCCGCCCGGGGGCGGCGAGGCCTGATCCCGCGCGCGGCGTGCCTCAGACGGGGCGCGTCTCCGCGTCGATGAGGATCTCGGCGGCGCGACGCGCGTGCAGGGCGGCCTCCGGGGTTCCGGCGATGGCCGCGGTGGTCTGGGCGCCCTCGGCGAGGATCGCGAGCTGCGCGGCGAGCTCGGCGCCGCCACCCGCCTCCTCAGCGAGGGTCGCGAGGAAGCGCTGGAACGTCTCCTTGTGGTCGCGCGCCATCTCGGCGACCATCGGGTTCGACGAGCCGAGCTCCCCGAAGGCGTTGATGAAGCCGCAGCCGCGGAACGAGTCCTCGGAGAACCAGTCGAAGAGGAAGTCGTAGATCGCGAGCAGCTTGCCGCGAGGTCCGTCCGCCGCGGCGACCCGGGTGGTCACGCCGAGGGTCCACTGCTCGTGCCGGCCGTGCAGGACGGCGACCACCACCGACTCCTTGCTCGGGAACTCCGAGTAGAGGCGCTTCAACGAGACGCCCGCGGCCGTGCGGAGCTCGTCCATCCCGACGGACTGGATGCCGCGCTCGTAGTAGAGCCGGTCGGCGGCCGCGAGGATCGCCTCGCGGGGAGGGCGCTCGTCGAGGATCGGGGACATCCCTCCATGGTAGGCGGTACCAGAACGGGCGTTCTCGGTCGGCTGCCGCGCTCTCCGCAGGGGGTCCGGGGATCGGACGCTGCTGCTAGCGTCGCGCTCGGGTGCGCAGGCGCCCGGGGACGGGAGGCGGACGCATGGTCGTCGCGATGCAGGCCGAGGGATTCGACGGGCCGGAGGCGCTGCGCGCCGTCGAGGTCGATCCGGGGGAGCCGGCGCCCGGCAGGGTGCGGATCGCGGTGCGCGCCGCGGGCGTGAACCCGGCCGACGCGAAGCTCCTGCGCGGGATGTTCGGGCGCGGGCGGGTGCCGGTCCGGCCGGGCAGCGAGGTCTCCGGAGTCGTGACCGCGGTCGGCGAGGGGGCCGAGGGGCCGCTCGGCCAGATCCGCGTGGGCGACGAGGTCGTGGCGTTCCGGGTCTCCGGCGGCTACTCCGCCGAGCTGGTCGCGCCCGCGAGCGCGGTCCTGCCCAAGCCCGCCGGGCTCGGCTGGGCGGCGGCCGCGGGCCTGCTGCTGGCCGGGACGACCGCCGAGCACCTCGTCGAGGCCACCCGCGTCTCCTCCGGGGTCACCGTCCTGGTGCACGGGGCGAGCGGAGCCGTCGGCTCGCTCGCGGTGCAGCTCGCGGTCGCCCGCGGAGCACGGGTGCTGGGCACCACGAGCGAGCGCGGCGAGGAGGTCGTCCGCCGCTTCGGCGCGGAGCCGGTCCGCTACGGCGCCGGGCTGGAGGAGCGCGTGCGCGCCCTGGCCCCCGGCGGCGTCGACGTCGCGCTGGACACGGCGGGCACCGACGAGGCGCTGGACGCCTCGGTGGCTCTCGTCGCCGACCGCTCGCGCATCGCCACCGTCGCCGGCTTCGAGCACGCCGCCCGCCTCGGCGGGATCCTGATGCTCGGCGGCGGACCGGGAGCCGATCCCGGCACCGCGCTCCGCGACGCCGCCCGGCCGGGCCTGCTCGACCGCGCCGGTCGCGGGGAGCTCGAGGTCGTGCTCGGGCCCTCCTTCCCGCTGACCGAGGCGGCCGCCGCGCTCGCCCTCGTCGAGTCGGGCCGCGCGCGCGGCAAGACGGTCCTGCTCCCCTGAACGAGACGTCCTCCCTCGACCTGCCGGCCCTCGGGCCCTTCGACTCAGCCGGCGCCGCGAGCCTCCTCCGCAACCACGCCCTCCCCGGAGTGGAGCGGGTCTCGGCCGACGGCCGGCGCCTGGAGCGCCTGCTCACCCTCGACGGGGCGCCGCGGCCGATCGCGCTCGAGGTGACGGAGACCGGGCTGCGGGTGGAGGCGGAGCCGGACGTGCTGACGCCGGCGGCCGCGGTCGTCCGAGCCTGGTTCGACCTCGACTCCGACGTGGTGGCGATCGGCGCCGAGCTCTCGCGGGACCCGCTGCTCGCCCGCTCCGTCGCGGCCCGGCCGGGGCTGCGCGCGACGCAGTACCCGGAGGCGTTCGAGGCGGCGGTCATGGCGGTCCTCGGCCAGCAGGTGTCCGTCGCCGCGGCCCGGACCTTCGGCGGACGCACCGCCGCGGCCTTCGGCGCCCCGGGGGAGCGCGGTCTCCTGGCCTTCCCCGCACCCGCCGCCCTGCTCGCGCCGGAGTTCGAGGCGCTGCGCTCAGCGATCGGGATCACCAACGCCCGGGCGCGGACGGTCCGGGCCGTCGCCGAGGCCTTCGCCGCCGGACCCGTGCTCGACCGCGCGGGCGACCTGCCGGAGCAGCGGCGCGCGCTTCTCGCGATCCCGGGCATCGGGCCGTGGACGGCCGACTACCTCGCGCTCCGGTTCCTCGGCGATCCGGACGCCTTCCCCGCCGGCGACCTGGTGCTGCGGAAGGCGCTCGGCCGGGTGAGCACGGTGGAGGCGGAGGCGGCGTCGCAGGCGTGGCGGCCGCACCGGGCGCACGCGGCGTTCCACCTGTGGGCGAGCACCGGAGCGGTCTGAGCGGACGGACGACCCGAGTCGAGAGTCCGCGCCCGGACCGGCGGCCGGGACCGGTCGCCGACGGATCAGGTCAGGTACTCGACGTCGTCGTACAGGATCGGCGCGTCCTCGGCGTCCGGATCCTCGACCGGGACGTCCTCGTGCTCGAGGATGACCGCGACGCCCGGGGAGACCAGCACGCAGACCTCCCGCTCGCCGGCGACCGTGAAGCTCACCATGTCGCCGCGGTTGCGCACGGCCTCGACCAGGCGCTTCTCGAGCTCCTCGGTGTCGAGGGAGACGGCGAGGAGGAAGCGGCGGCCGTCGATGCTGAGCGTGGTGCGCCGCATCGTCGCCTCGGGCTCGGGAGGCGTGCCGCGTCCGCCGCGGCCCGGCGTGACCGCCTTGACCCGCAGCGACGAGGCGTGCATCCGGATGACGGCGTTCACGAGCCCGCCTCCGGGCGCGACTCGTGGTGGCGGCGGCCGCCGGAGCGGCGGTCCTCCTTCATCTCGGACTCGAAGAGGTGGCGGCGTCCGCCGGCGAGCTCGTCGCGCGCGGCGCGCTCCTGCTCCCGGAACGCGGCGTAGTAGGTGTCGTCGTAGTCCTCGACGATCTGGAAGGTCCAGCGCCCCTCGATGACGTTGCGGCCGACGAGCTCGGCCTCGATCCGCTCGGCGGTCGCGGCGTGGCCGGCCTCGCGCAGCGCGTCGACGGCCTCGCCCAGAGCGAGGTCGGCCGCGCCGGTGAGCCGGTGGAAGCCGTAGAGCAGACCGCGGGCGTGCTCGACCGTCTCGAGCGCCTCCGAGAGCTTCCCGAGCGCCGCCACGGTGGCGTCGTCGAGACCCTCCGGGCGCAGGTGCGCGGAGTCGGGGTGGTCGTGTGAGCTGCTCATCCAGGTGAGCTTAGGCCGACCTAAATGCTCTGTGACCCCCTTGCGCCGCCGCCGGGAATGGTTCGTGCCCGGAGCGGCAGGGCGGTCAGGTGCACGTCGCGGAGCGCTCCGTCGTCGGCGACGGCGGTCAGGAAGGTGCAGGCCGGCTGGCGCCTCCGATCCGTCGGGGAGCCCGGATTGAGCAGGCGGAGACCCGCCGGGGAGACGGTGTCCCAGGGGATGTGGCTGTGCCCGAAGACGAGCACGTCGGCACCCGGATGAGCGGCGTCGGCGCGGGTCTCGCGGCCGGTCGCCGCTCCGGTCTCGTGCACCACGCGGACGTCGAGGCCGGCGACGCGGGCGCGCGCGACCTCGGGCAGGCGGGCGCGCAGCGGCTCCGGATCGTTGTTGCCCCACACGGCCAGCAGGAGCGCCGCCCGCTCCTCCAGCGCGTCCAGCGTCGCCTCGTCGACCCAGTCGCCCGCGTGCACGACCAGGTCGGCCTCGTCGACCGCGCGCCACACCTCGTCCGGGAGGGCCTTCGCCCGCTTCGGGAGGTGCGTGTCGGCGAGCAGGAGGAGGCGGACCGGACCGTCGACCTCGGGTGGAGAGCCGTCGGGGCCGGGCTGGAGCAGGGGCATCAGCGGGCGGGGCCGGGCGTCGGCTCCACTCCGCCGTCGGCGCCGGGCTCGTTCGCGGTCCCGGAGCTGCGGAGGCGGGCGTCGAGCGCCTCGAGGTCGGCGGCGAACCAGAGGTGGTCGCCGCGGTTCGACTCGACGACGAAGGCCTGCAGCGCGCTCGACTCCGCCACCGGCCCGCTGACGTCGCCGAGGATCACCAGCCGCTTGCCGTACGAGACGAACTTCTGCACGAACTCGCCGGCGATGCCGGAGCGCAGGCGGAGGAACTCGGGGTCGAGCCGGCCGACGGGCACCACGATCGTCTCGACGTCGCCGCCGTAGGTCTCGCCGATCAGCGCGATCGCGTCGTCCGGGGTCGAGAGCGCGCCTCCGTCGTCGTCGACGAGCAGGAGGGGGACGCCCTGGCGGGTCTCGGTTCTCATCGGGCCAGCCAATCACGTCGGCCGGGGAGAGGCGAGCGGTGCCGTCCGGGCCTCCGCTCGGGGCGTCCCCTCCTGCGCCGGTCGTGCTTGCGGGGACACGCCGATCAGGCGTCCGGACGGGCTGCCCGCACCGCCGCTACGAGCCCGGCAGCTCGACGCGGCGCTTGAAGCCCACGTGCGAGTCGACGAAGCCCAGGCGCAGGTAGAAGCGGTGGGCGTCGGTGCGGGCGGCGTCCGAGGTCAGCTGGACGAGCGGCGTGCGGAGCTCGATCGCAGCGACGTCCAGCACCCAGCGCATCAGGGCCGTGCCGATCCCCGCCGACCGCTCGGCGCTCGCCACCCGGACCGCTTCGACGAGCAGGCGGGAGCTGCCGCGGCGCGCCATCCCGGGGATCACGGTCAGCTGCAGCGTGCCGACCACGGCTCCGGCGCCGTCCACCGCGACCACGAGATCGTTGCCCGGGTCCTGCGCGATGCTCCGGAAGGCGGCCTCGTAGGCGGCCCCGTCCTCCTCGGCGGCGACGTCTCCGCGCCCGGCGCTGATCGGGTCGTCGGAGAGGAGCCGGACGATCGCGGGGAGGTCGTCGAGCACCGCACGCCGGAGGAGGAGGCTCCTCTCCCCGGGGCCGGCGTCGCAGGGGAGGGTCAGGTCGGCGATCATGCCCTCATCCTCCCTCTGCTCCACGGCGGGAGCGGTCGTCGGAGGCGGGCAGGACGCGGCTGAGAGCGGCAGGGGGATCCTGGTGCCCGGTCCGCACGTCCACGCGCCGCGTGCCGCAGCCGGCGCAGCGGACGTACACGACGACGCCCTCGCTGGTCCGGTGGGCCGACTCGGTCGTCCAGCCGTGCTCGTGCGGATCGACGGCGGGGGCGAGCGGCTCGGAGGGGTGCGGGGAGGGTGTGGAGGTGCGCATGGGAGCCACTGTGCTGTCATGGTCTTATGCAGCTCAACCCTTACGGCGAGTACGCGGTCCTGCTCGCCGCCTCCCTCGCGAACGACTGGCCGTCCGACCGCGCGGGCATCGAGGCTCGAACGCGCGAATACGGCATGACGATGGCCTTCGAGTCCGGCCCGGACGACCACGCCCGGACGCGCGACGTGATCGACGAGTGGCTGGAAGTGGTCGACGCGCCGACTCCGAGCGACCGGGCGACGTCGCTGAACCGCCAGATGGCCGCGATCGCCGCGTATCCGCGCCTGACCGACCACGACGACGAGGGCTGGCACCTGCACTACCGCGACCAGGACCAGTCCCTGGCGCACGTCCTCCACGCCGTCATCGCGGTCGGCACGGCGCTGCACCTGACGACCCGGGGGATGAGCCGCCTCCTGCGGTGCGAGGCCGGTCGGGCGCCGGGCGACCACTGCAGGAACGTCGTCGTCGACGTGACGCGGAACGGCCGGCAGCGGTACTGCTCCGTCCGCTGCGCGAACCGGGCCGCGGTCCGGCGGCACCGCCTGCGGCACGCGGAGTGAGTCCGTGCGGCCCCGTCACTCCGCCGCGTCGCCGCCCGGCTTCATCCAGAACGGGGAGTAGTGGTAGCCGTCGAGGTCGTCGAACTGGCGCTGGTACATGAAGGAGTAGTCGTCGGTGTCGCCGATCCGGCCTCCCGCGGCGGCGGCCCGCTCGACGAGCTCGTCGACGGCCTCGCGGCTGTCGAGGTCGAACGAGACGGTCACCTTCGAGGGGGTGCCGGGGGCGCCGATCAGCTCCTCGGTGGCGCCGACGCTCTCGTACATCGCGCGGCTCGCCAGCATGACGGACGTGTCGGGACCGATCCCGAAGCAGGAGACGTCCTCGCGGGACATCTCGGAGTTCAGGGTCCAGCCGAGCGCGGTGTAGAAGGCGGTGGCGCGCTCGACGTCGTCGACCGGGCAGGTGATGAAGAGGCTCATGCGCTCACCCTCGCCACCTGCGGGCGGGCCGTCAAGAGCTCCGCGAGGGAACTCCGGACGGCCCGCCGGGACTCAGCGGAACGACCGCAGCCGCAGGCTGTTCAGCACGACGAAGACGCTCGAGAACGCCATCGCGGCGCCGGCCACGAGCGGCCCCAGGAGTCCGGCCATCGCGAGCGGGATCGCGGCCACGTTGTAGGCGAAGGCCCAGAAGAGGTTGCCCCGGATGACCGCGAGGGTGCGGCGCCCGAGGCGCAGGGCGTCGGGCACCCGGCCGAGGTCGTCGCCGACGAGGGTGATGTCGCTCGCCTCGATCGCCGCGTCCGATCCGGCGCCCATCGCGATCCCCACGTCCGCGGCGGCCAGCGCGGCGGCGTCGTTCACACCGTCGCCGACGAAGGCGACGTGGCGGCCCTCCGCACGGAGGCGCTCGATCACGGCGAGCTTCTCCTCCGGCAGCACCTCGGCGACGACCTCGTCGATGCCGACGGCCGAGGCGACGGCCTGCGCCGCCCGCGGGTTGTCGCCGGTCAGCACCATCACCCGCAGGCCCCGCTCGCGCAGGGCGCGGACGGTGCGGGACGCCTCCGGCCTCGGCTCGTCGCGGAGGACCGCGAAGCCGCGCAGCGCCCCCTCCCAGCCGACGCCGACGACGGTGCCGCCCTCGGCGGTCGCTCGCTCGGCGCGCTCGGCGAGACCGCCCGGCGCGAAGCCCCACTGCTCCTCCAGCCAGCGCAGCCGGCCGGCGACGACCAGGCGGCCCTCGACCCGGGCGCGCACGCCGAACCCGGTGCTGGAGCGGAATCCGGTCGCCTCGGGGACGTCGAGGTGCGCGGCCCCGGCCACGATCGCTGCGGCGAGCGGATGCTCCGACCCGCGCTCGACGGCGGCGAGCATCCGCAGGCTCTCGTCGCCGCTGGACTCGACGACCTGGAACGCGCCCGTGGTGAGCGTGCCGGTCTTGTCGAGCACGACCGTGTCGATCCGGCGCCCGGCCTCGAGCACCTCCGGCCCGCGGAGGAGGATCCCGAGCTGGGAGCCGCGGCCGGTGCCGACGAGGACGGCGGTCGGGGTGGCCAGGCCCAGCGCGCACGGGCACGCGACGACGAGGACGGCGACGGCGGGAGAGACGGCGGCGGCGAGGTCGGCGCCGGCGATCAGCCAGCCGGCGAGAGTTGCCAGGGCGAGAACCACCACGACCGGCACGAAGACGGAGGAGACGCGGTCGGCGAGCCGCTGGACGCGCGCCTTGCCGGCCTGCGCGTCCGAGACGAGGCGGCCCATCCGCGCGAGCGTGGTCTCGGAGCCGACGCGGTCGACGCGGACGGTGAGCAGGCCGTGCGCGTTGAGCACTCCGCCGGTCACGGTCGAGCCGGGGCCGACCTCGACCGGCACGCTCTCGCCGGTGAGCATGCTCGCGTCGATCGCGCTCGAGCCCTCGAGCACGGTGCCGTCGGCGGCGACGGTCTCGCCGGGGCGCACGCGGAGGAGGTCGCCGACGGCGAGCGAGGACGCGGGCACGCGCTCCTCCTGCCCGTCGGCGGCGATGCGCACGGCGTCCTTCGCGCCGAGGCGGAGGAGCGCCCGGAGCGCCGCACCGGCGTCGCGCTTCGACCGCGCCTCCAGGTAGCGGCCGGCCAGCACGAGGACGGGGACGGCGGCGGCGACCTCGAGGTAGATCTCGTCGTGGCCGGAGCGGCTGCCCAGCAGCTCGAACGGCATGCTCATGCCGGGCCGCCCGGCGTCGCCGAGGAACAGAGCCCAGACCGACCAGGCGAAGGAGGCGCCGACCCCGAGGCTGATCAGGGTGTCCATGGTGGTGGAGCCGTGCCGCAGCGCCCGCCAGGCGTTGCGGTGGAAGGGCAGCGCGCCCCAGACCGCGACCGGTGAGGCGAGGGCGAGGCACAGCCACTGCCAGTTCGCGAACTGCAGCGGCGGGATCATCGAGAGCAGGACCACCGGCACGGCGAGCAGCGCGGAGACGCGGAGCCGCGTGCGCAGGGCGCGCCGCTCGCGGTCGTCGTCGCTCTGCTCCTCCTGCTCCTCCGCGGGAGCCGCCTCGCCGGTGGAGGGGACCGTCGCGCTGTAGCCCGCGGCCTCGACGGCGGCGATCGCGTCGGCCGGAGTCGTGCCGCGCGGGAGGGTCAGCGTCGCGCGCTCGAGGGCGAGGTTGACGGTCGCGTGGACGCCGGGGAGCGCGTCGAGGCGCTTCTCGACCCGCGCGACGCAGGAGGCGCAGGTCATCCCTCCGATGGCGAGCTCGAGCGGGGTGCCGGTGGTCTCGGCCACGTCAGCTCAGGGGAGCGAGGCGGTAGCCCGCGTCGGCGACGGCGGCGGCGATCTCCTCGCGGCCGAGCGGCCGGGAGGAGCCGACCGTGACGGTCGAGACCCCGTCGGGGGCGAGGGACACGTCGACCGCCGAGACCTCGGGGTAGGCGGCGAGCTCCTCGGTGACGCTGCGGACGCAGTGCTCGCAGGTCATGCCCGCGACGCCGAAGCTCTGCACGGACGCGGCCGACAGGGAGCCCTGCGCCGCGTGGCCGGCGTCGGAGCGGCCGGCGTCGCCGTGGCCGCCGCACGCGCAGGCGCCGCCTCCGCCGCAGCCGCAGCCTCCCGTCGATCCGCTCGCGGTCAGGCCGAGGTCGATCCTGGTGCTCATGGGTCCTCCTGTGTCGTGCGTCCGGTCCGATCCGGTCGATCGGCCCGGTGGGCGTCCGGTCGGCATGTCGGTCGCGGCATACCCCCGGGGGGTACTTCATGGTAAGCCCGCCGAGCCCTCTCGGCAAGGCGGGAGGGCGGAGGAGGGATGATCTCAGGGGCGGCTCGGAGCCGCGCGAGGAAGGAGGGGCGCATGGATCCCGCATCGACGCCGCACTGGGGCGAGCCCCCGCCGCGCACGCCGCAGGCGGTCCCGCTGCCCCCGCGCACGCGGTTCGAGCCGACGGCGCTGCTCGCCGCGCCCCTGCCCGCCCCGGCCGCCGTCCGGGCCCGGGTCCGTCAGGCCTCCCCGGAGCGGCAGCGCCGGCTGGCGGCGCTCGCCGCGGTCACCGAGGGGTTCGCCGTCCTGCGCACTCCCGAGCTCGCCCGGGCGCTGCGCCGGATCGCGGCACCCGCCTCCGCCGCTCCGGCCGCCGCCGCCGCGGTGCTGGCCGTCGGCCGCGACGGACTCGAACTCGCCGCCGAGCGCGCGGACGCCCTGCGCATCGCCGAGTGGGATCGGATCGTCTCGGTGGGCGTCGGCACCTCGCCCTCGGGTGCCCACCGGGTCCGCGCACTGGTCCTGGCGGTCCTCGCCCCGCCGCCCGCCTCCGCCGTCCTGCGTGCGGCGAGGCGGCGCCCGCGCACCGTCCTCGTGCCCCTGGTCGTCGCCGCCCCGGCCGCCCTCGGCTGGCGCGTGGCCGACGACCGCACGTTCCTCCTCGCTCTCGACCGCCTCCAGCGCGCCCTCGAGGAGCGTGCCCGGTGAAGGCGCGGTTCCGCTTCGCCCTCGCGGCCGTCGCCGTGCTCGGCCTGGGCCTGGCGCTGCGGTTCGTGCTCACGGGGCTGCTCGCCGACCTCGCCGGCGGAGTGGCCTACGTCGTCCTGGTGGCGCTGCTGATCGCGGTGCTCCTGCCGCGCATCCCGGGCGTGACGGCTGCCGGGATCGCGCTGGCCTGGTCGATCGCGATGGAGCAGCTGCAGGCGATCGGAGTCGCAGCGCGCCTGGTCGAGCTGTGGGCGCCGCTCCGCCTCGTCGTCGGCACCACCTTCTCCTGGCTCGACATCGCGGCCTACGTCCTCGGCGCGGTCGTCGCCGCGGCCGTGCACCTCGCCGTCGCTCCGCGCGAGCAGTCCGCCTGACGGGAGTCCGCGCCCGGCGTCTCCTGTTCGCCCGTCGGCCGGGCTGCCGCGAGGCGTCCCGGCGTCCGCCGAGGCGCCGGCCTGGCCCACCGGACCGCCGAGGTGTTCGTGCGCTCCCCGAGGCGCCGCCGTCCCCGCGGTGCCTCGCCGGCGGACGCGGTGTCTCGCCGCGGGAGCGACGCCGACCGGAGGAGCGACGCCGACCGGAGGAGCGACGCCGACCGCCGGAGCGGCGCGGTCCCTCCGCCCCCGCGCCCCTGATTAGGGTGAAGCCATGAGCGAGCCGGCACTCCCCGAGACGACGGCCCCGCGGGCCTCGGCCCCGCACGACCACCGCCGCGACCGGCGCATCCCCGAGCCGGTCGACCGGTTCGCCACCGGCGAGGAGTACCCCGAGTACCGCGTCGACCTGGAGCGGATCCGCTTCTCGCCGTACTTCGCCCGACTCTCCGCGGTGACCCAGGTCATCTCGCCCTCGGGCGTCGGCCAGGTCGTGCACAACCGGCTCACGCACTCGATCAAGGTCACCGCGGTCGCCCGCGCGATCGCGATGCAGCTGACCACCACCGATCCCGCCCAGCGCGAGCTGGTCGAGCGGCTCGGCGGCTGCGACCCGGTGGTCGTGCAGGCCGCGGCCAGCGCGCACGACCTCGGCCACCCTCCGTTCGGCCACCTCGGCGAGCAGGCGCTCGACCGGCTCGCGCGCGAGCGGCTGGGGCTCGCGGAGGGCTTCGAGGGCAACGCGCAGTCGTTCCGGATCCTCTCCGAGCTCGACGTCTGCGAGACGGTGGAGGTGGGGTTGAACCTCACCGCCGCCTCCCGTGCCGCCGTGCTCAAGTACCCGTGGGGGCGGACGGTCCACCGCCCCGGCATCGACTCCGCCGACCCGACCGAGCTGCCCCGCGGCTCGACCGCCAGCCGGTGGGAGACCGCACCGCCGAAGTTCTCGGCGTACACGCTCGACCTCGACGACCTGCTCGACGCCCGCTCCGGCTTCGCCGCGATCGCCCCCTGGCAGCAGACCCTCGAGTGCTCGGTGATGGACGTCGCCGACGACATCGCCTACTCGCTGCACGACCTCGACGACTTCTACCGCGCGGGAGTGCTGCAGCAGGCGGCCGTCGCCGTGGAGTTCCGCGCGTTCCTCCGCGAGCAGAACGCGCTCGCCGCCCTCGACGCCGAGGAGCTGTGGGCGCGCGCCCCCGGGCACTCGCTCGAGATGCTCCGCCGGAGGCTCGTGGCCCGCGACCCGTGGATCGCGAGCGACGAGCACTTCCGCGCCTCCGTGGAGCGGGTGTCGACCGAGCTGGTCGAGGGGCTCCTCGCGCTCCCGTTCGACGGATCGACGCGTACCGAGCGCGCGATCGAGGCCTTCGTCTCCTCCTGGATCGGCCGCCTGCAGCGCTCCGTGGTGGTGCTCGCCGAGCCGAACGTCCGCTCGGGCCACCTCTCCCTCCTCCCCGACGCCTGGCACGACGTGGCCGTGCTGAAGTTCGTGCATACGCGCTTCGTGATCGACCGGCCGGACTTCGCCACCTACCAGCGCGGCCAGTCGCAGGTGCTCGAGACGCTGGTGACCCACCTCGACGCCTGGCTCGAGGACCCGCGCGACGGCTCGCGGGCTCCGCAGAAGCTGCTCGACCTGATCGAGCTCGCGACCGACGGCTACTTCCGCCTGCGCGCCGACCACCCCGACTGGCTCCCGTCGGACGAGCGCGGCCGGCCGACCTCCGACCCGGCCGCGCTGCAGCGGCTCGGCCGGGGGCGCGGTGTGGTCGACTACGTCGCGACCCTGACCGACGAGCAGGCGATGGCGCTCGCCGCCCGCCTCCGCGGCGATCGCGAGCCGTGGGCGATGGGGACCTGACGCCCCGGCGGGTGGGTTGACACCGCGCGTCGCGTGTGGCCTCGGCGGCTCCTCGCCCGTCGTTCCGGGGGAGGAGCCCCCGCCCGGCCGCCGAGGACGCGTTCCGCGACCGCCCAGCGGGCGTCCAGGAAGCGCAGCCTGAACGACAGCGTAAAATCACGGAGGCACATGCCAGGATCGACAACTCGACAGGGAGTTCCGTTGGACGGAAACGCAACGACCACGCACCGCAACGTCGCATTGCTGTCCGTCGCGACCACGCTGGCTCCGCGCGTGACCACCTCGGCCGAGATCGAGGCGCGGCTCGCTCCGGCGCTCAAGCGCCTGCGGCTCCCCACCGGGCTCCTCCAGCGCGTCGCCGGAGTGCACGAGCGCCGCAACTGGGGCTCCGAGCAGGGCTTCGACGGAGCGGCGATCGACGCGGGCAAGCGCGCTCTCGCCGAGGCCGGCGTCCGCGCCGACCAGATCGGCCTGATCATCAACACGTCGGTGACCCGCAAGCACCTCGAGCCCTCGGTCGCCGTGCGCCTGCACCACGGGCTCGGCCTGCCCTCGTCGGCCATCAACTTCGACATCGCGAACGCGTGCCTCGGCTTCGTCAACGGCATGACCCTCGCCGCGCAGCTGATCGACTCCGGCCAGATCCGCTACGCGCTCATCATCGACGGCGAGGACGCCGACGAGATCCAGGTCAACACCATCGAGCGCCTGAGCCGCGAGGGCGTCAAGCGCAAGGACTTCATGAGCGAGTTCGCGAGCCTGACCCTCGGCTCCGGCGCCGCGGCGGCCGTCCTCGGCCCGGCCGACGAGCACCCCAAGGGCCACCGCATCCTCGGCGGCATCACCCGCGCGGCCACGCAGTTCAACGAGCTCTGCGTCGGCAGCGTCGACGGCATGTTCACGGATGCGAAGGCGCTGCTCAAGGGCGGCATGGAGCTCGTCCTCTCGGCGTGGAAGGAGGCCACCCGCGACTGGAACTGGAGCGGGATGGACCGCTACATCACGCACCAGGTGTCGGACGTGCACACCGACGCCCTGGTGAAGGCGGTCGGCATCGACCGCAGCCGCGTCCCCACGACCTACCCCACCCTCGGCAACGTCGGCCCGGCGTCGATCCCGATCACCCTGGCCCAGGAGGCCGAGACCCTGCAGCCGGGCAACCGGGTGCTGCTCATCGGAGTGGGCTCGGGCATCAACACCGCGATGCTCGAGATCGCCTGGTGACCGCGCCCCACCCGGCCGAGCGGATCCGCGGAGCGCTCGGCTCCACGGCCGCCGCGCAGCTGCCCCCGGCCGGGCTCGACGGGCTCGATCCCGCGTGGTCGCGCCTCGTCGACGCTCCGGACGCCCAGGGCGTGCCGCGCCGCTGGCACCTGCTCGACACGGGCGAGGCCCTCGGCACGGAGCCCGTCGGCACCGTCCTCTGCGTGCACGGCAATCCCACCTGGTCCTACCTCTGGCGCCGCCTCGCGGCCGCCACGCTCGAGTCGGCCCGCAGCGGAGGCCCCGCCTGGCGGGTGGTCGCTGTCGACCAGCTCGAGATGGGCTTCTCCGAGCGGACCGGCGCCCTGCACACGCTCGCCGACCGCGTGCGCGAGCTCTCCGACCTCACCGACGTGCTCGGCCTCGACGACGTGGTCACCCTCGGCCACGACTGGGGCGGAGTCGTCTCGCTGGGCTGGGCGGTCGACCACCCGGAGCAGCTGCGCGCCACGATGCTCCTGAACACCGCGATCCACCAGAGCGCCGACGAGCCGATCCCGGCCCCGCTCCGGCTCGCGCTCGCCTCGGGTGTGCTCGGCGCCTCGACGGTCGGCACGCCGGCCTTCCTCGAGACGACCCTCGCGCTGGGGCACCCGGCGCTGCCCTCCGCGGTGAAGGAGGGGTACCGCGCGCCCTACCGGTCCGCGTCGCGCCGCGGCGGAGTGGGCGGCTTCGTCGCCGACATCCCGGTCGACTCCGCCCACCCGAGCGACCCGGAGCTGCAGCGCATCGCCGAGGGCGTCAGCGCCCTGACGACGCCGGCCCTGATGCTCTGGGGCCCGCTGGACCCGATCTTCTCCGACCGCTACCTCGACGACCTCGTCGACCGCCTCCCGCACGCGCAGGTCCACCGCTACGAGGGAGCGGGCCACCTGGTGGCCGAGGACGTCGACTACTCGTCCGCCGTCCTCACCTGGCTGGGCGACCTCTCCGACGGCGAGGAGCCGTTCGGCGGCGACCCCGCCCCCGACGTCCGCCGCCCGACCGCGCCGGTCGAGCCGCTCTGGGCGCACCTCGACCGCAACGCGCAGGACGACTCGCTCGCTCTGGTCGAGATGGCGCCTCCCGGAGGCGGCGGGCCCCGCTCGGTCTCGTGGCGCCTGCTCTCGCAGCGGGTCCGCGAGCTCGCCGCCGGGCTCCGCGCCTCCGGCGTCTCCCCGGGCGACCGCGTCTCGCTCCTCGTGCCGCCCGGTGCCGACCTGACGGCGCTGCTCTACGCGTGCCTGCGCATCGGAGCCGTCGTGGTCGTCGCCGACGCGGGCCTGGGCCTGCGCGGTCTCACCCGCGCGGTCCGCGGTGCCTGGCCGGATCTGGTGGTCGGCGCCCTGCCCGGCCTCGCCGTCGCGCGGGCCCTCCGCTGGCCCGGCGGCCGGGTCTCGACGCAGACCCTGCCCCGCGCCTCCGCCTCGGCCCTCGGGGTCGACACGTCGCTCGGGCAGCTGATCGAGCTCGGCCGCGCCGAGCTGGCCGCCGACCCGGAGGCGCTGGGCGAGGCGCCCGCCGCCGACGCCGTGGCCGCGATCCTGTTCACCTCCGGCTCGACCGGCCCCGCCAAGGGCGTCGTCTACACGCACCGGCAGCTCGCCGGCGTCCGCGACGCGCTCGCCCGCCAGTACGGGATCGGACCGGGCACCGGCCTCGTCGCGGGCTTCGCGCCGTTCGCCCTGCTCGGTCCCGCGCTGGGCACGCGCTCCGCCACTCCGGACATGGACGTCACCGCGCCCCGGACGCTCACCGCGGCCGCCGTCGCCGCGGCCGCCGCCCGGGTCGACGCGACCGTGCTGTTCCTCTCGCCGGCCGCACTGGCCAACGTCGTGGCCACCGCCGGCGCGCTCGACGCCGACGACCACCGGGCCCTCGCCGGCGTGCGCACCTTCCTCTCGGCCGGCGCCCCCGTCTCGGCGGGACTGCTCGGCGAGGCGCAGGCGCTCATGCCGAACGCCTCCGCCCGCACTCCCTACGGCATGACCGAGGGGCTGCTGCTCACCGACGCGTCGCTGGAGGGCATCCGCGAGGCCGCCTCCGACGACGATCCGCGCGGAGGCGTCTGCGTGGGCGTGCCCGCCGCGGGCGTCCGGCTGCGGATCGCCCCGCTCGACGCCGGCGGCCGCGCCGCGGACGAGCCGGAGGAGATCACCGGCACGACCGGCGAGATCGTCGTCTCGGCCGGTCACGTCGAGGACCACTACGAGCGCCTCTGGCTCACCGACCGCGCCGCCCGCGTCGGCGCCGTCCCGGGCGAGCGCTGGCACCGCACCGGGGACGTCGGGCGGATCGACTCCGCCGGCCGCCTCTGGGTCGAGGGCAGGATGCCGCACGTCGTCGTCACGCCGGACGGCGTCGTCACGCCGGTCGGACCGGAGCAGCGGATCGAGGCGCGCGTCGCCTCGGTCGCCCGCGCCGCGATCGTCGGAGCCGGCCCGCGCGGAGTCGCGCAGCTGGTCGCCGTGGTCGAGCTGCGCTCGGGCGCGCGCCGCGTGGTGCTGGCCGAGGAGGCCCTCGCCGCCGAGGTGCGCGCGGCCGTCGCCCGGCCCGTCGCCGCGGTGCTCGTCGTCCCGGCGCTGCCCACCGACATCCGCCACAACTCCAAGATCGACCGGGCCGCGCTGTCGCGCTGGGCCGAGGGCGTGCTCGCCGGCGGCCGGATGGTGGCGCCGTGAGGGTCCTGGTCACCGGCGCGAGCGGCCTGCTCGGCGGTGCGGTGGCCGCGGGCCTCGTCGCCCAGGGGCACGAGGTCCGCACCTTCCAGCGCCGGCCCTCCGGGGTCGCGGGCGTCGAGGAGGCGCGGGGCTCGCTGACCGATCCGCGCGCGGTCGAGGAGGCGGTCGACGCGGCCGAGGGCGTCGTGCACCTCGCCGCGAAGGTCTCTCTCGCCGGCGATCCTGGCGACTTCGACCGCGTGAACATCGACGGCACCCGGCGTCTGCTCGCCGCCGCCGCCCGCGCCGGCGTGAGCCGCTTCGTCCAGATCTCGTCGCCCTCCGTCGCCCACTCCGGCTCCTCGATCACCGGCGACGACGCCGAGCCCGCCGATCCGGACCGGGCCCGCGGCGACTACGCGCGCACCAAGGCCCGCGCCGAGCTGCTGGCCCTCGCTGCCGACGCCCCCGGCTTCGCGGTGGTCGCCGTGCGCCCGCACCTGGTCTGGGGTCCGGGCGACACCCAGCTCGTCGCCCGCATCGTCGAGCGGGCGCGCGCCGGCCGGCTGCCGCTCCTCGGGCACGGCCAGGCGCTGATCGACTCCACCTACATCGACAACGCCGCCTCGGCGATCGTCGCCGCTCTCGGGCGGGCGGAGGAGGTGCACGGCCGCTCCTACGTCGTCACCAACGGCGAGCCGCGCCCGGTCGCCGAGCTGCTCGCCGGGATCTGCCGCGCCTCGGGCGTCGAGCCGCCGCGCTGGTCCGTCCCCGCCTCCGTCGCCCGCGCTGCGGGCTCGCTCGTCGAGCGCGTGTGGGCCGTGCGGCCCGGCGCCGACGAGCCGCCGATGACCCGCTTCCTCGCCGAGCAGCTCTCGACCGCGCACTGGTTCGACCAGCGCCGCACGCGCGCCGATCTGCAGTGGAGCCCGTCGGTCACCCTCGACGAGGGACTGGCCCGTCTGTCCGCCGCCCGCTGAGGCGCCGGCTCCCGAGACAGAGGAACGGACGGGACCCCGTCGCCGAGGCGAGGGGTCCCGTCCGTCCGGGGGCTCCCGCGACGGATCGCGGGAGGGGAGCCGAGGTCAGTCGGCGAGGATGAGGTACAGCGCGCGACGGGTCTCGTCGAGCTTGGCGGACGCGGCGGCGCGCTGCGCCTCGGTCGCTCCGCGGAACTGCTGCACGACGCCCATCAGCTTGCCGACGTTCTCCATGAAGGCGCGATCGGCGTCGCTCGCGCCGGGGGTGGCCTCCCAGGCCGCGTCGAGCTCGTCGGCGTGCTCGCGCACGTAGGTGCCGCCCGCGTCCGTGAGCTGGTACTCGGTGCCGCGGCCCTCGCCGACGGCCGTGATGAGGCCCTCGTCGACGAGCTGCTGGAGGGTGGGGTAGACGGAGCCGGGGCTGGGACGCCACGATCCGTTCGTCTTCTCGGCGATGGCCTTGATCAGGCCGTAGCCGTTCGAGGACTTCTCGGAGAGGAGGGAGAGGAGGGCCGCGCGGACGTCACCGCGTCGGGCGCGTCCTCCGCCGCGGCCGAAGGGGCCGCCGAAGCCGGGGCCGAAGCCCGGGCCGAAGCCGAAGCCGGGCCCGAAGCCGCGGCCGTGACCGCCGGGTCCGCGGCGCTGTCCGCGGCCGGGGTGCTCGTGGCGGGAGGAGTGGTCGCCGTCGCAGGAGTCGCGGCGGTCGTCGGAGAAGAAGGTCCTGGAGTTCATGGGTGTGCTGCTCTCTGTCGTGAGGGGATCCCTTTCGATCGGATCCGGTCGCCCGTCGGGAGCGGCTGCTCCCGATCTGTCGGCGATGCAATAACGATATATCGGTGACGGATCGGATGTCAACACCTGAACTGCCCGTAGCCTGGGAGCTCCCCGTCGATCGAGAGGTCCCGCATGCCGCTTCCCGACTCCGAGCTCGAGGCGTACCTCGACTCCTCCCTCCTCGCCGGGGACGTCCTCACCGGCCGCGCGAGCAACCTCGGCAACCTCCGCCGCCTCGCCGCCCGCGAGCCCGCGCACCTCTACGGCGTGGACGTGGCCGAGCACTGGACGCTCGAGAGCCTGCTCGCCCTGATGGGGGAGCGCGTGGGGATCAGCACCGACCCCTCCTTCGAGAGCGGGCAGGACCGGATCGACGCCCGCCTGACGGTCGCGGGGCTCGCCCGCTACCGCGACCGGTTCGCCGCCGCTGTCCGCGAGGGGGCGCTCCTCCTGTTCGCCACCGCGCACCCCGCGACCCTGATGGACGTCTACCGCCGCTTCGCTGCTGCCGCGACGGAGCGGGGCGCTCGCGTGATCGACGTGAACGCGCTCCCGTTCGCCGCCCCCGACGGCATCCGCGTGCCTCTCGCGGACGAGCACCAGGTCCTGTGGTGCACCGGCGGGGTCACCTGCGTCTACCGCGGGGGAGGGCTGCAGCACACGCACTCGCCGGAGCCGATGGACGCGCTGCTCGACCGCCTCGACGAGCTCGGCGTCCGCCCCGACCTGGTCGTCGCCGACCACGGCTTCGCGGGCGCGGCCGGCCGGCGGGGGCTGCCGGTCATCGCGATCGCCGACTGCAACGACCCGGCGGTGTTCGTCGCCGAGGCGCAGGGCTCGATCGAGGTGGTCGTCCCGATCGACGACGGGCTGGCCGTCCACCTCTACGAGCCGGTGATCGACTTCGTCCTCCGCGCCCTCTCGGAGCCCGCGCGCACCTGACGGCTCGTAGAATCGCCTTCGGCTCGTCGCGATCCCGGATCCGACGGGCCGACCGTTTTCGCGAGTCCCCGCACTCGCCCACCACTGCAGACGGAGCATCCGTGACCCAGCCCCACGACGGCCTCCTCCCGCGCTTCGCCGTCGGCGTCGACATCGGGGGGACGTCGATCAAGGCGTCCCTCGTCGACGTCACCACCGGCGAGCGGGCGGCTCGGCGCTTCGCGGTCGCGAATCCGCTGGGCAAGGAGCCCGAGGACTTCGCCGAGGCGATCGCCGGCATCGTCCGCGACGTCTCGCCGATCGCGGGCACGCCCGTGGGCGTCGGCTTCCCTGGGATCGTCCGCGGCGGCGTCGTCCGCCAGACCACCCACGTCTCGCAGCGCTGGGTCGGGCTCGACGCGCAGGCCCTCCTCTCGGAGGCGACCGGGGTCGACGTCGTCGTCGTCAACGACGCGGACGCGGCAGGAGTCGCCGAGCGCGAGTTCGGGGCCATGCGCGGACGCGAGGGCCTCCTCCTGCTGACCACCCTCGGCACCGGCATCGGGACGGCGCTCGTCCACGAGGGCGTGGTGATCCCCAACTCCGAGCTCGGGCACCTGCACATCGACGGTCCCGACTTCGAGCCGAAGGTCGGCTTCTCGGCCGTCCGCCGCGAGGGCATCACCCTCGAGGAGTGGGCGGGTCGCCTCAGCGTCTACTACCGGCACCTCGAGAAGCTGTTCTCGCCGCAGCTGTTCGTGATCGGCGGCGCGGCGGCGCACGTCTTCGACGAGTTCGCCCGCTTCCTCGACATCGGCACCGAGATCGTCCCCGCCCGCTTCGGCAACGACGCCGGATTCACGGGCGCCGCGATGGTCGCCGTCTCGCCCGACCGCCTGGCGCCCTGGTACCGCTCCACTCGCGGCGCCCGCCTCGACCCCGGGGCCCCCGCCATCGCCGACTGACATCATCCCTGCACCGAGGGAGCCCCGACCCGTCGAGGTGACCCGGCGGAGCGGGGTCCGTCGACGGTTCGGGGTTCGTTCAGTGAGCCGACAGGCTGCGGTAGACGGCGTCCAGCCGGGCGGCGGCGGCCGGCCAGGAGTGGGCGGCCGCCCAGTCGACGCCGCCGCGGCCGAGACTCGCCAGCTCACCGGGCGTGCCCAGCAGGGTCAGGATCGCCTCGGCCCACGCCGCGGGGGAGTCGGAGTCGAGCAGCACGCCGCTCCCGCCGTCGCGCACCGCGTCCACCAGGCCAGTCGTCCTGCGCGCGAGCACGGGAGTGCCGCTGCCGGCCGCCTCGAGCGCGATCAGCCCGAAGGTCTCGGCCGCCGAGGGCACGAGCGCCAGCTGCGCACTCCGGAGCCGCTCCGCCACCCGGTCGCGGTCGGCGGCCCCCTCGATCAGCACGCGGTCTCCCAGCGGAGCCGCCACGGCGCGCACCGCGTCGAGGTACGACTCCCGGCCCGGTGCCGCCCCGCCCACCAGCCGCAGCACCGGCCGCTCCGCCGGCGCCATCGCCGCGAGCGCCTCGACCGCCAGCAGCTGCCCCTTGAGCGGCTGCACCCGGCCGATCAGGACGACTCCGGAGCGCTCGCCGCCGCCCGGGCGGAACCGCGCGTCGACTCCGGGCGGCACCACGACGACCCGGTCCGGATCCGCGCCGTACCCGCTGACGACGTCCTCCCGCTCCGAGGCGCCCGCCACCACGATCGCATCGGCGGAGGCGAGCACGGCGCGCTCCGCGTCGATCCGCTGCTGCGGCTCCGCGACGTCGCCCGGGGCGAGCCGGGCGTTCTTCGCGAGCGAGCCCGAGTGCATCGAGTGCACGTGCGGCCTGCCGGTGAGTGCCCCCGCGAGGCCCGACACCCAGTAGTGCGAGTGCACGACGTCGGCTCCCTCCGCGGCGCGCGCGAACTCCGGCGCCGCGGCCGCCAGCGCGTACTTGTCGCCCGCCGGCACCGGCACGCCGACCACTCGCACACCCGGCGCGAGCATCCGGACGCCCTCGCCGCGGGTCAGCACCTCGATCTCCCAGCCGAGCGCAGCCAGCTCCGGGAGCACCGCCGCGAGGTACACGTTCATCCCGCCCGCGTCGCCCGTCGACGGCTGCTCGAGCGGGGAGGTGTGCGCCGAGACGACGGCCAGACGGGGCATCCCTCCATCGTAGGGACGGCCGTGCGTCCTCCACGGATCCCGGCCCGCGGCTCGCAGCGCCTCCGGAATCGGGTTGAATAGACGGATGCGCTCGTTCGAGCGCGGAGAGCGTGAGGTCCATGGCCCGCCAGAGTCCCCCCGGTGAGGTGCTGCCGTCGGCCGCACCCGGGCCGGTGACCGCCGGCCACGAGCCCTTCTCCGAGCAGGACATCCGCGCCCTCGTCGGAACCGCCGCCGTCGAGAAGGGCACCGCTTACGCGGACGAGGGCCGCGTGCGCGAGCTGCAGTGGTTCGGCGGCCGCACCCGCCTCTTCGGCCAGGTCCGCGGATCCGGGCGCTCGCCGTACGCCGTGAGCGTGCAGCTCCGCGACGAGGGCGAGCACTGGACCCTCCTCGGCGGCGCCTGCAGCTGCCCGGTCAAGCACGAGTGCAAGCACGTCGCCGCCGTCCTGATCGAGGCCCTGCGCCGCGAGCGCGAGGGCGGAGTGGCCGGTCCCTTCCCGGGCGAGGCCGCGGTCGACGCCGTCCCGGAGTGGCGCAGCGCGCTCGCCCCGCTCCTCGCCGGCGCGGAGCGCTCGCACACCGGCATCCCGCTCGGCCTGCAGTTCGAGCTGCTGCCCGGCGAGCCCGTGCGTCGCCCGCCCGGCCGCTACAACTCCTACCGGCCGCCGCCCGAGCCGCGCCCGCGCCTGGGCGTGCGCCCGGTGCGGATGGGCGACCGCGATCGCTGGGTCCGCACCGGCACCAGCTGGCGCGACCTCGGCTACCTGCACTACAGCCACGACTATGACGAGCGCCAGATCGACGTGATCCGCGAGATGCAGGGCCTGCTCTCCGGGCACAGCGCCTCCAGCTACTACTCGCCCGACACCTGGCTCTACCTCGACCAGTGCCGGAGCGAGGCGATCTGGGCGGCCCTGCACGGCGCCGTCCGCGCGGGCATCGGCCTGGTGATGGGCGACCGCGACCAGACGCCGCTGAAGATCCTCGACACGACGGCGACCGCCTCCATCGACGTCACGCGCACCGCCGCCGGCCTCGAGCTGCGCTCGCTCGTCGCGATCGGCGACCACCCGGCGCCCGAGGAGTTCGGCTTCATCGGCGACCCGGCCGTCGGCCTCTACACGTGGGAGGGCGGCGACGAGATGCGCGCCCGCCCGGTCACGCTCATCCCGTTCGCCGCGCCGCTGCTGTCCTCCGCGCGCACGTTCCTCTGGAGCCGCGAGGCCATCCGCATCCCGGTGGCCGAGGAGTCGGCGTTCCTCACCGAGCACTACCAGCGGCTGCACCGGCTGTTCGACATCGTCTCCCGTGACGGCTCCTTCGAGGCGCCGGCGGTGCCCGAGCCGCGCCTCGGCCTCACCCTCGAGCACACCGACGGCGCGGGCCTGCGCGGCTCGTGGTGGTGGCGCTACGGAGTGGAGGGAGCGCGCGGCGGCGTGGACGCCGAGCGGCTCCCGCTGCGGGTCGGCGAGGACGCGGGCTACCGCGACCCCGAGGCCGAGCAGCGGATCCTCGACTCCCTCGTGGGAGCGGGTCTCGACCCGGAGTCGACGCCCGCCCTGGTGTCCCCGTCGAGCAGGCGCCTGCGCCCCACCTTCGACCTGCGCGGCATGCAGACCGTCGGCTTCCTCACCGGCGAGGTCGAGCGGCTCCGCGAGCTCGGCACCGTCGAGATCGAGGAGATCGGCGAGCGCGTCGAGTACCGCGAGGCGCAGACCGCCCCCGTGGTCGCCGTGCAGACCGTCGCCCAGCCCGACAGCCGCGACTGGTTCAACCTCGAGATCTCCGTCACCGTCAACGACGAGGCGGTCCCGCTGGCCGAGATCTTCCTCGCGCTCGCCCGCGGCGACGAGTACATGGTGCTGCCCAGCGGCGTCTACTTCGCCCTCGACGACGAGCGGTTCGGCCGCCTCCGCGAGCTGATCGCCGAGGCCCGCGAGCTCTCGGACGACCCCGGCGAGACCCTGCGGATCAGCCGGTTCCAGTCCTCCCTCTGGGACGAGCTGGTCGAGCTGGGCGTCGTGGAGGCCCAGGCCGCCGCCTGGCGCCGCTCCGTGGAGGGGCTCTCCGGCTTCACCGCGACCGGTGCGCTGGAGTCGCGGGTCCTGCCCGAGGGCTTCGCCGTGGAGCTGCGGCCCTACCAGCAGCTCGGCTACGACTGGCTCTCGTTCCTCTACGACAACCAGCTCGGCGGCGTGCTCGCCGACGACATGGGCCTGGGCAAGACCGTGCAGTCCCTCGCCCTGGTCACCCGGGTGATGCAGGAGCAGCGCGCCGCGGCCGCGGAGGCGGGCACCTCGCCGCGCCCGTTCCTCGTCGTCGCGCCCACCAGCGTGGTGCCCAACTGGGTCGGCGAGGCCAAGCGCTTCGCTCCGGACCTCCGCGTCGTCGGGATCGACGAGACGTCGAAGAAGAAGCGGAAGGCGCTCTCCAGCGTCATCGGCGAGGCCGAGCTGGTCGTCACCTCCTACGCCCTGTTCCGGCTCGACTACGAGTCGTACTCGGGAATCCAGTGGTCGGGGCTCCTCCTCGACGAGGCGCAGTTCGTCAAGAACCGCCAGTCGGCGACGCACCAGCTCGCGCGCCGGCTCGACGTGCCCTTCAAGCTCGCCATCACGGGAACGCCGATGGAGAACAACGTGATGGAGCTCTGGTCGCTGCTGTCGATCGTCGCTCCGGGCCTGTTCCCCTCGCCCGCCGGGTTCGTCGAGTTCTACCAGAAGCCGATCGAGCGCGAGGCCGACAGCGAGAAGCTCTCGCAGCTGCGGCGGCGCATCCGCCCGCTGATGCTGCGGCGCACCAAGGAGCTCGTCGCCAAGGAGCTGCCGCCCAAGCAGGAGCAGACCCTCGAGGTCGAGCTCGGCCCGAAGCAGCGGAAGGTCTACGACACGTACCTGGCGCGGGAGCGGCAGCGCGTGCTGGGCCTGATCGGCGACTTCGAGAAGAACCGCTTCGCGATCTTCCGCGCGCTGACCGTGCTGCGCCAGGTCGCGCTCGACGCGGCACTGGTCGACGAGGCGCACGAGAGCGTGCCCTCGACCAAGCTCGACCTGCTCGACGAGCTGCTGGGCGACGCCCTCGGCGAGGGGCACCGCGTGCTGGTGTTCAGCCAGTTCACGCGGTTCCTCGGCCGGGTCCGCGGCCGGCTGGACGCGGCGGGCATCGAGTACGCCTACCTCGACGGAGCGACGAAGAAGCGCGACGAGGTCATCGAGCGGTTCCGCTCGGGCGCGGCGGGCGTGTTCCTGATCTCGCTCAAGGCCGGCGGCTTCGGGCTCAACCTCACCGAGGCCGACTACTGCATCCTGCTCGACCCGTGGTGGAACCCCGCCACCGAGTCGCAGGCGGTCGACCGCGCGCACCGCATCGGCCAGACCCGCTCGGTCATGGTCTACCGCCTGGTCGCGAAGGACACGATCGAGGAGAAGGTGATGGCCCTCAAGGAGGCGAAGGCCGCGCTCTTCGCCGCGGTCATGTCGGACGACGGCGCGGCGGCCACCGGCGGGATCACCGCCGAGGACGTGCGCGAGCTGCTGGGCTGAGCGCCGCCGCTACTCGCGCACCTGCTCCAGCAGGGTCGTGACGGCGGCGCGGGTGTCGGCCGCGAGTCGTCCGAGGCGGTGCGCGGCACGGATCGACACCGGCCGGTACGGGTGCACGAGCCGCCGGGCCGCCGTGCAGGGCAGCGCGAACGCCGCGACGACGCCCGCGTCGATCCCGTCGAGTCCGCCGTCGTCCCGGCCGAAGACGAGCTCCCGGCCCTCGCGCGCGAGAGCCTCCGGCAGGTCGGCCTCGCCGATCGGGAGGCGCAGCACGGCGAGCAGGCCGGCCGCCTGCACCCGGCGCGGCAGCGGGCGTCCGAGGCGTCCCGCCGCGTGCACCGTGAAGAAGTCGGCCTGCCGCTCGAGGATGCCCGTGACCGTCTCGGCGAGGCGCTCCATCTCGGGGTGCAGCGAGAGCCGGGCGAGCCGGCGGTAGCCGTGCACCGCGACCCGGGCGTCCACCGCGAGGGCCAGCGCGACGGGGCCGGCGAGGGAGGCCGCGGCGCGGTCGAGGAGCGGGCGCGACCTCACCGTCGGCTCCGGCGGGCGGATGTCGATGCCGCGGATCTGCGGCGAGGCCGCGAGCACGTCGCCCAGGGCGTCGGCGATCCGGTGCCGCTCGGCGGCCCAGACGGACGCGAACGCGCGGACCTGCTCGTCGGGGTGGGCGCGCGCGAGGGGGAGCACCCGGGCCACGGTGGCGTGCTCGATCGCCCGCAGGTACGCGGTGGCGACGATGGCCTCGCGGTCCAGCGGCACCTCCTCGAACTCGCGCACCGAGAAGTACTCGCGCAGGGCGCCGTGCGCGCTGCGGTGGTGGTCCTCGAGGTCGAACGGTTCCGCGATGCCCACGTCGTGCTCCTCCGCTAGTCCGGTCCCTCCATCCTGGGCCCCCGGTGCGAGAGGCGGAAGAGCACGCGCCCATCCCTGGGACACTGGGAGCCGGTCGTCAGGCGGCCGGGGGAGCGGGGCGGGATGAGCGGGGCCCGGACCTCGGCGATCGGCGCCGTCCTCCTCGCCGCCGTCTGCTTCGGCACGACGGGGACCGCCCAGGCCCTCGGAGCGGCGGGCGTGGATCCGCTCCTCCTCGGGGCGGCCCGCATCGTCCTCGGCGGCGCCCTGCTGGCCGCTCTCCTCGGCGTGGAGGCTCTGCGCCGGCGGAGCCGCTCCCGCCCGACCCGCGCCGTCGTGCTGCTCGTCGTGCTCGGAGCGGTCGGCGTCGCCGCGTACCAGCCCGCCTTCTTCACCGGCACCGCGCAGAACGGAGTCGCGGTCGGCACGATCGTCGCCCTCGGCTCCGCTCCCGCCTTCACCGGCCTGTTGGAGTGGCTCGTCCTGCGGACGACGCCGAGCCCGCGCTGGTTCGCCTCGACCGCGCTCGCCGCGGTCGGCGTGGTGCTCCTCAGCGGCGGCGGATCCGGCGGCGTGACACTCCCCGGCCTCGCCGCGTCGGCCGGTGCCGGCGCCTCCTACGCGCTCTACGCCGTCTGCGGCAAGCTGCTGCTCGAGCGCGGGCTGAGCCCCGTCGCCGCCATGGGAGCCCAGTTCGGGGCCGCGGCGCTGCTGGCGCTCCCGTTCCTGCTGCTGGGCGATCCGTCGCGGCTCTCCGGCTCGATCCCGGCCGTGCTCTGGCTCGGAGTGGTGACGGTCGCCGTGGCCTACACCTTCTTCGCGCGCGGCCTGCGAGTGCTTCCCGCGGCGACCGTCTCGACGCTCACCCTCCTGGAGCCGGCGACCGCGACTCTCCTCGGCGTGGCGGTGCTGGGCGAGCGGCTGACCGCGGGAGCTGTTCTGGGCATCGCGGTGCTGGTGGCGGCGGTGCTGCTGCTGGCGGTGCGGGGGCGCGGCCGCTCCGGTGCGCGGAGAGAGGCGCCGGCGCGCTCCGCGGAGTAGCGTCGACTCCCACCGACCCGACGACGAGGCGGAGCGCATGACCAACCCGTGGCTGGCCCGCCCTGGCAGCGGTCGGCGGCGCGCGCTGGTCGAGGAGTCGTGGGAGCGCGCACGGCGGCGGCGCCTCGATCCGGACCGGCTGACGGCACCGCTCTCGTTCTCGGGAGACGACCTCCGCGAGTACCGCACCGGGCATCCGCTCGCCTCGGTCCTCCCTGTCATCCGCCGCCTGTTGGTGCGCGACGCCGACGAGGACAGCGGCGTGCTGGTCGCGGTGGGCGACGCGCTCGGGCGGCTGCTCTGGATCGACGGGGACCAGCACCTCAAGAGCCTCGCCGAGGGGATGTCGTTCGTCGAGGGCGCGGCGTGGGCCGAGCCCGACGTCGGGACGTCCGCGCCGGGGACGGCTCTTGTGCTCGATCACGGCGTGCAGATCCACGGCGCCGAGCACTTCGCCTCGCTCGTGCACCCGTGGAGCTGCACCGCCGTCCCCGTGCACGACCCCGAGACGCACGAGATCCTCGGAGTGATCGACATCACCGGCGGCGCCGACGTCGTCGCCCCGCAGACCCTCCCGCTGATGGAGGCGACCGCCGCCGCCGTCGAGAGCGAGCTGATGGTGCAGCGGCTCCTCCGCCCGCGGCGGCCCGCTGCACGGAGCACAGCGGCGGCCCGGGCGCCGAGCCTGCGGGTCCTCGGGCGCGAGACGGGCCTGGTGACGGCCGCCGGAGCGACGCTCGAGCTGAGCACCCGGCACGCCGAGATCCTGACCCTGCTCGCCTGGCACCGGGCCGGGCTCTCGGCCGAGCAGCTCGCCCTCCTGCTCCACGGCCGGGACGACGCGGTGGTCACCGTCCGCGCCGAGATGGTGCGGCTGCGCCGCGCGCTCGAGCCGACCCTCCCGCGCCTGGTGCCCCTCTCGCGCCCCTACCGCCTGGCGAGCCCGGTCGACCTCGACGCCCGCCAGGTGCTCGGCCTGCTCGACCGCGGCTCCCACCGCCTCGCCCTGGACGCCTACCGGGGTGCGCCGCTGCCCTCGTCCGAGGCGCCGGGGATCCGGGCGATCGCCGGCGAGCTGCGCCTGCGGGTGCGGGCGAGCGTCCTCGCCGATGCGGCGCCCGCGACCCTCCTCGCCTGGGCGGAGGGCCCGGACGGCCGCGACGACGCGGAGGTGTGGCGGGAGCTCCTGCGCGTCCTCCCGCCCCGCTCGCCCCGCCGTGCCGGTGTCGCCGCGCACCTCGAGACGATCGAGGCGGAGCAGCGCTGAGCCGTCCCGGTCGCTCCCGGGAGTCCCGCCGGAGCCGTGAGGCCGCGGAGCCGTCTCGCTAGCCTCGACGCATGAGCACCCTCGCACCACCTCCCCGGGCCCTCGCGAGCGGAGTCGCGGGGGGTCTGCTCCTGATGGCGGTCTTCACGATGTGGTGGGCGAGCGACACCACGGTCGGCTGGCCGGCACCGGCGGCGACGACCGCCGTGACCCTCTGCGCGCTCGCGGCCGTGGTCTTCGCCGTGCAGGCCGTCCGCCTCCTCGTCGCCCGGCGGAGGATGGCGGTGGAGCTCACCGACGCCGACCGCGCGGCGAAGCCGAACGGTCTGCTGTTCGGGGCGGTCTTCGCCGCGGAGGGCGTGCTGATCGGTGTCGCGGTGGGCGTCCTCACCGGCACCGGGCTCGACCGGTTCCTCGTGCCGGCCATCGCCGTGATCGTGGGCCTGCACTTCTACCCGATGGCGAGGATCTTCGGCCGGACCCTCGACCTCTGGCTCGCCACCTGGACGACGCTGGTCGGAGCGATCGGAGTCGTCGTGGTCCTCGTCGACGGCTCCGCCTGGCCGCAGGTGTGGTCCTGGGTCGGCGCGGGGGCCGCAGCGGCCACGGTGACCTACGGCGTCTACATGAGCCGGATCGCCCAGCGCCTGCTCGCGAGCGTCTGAGGTCCGGGCCGCGGGGCCCTCCTCCTCGGGCGGCCGCGTCTCCGCCCGGCCGGTCCGGTCTCCGTCCTCGCCGCTCCCGCCGGTGCGTCGGCCCGTGCAACGTCGTGCAACCCCCCGCGACGTAGCGTCAGGACCGGGCGCCCACCCCGCGCCCACGACAACGACGTCGATGGAGGTCCACATGACGCTGTACGCCGACCAGGTCGCCGAGCAGGCACCGCAGGAGCCGGGTTCCACGGTCTACGCGAATCCGGGCACGGAGGGATCCGTCGCCTCCTTCCGCTCGCGCTACGACCACTACATCGGAGGCGAGTACGTCGCCCCCGCGAGCGGCCAGTACTTCGAGAACATCACCCCGATCACCGGGAAGCCCTTCTGCGAGATCGCCCGCGGCACCGCCGCCGACGTCGACCGCGCCGTCGAGGCGGGCTGGAAAGCGTTCGCGAGCTGGGGGAAGACCAGCCCCGCCGAGCGCTCGAACATGCTCCTGAAGATCGCCGACCGCATGGAGGCGAACCTCGAGCTGCTCGCCGTCGCCGAGACGTGGGAGAACGGCAAGCCCGTGCGCGAGACCCTCGCCGCCGACATCCCCCTCGCCATCGACCACTTCCGCTACTTCGCCGGAGCGATCCGCGCGCAGGAGGGAGGCGTCTCCGAGATCGACCACGACACGATCGCGTACCACTTCCACGAGCCGCTGGGCGTGGTCGGGCAGATCATCCCCTGGAACTTCCCGATCCTGATGGCCGTGTGGAAGCTCGCGCCGGCGCTCGCCGCAGGCAACTGCGTAGTGCTGAAGCCGGCCGAGCAGACGCCGGCGTCCATCCACGTGCTGCTCGACCTGATCGGCGACCTCATCCCCGCCGGCGTGCTCAACGTTGTCAACGGATTCGGGTTCGAAGCGGGCGCCCCGCTCGCCTCCCACCCGCGCATCCGCAAGATCGCCTTCACCGGCGAGACGACCACCGGCCGCCTGATCATGCAGTACGCCAGTGAGAACCTCATCCCGGTGACGCTGGAGCTGGGCGGCAAGAGCCCCAACGTGTTCTTCGCCGACGTCGCCGCGGAACGCGACTCCTTCTACGACAAGGCGCTCGAGGGCTTCTCGTTCTTCGCCCTCAACCAGGGCGAGGTCTGCACCTGCCCGTCGCGGGCGCTCGTGCAGCGCTCGATCTACGACGACTTCGTCGGAGACGGCCTCGAGCGGGTCAAGCGGATCAAACAGGGCAACCCGCTCGACACCGCCACGATGATCGGCGCCCAGGCCTCGAACGACCAGCTCGAGAAGATCCTCTCCTACATGGACATCGGCAAGCAGGAGGGAGCGAAGCTGCTCATCGGCGGCGACCGCGCCGACCTCGGCGGCGAGCTCAGCGGCGGCTACTACGTCAACCCGACCGTGTTCGAGGGCCGCAACTCGATGCGCATCTTCCAGGAAGAGATCTTCGGACCCGTCCTCGCCCTCACCTCCTTCGACGACTTCGACGACGCGATCGGCATCGCCAACGACACCCTCTACGGCCTCGGCGCCGGAGTGTGGAGCCGCAACGGCGCCCAGCTCTACCGCGCCGGCCGGGCCATCGAAGCCGGCCGCGTCTGGACGAACACCTACCACCAGTACCCCGCGCACGCGGCGTTCGGCGGCTACAAGCAGTCGGGCATCGGACGCGAGAACCACAAGGTGATGCTCGACCACTACCAGCAGACGAAGAACCTCCTCGTCTCCTACGCGGAAGGACCGATGGGCTTCTTCTGAGTCGGTTCGCACGGGCTCCTCGTTCCTCGTCGCCCGTGCCGCGGTCGGCTCGCCGACGTGGCCGGGTGGGGAGGAGCGGGGAGCGTTCGCACCGAGACGGATCCGCTGGCACGCGGATCCGCCGTTCGGTGCTGGTTCGCACGGGCTCCTCGTTCCTCGTCGCCCGTGCCGCGGTCGGCTCGCCGACGTGGCCGGGTGGGGAGGAGCGGGGAGCGTCCGCACCGAGACGGATCCGCTGGCACGCGGATCCGTCGTTCGGTGCTGGGCCCTGCGGGCGAGGCATCTGGCGACGCGCGGAAGGACGGTGCTCGGCCCTGCGGGCGAGGCACCTGACGACGGGCCGCCCGCTCGTGCTGATCGAGTAGTCCGCGCAGCGGCGTATCGAGATGCCGCCCGGAGGAGCGTCCGCCGTCAGCGGTCGGGCGCACACAGACATTCCGCACCACGAGCGAAGGAGCACCACCCATGACCTCCACGAGGGTCGACGTCACTGCGGAGGCGGCAAGCATGCTCCACCGGATGACGGCGCTGCACGGGCCGCTCATGTTCCACCAGTCGGGCGGATGCTGCGACGGCAGCTCCCCGATGTGCTTCCCCGCCGGGATGTTCCGCACCGGCGCCTCGGACGTGCTCGTCGAATCGCTCCGGCTCGACGGCCTGGACCCGATCGACTTCTGGATGTCCCGCTCCCAGTTCGAGTACTGGAAGCACACCCACCTCACCGTCGACCTCGTCGACGGGCGGGGCAGCGGATTCAGCGTCGAAGCACCCGAGGGCAAGCGCTTCATGATCCGCAGCCGGCTGCTCACCGACGACGAGCTCGTCGAGTTCGGGCTCCTCCCCGCCGGAGCCGTCGGGCCCTGAGCCGGCTTCCCTGACCCGTTCCCCCTGACCCGTTCCCGTCGCAGATCCTCCCCGACCGGCGACATCCCGGTCCAGCGGTGTCAGCCGCCCGGAGCAGGAGCGGGCGGCGCCTTCCCCGTGCTCAGCTGCACGCCCACCACCGATCCCTTGTCCACGCGGGTGCCCGCGGCCGGACCGGTGCCCGCCACGGTGTTCATCGGCTGCGTCGAGTCGACCTGCGACGTCGCTCCGGGAGTGAGCCCTGCGGCGGTCAGCGCCTGCGCGGCGGAGTCGCTGGTCCGGCCCGACAGGTCCGGCACGGTGACCTGCGGCGCCGCGACGAGCGACTGGTCGGCCTGCGGGAAGTCGGAGCCGCCGTAGCGGGAGTCGATCGCCGTCATCAACGGCTTCCAGATCCGGTGGCGTGCCGAGGGCGCCCAGCCGCTGTCGAAGTCGATCGAGTCGAGGTTCATCCTCGACCCGTCCGCGCGTGCCGAGATGCTGCCGACCCAGACCGCGAGGGAGGTCTCGGTCGAGGCCCCGATGGCCCAGGTGTCGGCGGAGTTGTCGGTGGTGCCCGTCTTGGTGATGTGCTGGATGCCGTTCTTCGGATCGTCCTCGACGCCCGTGCCCTCGGCGGTCACCTTGAGCATCGTGTACTGCATCGCCGACGCGACCCTCGACGACACCGCCCGGCTGCAGGTCGTCTCCACCGGCTCGATCTCGCGGCCGTCGGCTCCGACGATCGCCGTGATCGCGACGGGGGTGCAGGTCGTGCCGTTCTCGGCGATGCCGGAGTAGGCGGTCGCCATGGTGAGCGGTGCGATCTCGTTGGTGCCGAGGACCGCTCCCGGCGACTGCACGAGCGCGGTCCCGTCCGCGCGGTGCACTCCGAAGGCCTCGGCCTGCTTGCGGATCTCGCACTGGTCGAGCAGGTGCGACATCCCGGTGAAGCCCGTGTTCAGCGAGTAGATCGTCGAGTACAGCGCCGTCTGGGTGTCGGTGTAGCCGCCGTCGCCGGCGTTCTTGGGGTTGTAGGAGTCGTAGTCCCAGGTGCCCTCGCAGCTGTCGGCGAAGCCGGTCCAGTTCTTCTGCTTCGAGTCGAACTGCTCGAGCAGGGTGTGCCCGCGGTCGAGCCACTCGGCGAGCGTGAACACCTTGTAGGCGGAGCCGGTCTGGAAGCCGTTGCCGCCGCCCGCGGACGCGTCGACGTTGAGGTTGATCGCCGAGAACTCCGGCCCGCTCGCGATCACGTCCGGGTCCTGGCTGTAGCGCTTGTTCTGCACCATCGTGAGGATGCGCCCGGTGCCGTTCTGGACGGCGACCGCCGTCGCCCCGACGTCGAAGCGCGGATCGGAGGAGGGGACCTGCTCGTCCATCAGCTCCTGCGCGGTCCTCTGCAGGTCGAGATCGATCGTCGTGTAGACCTTGATGCCGCCCTGCTTGATCGCCGCGTAGCGCTCGTCGTCGGTCGCTCCGAGCGCCGGGTCGTCACGGAGGACGTGGGTCACGTAGTCGCAGAAGTAGGCCGCGCTGCCGGCCGTCTGGCAGCCGGTGGACGGCGGGGTGATGTCGGGGGTGATCGCCTCGGCGGCCGCGGCGTCGTGCGCGGCCTGGTCGATGCTCCCCGTCTCGAGCATCCGGTCGAGGATGTAGTCGCGCCGCTCCCGGGTCTGCGCGTAGCCGGTCGCTTCGCCGTTGGCCGTGTCGTCCGGCCGGTCGAAGCGGAACTTCTCGGGGTTGTTCACGATGGCCAGGAGCGAGGCGGACTGCGCGAGGGAGAGGTCGGCCGCCGGGATGCCGTAGTAGTACTCCGCCGCGGCCTCGATGCCGTAGACGGTGCCTCCGAACAGCGCGATGTTGAGGTAGCCGAGGAGGATGTCGTCCTTCGAGGACACCTTCTCGAGCCCGATCGCGAGCCGCATCTCCTTGAGCTTGCGCTCGGCCGTGGTCGCCGTCGCCTCCGCGTACGCGCGGTCGCGGTCCGCCTCGTCCGGGATCGACTCGGCCTTCTGCACCAGCACGTTCTTCACGTACTGCTGCGTGATCGACGAGCCGCCCTGGGTGTCGCCGTCGAGGAGGTAGGTGCTGGCGATGGCGCGGAGGGTGCCCTGCAGGTCGATCCCGCCGTGGTCGTAGAAGCGCGGGTCCTCGCTCGCGACGAGCGCGTCCTTCACGGAGTCGGCGATCCGGTCGGCCGGCACCTCGATCCGGTTCTGGTCGTAGAAGGAGGCCAGCAGTGTCGGATCGTCCGGGTCGCCCGCGTAGACGTCGCTCTTCTGCATCAGGCGCCCGACCTCGAGGTAGCTCGGGAGTGACTGGAACGCCGAGATGGTGCCGGAGGTCGCCGCGCCGGTGAGCGCGGCGGCGGGGGCGACCACGAGCGAGGCGAGCAGACCCGCCAGGACGCTGACGATCACGAATCCGAACAGCGCGCCGAGAGCCCCGTGGACGGTTCGACGGGGCTGGAAGACGGGGACGTTCGGTCGCTTCAGGATGGATCCTCTCGCTCCACCAGCACCCTAGGCGAGGCCTGCGACATCCCCGACGAGGCGCGCCACGGCCGCGCCGGACGCCCGTCCGCCCGGAGTCGGCGCGACGGCGCCCGCGCAGGCCCGGCGCCTGCGACAGCAGAAGGGGCCGACCCCGGAGGGATCGGCCCCTTCACGGGACGGGCGACGTCTCTACTCGATCAGGTCGCCGTTCAGGTCCGAGATGTCGTTCGGATTGGCCGGAGCCTTGCCCGTGCTCACCTGGAGGGGGATCACCCCGCCGGCGACCGCCGTCTCCTCCGCGCTCGGCGTCGTCGACACGACGGAGCCCTCCGGGATCGTCGCGGAGTCGACCGACTCGTGCATCCCGACGACGAAACCGGCGGCGGTGAGGATCGCCGTGGCGCTCTCGACCGTCTCGCCCGTGACGTCGGGGACCTCGGAGTTCGCCGCCGATCGCGGCGAGTACGCGAGCATCGAGGCAGGCGGTGCCGTGAAGTCGTCGCCGCCGTACTTCTCGTCGAGCGCCGTCATGATCGGCTTCCAGATGGCGTGCCGGGCGTTGGAGGCGCGGATGGTCCCCTTCTCGCCCGTCAGGCTGATGAAGCGCAGGTTCTGCTTGGTGTTGTCGGCGAAGCCGTTGATGCTGCCGACCCAGACCGCCAGGGAGGCGGCCTTGCTGGCGCCCGCCGTCCACACGTCGGCTGCCTCGTCGGTGGTGCCCGTCTTGCCGATGTGCTCGATCCCGTCGAAGGGGTTCGAGGCGTAGGCCGTTCCGGAGGTCATCACCCGCTGCATCGCGTACTGCATCCCTCGGGCGACCTCGGGCGACACGGAGGGCGTGCACGCCGATGCCGGGGCGGCGACGGCGTTGCCCTCGCTGTCGGTGATCCGATCGATGACGATCGCCGAGCAGGTCGTGCCGTCGTTCGCGATCCCGGCGTAGGCGTTGGCCACCGTCAGGGGAGCGATCTCGTTCGTCCCGAGGACCGAGGCCGGCCCGTTGGCGAGCTCGCGGCCGTCGGCGCGGTGCATCCCGAACGACTCGGCGGTGGTGCGGATGTCGCAGAGGTCGAGCTGCTGCGCCATTCCCATGAAGCCGGTGTTGATCGAGTTCGTGGTCGCGCCGAGCGCGCTCATCGAGCTCGCGTCCTCCGACGGGTCGTCGTTGCGAGGCGAGAACTTGCCGTAGTAGCCGCCGTCGCCCTCGACGTTGCACTTCTGGGGGTAGGAGCTGAAGCCGGAGGTGGGGGAGGCGAACGACTCGTTGACGGTGTGCCCCGCCTTCAGCCACTGCGCCAGCGTGAACACCTTGTAGGTCGATCCGGTCTGCACGCCGGAGCCGCCGCCCATGCTGAGGTCGACGTTGAGGTTGATCGCGCTGTAGCCGGGGTTCGCGGCGAGGAACTGCTCGTCCTGGCTGTACTGCGTGTTCTGCACCATGGAGAGCACGCGGCCCGTCTTCGCCTCGACGGAGGCGGCCGTCGCGCCGACCTGGAAGCGCGGGTCGACGGAGGGGATGTAGGCGTTGAGCGCCGCCTGCGAGACCTGCTGGATGTCGAGGTCGAGGGTCGTCACGACGTCGAAGCCGCCCTGGCGGATGCGCTGATAGCGCTCGTCGTCGGTCGCCCCGAAGACGGAGTCGTTGCGGAGGACGTTCAGCACGTAGTCGCAGAAGTACGCGGCGTTGCCGGCGGTGGTGCAGCCGGTCGAGGGCTCCGTGATGTTCGGGGTGATCGGCTCGGCGACGGCGGCGTCGTGCGCGGCCTGGTCGATCCGGCCGTGCTTGAGCTCCTCCGACAGGATGTAGTCGCGGCGCTCCTTGGTGGCGGCGTAGCCGTTGGCGGCGCCGTTCGCCTCGTCGCCCGGGTTGTCGAAGCGGAACTTCGCCGGGTTGTTCACGATCGCCAGCAGCGCGGCCGCCTGCGAGGTCGAGAGCTGGCTCGCGGGGATGCCGTAGTAGTAGTTCGCCGCGGCCTCGATGCCGTAGACGGTGCCCCCGAAGAGGGCGATGTTGAGGTAGCCGAGCAGGATGTCGTCCTTCGACGCCTCCTTCTCGAGTCCGATCGCGAGGCGCATCTCCTTGAGCTTGCGCTCGGGGGTCGGGTCCGTCGCCTCCTGGTAGGCCTTGTCGCGCGCGGCCTCGTCGGTGATCGACTCCGCCTTCTGCACCAGGACGTTCTTGACGTACTGCTGCGTGATCGACGACCCGCCCTGCAGGTCGTCGCCCGTCAGCGTGACGGCGATGGCCCGGAGCGTGCCCTGGAGGTCGATGCCGCCGTGCTCGTAGAAGCGCGGGTCCTCGCCGGCGACGGCGGCGTCCTTCGCGGACTGCGCGACGTCGTCCCAGCCGACCTCCACGCGGTTCTGGTCGTAGACGGAGGCGAGGAGGGTCGTTCCGTCGCTCGCGTAGACGTTGGTGCGCTGCATCAGCTGGCCCACGTCGAGGTAGCCCGGCAGGTTCTGGAACATGCCGATCGTGTTGCTCGTCGCCAGGCCCGTCAGCGCGAGAGCCGGCGTGACGCCGACGGTGATCAGGACGCCCGCCACGGCGCTCATCCCGATGAACCCCATGACCGCCCGCAGCGACATCCCGAGCGGCCGGACGGAGCGGCGGGATGCAGTGGGAAGTGCCATGGAGCGGTCGTCCTTTCGACGCGGCGCGGGGCCGCGGAGATGTGAGGGAGGGTGGCGAGAAGCCTCGCGAGCAGTCGCGCGATCCCCCGAGTTCATGGTACGTGACGGGTGCGCCCGCGGGGCGTCCTCCTCCCGGTGGAGATGAGGAGCTGGCGGGTGATGCGCAGGAGCGGGCGCGTCCGGAGTGCTGACCAGGGGTCGATGCATCCGTATCGTGGGGGGAGCGCCGCTCCGAGGGGCGCTGCAGCACCCGTTCCACCCACCGCTCCGGGGCCCCGGGCGGCCGGCCCCGGCAGAAAGCGCACACCATGGCACGCATCCACGACGACGTGACCCAGCTCGTCGGCAGGACCCCTCTCGTCCGCATCAACCGGCTGGAGGGCGCCGACCAGGCGACGGTCCTCGCCAAGCTCGAGTTCTACAACCCCGCGAACAGCGTGAAGGACCGCATCGGCGTCGCCATCATCGACGCGGCCGAGGCCTCCGGCGAGCTGCACCCCGGCGGGACGATCGTCGAGGGCACGAGCGGCAACACCGGCATCGCGCTCGCGATGGTGGGCGCCGCCCGCGGCTACAAGGTCGTCCTCACGATGCCCGAGACGATGTCCGTCGAGCGCCGGGTCCTCCTCCGCGCCTACGGAGCCGAGATCGTGCTCACCCCCGGCAGCGAGGGCATGCGCGGAGCGGTCGAGCGCGCCCGCGCGATCGTCGACGAGACCCCCGGCGCGATCCTCGCCCGCCAGTTCGAGAACGCCGCCAACCCCGAGGTGCACCGCCGCACCACCGCGGAGGAGGTCTGGGAGGACACCGACGGCGCGGTCGACGTCTTCGTGGCCGGCATCGGAACCGGCGGCACCATCACCGGAGTCGGCCAGGTGCTCAAGGAGCGCAAGCCCGGCGTGCAGATCATCGGAGTGGAGCCGATCGACTCCCCGCTCCTCACCCAGGGCACCGCCGGTCCGCACAAGATCCAGGGCATCGGCGCCAACTTCGTCCCCGCGATCCTCGACCGCGAGGTCTACGACGAGATCATCGACGTGACGCTCGACGACTCCGTGCGGGTGGCCCGCGAGATGGCCGCGCAGGAGGGGATCCTCGGCGGCATCTCCTCCGGCTCGATCATGTGGGCCGCGCTCGAGGTCGCGAAGCGCCCCGAGAACGCGGGGAAGACCATCGTCGCCATCGTCTGCGACTTCGGCGAGCGGTACATCTCGACCGTCCTGTACGAGGACCTCCGCAGCTGAGCCCCTCGAGACGAGCCGGGACGCCCCGCTCCGGACGCGACGGTCGGCCGGAGCGCCGCGTCCCGTCCGGACCGGAGCGTCCCGGGCTCCTCGCCCTGCTCCGCGAGGACGTCCGCACCGCCCGGGAGCGCGACCCCGCCGCCCGGAGCGCGGTGGAGGTCGTCCTCTCCTACCCGGGAGTGCACGCGGTCTGGGTGCACCGCGTCGCGCACGCCTGGTGGCGGCGCGGCCTCCGCCTGCCCGCTCGGCTGCTCAGCCAGGCGGCGCGCGCGGCGACCGGGGTGGAGATCCACCCCGGTGCGACCATCGGCCGACGCCTGTTCATCGACCACGGCATGGGCGTCGTCATCGGCGAGACCGCGCGGATCGGCGACGACTGCATGCTCTACCACTCCGTCACGCTGGGCGGGAGGTCGGCCCGGCGCGAGCGTCGGCACCCCACGCTCGGCGACCGGGTGGTCGTCGGCGCCGGCGCGGTCGTCCTGGGCCCGCTCGTGCTCGGATCCGACGTCAGCGTGGGCGCGAACGCCGTCGTGGTGAAGGACGCGCCCGACGGGGCGGTGCTCGTCGGCATCCCGGCCCGCGATCTGCGCGATCAGGGCGGGGAGGAGGACCCGCTCGCCGGGTCCGGCCGCTCCACCGGACCGGCGGGACGCGTCTAGCCGGCGACGCTCAGTCGTCGCCCCGCGGCGAGATGTCGCGCGGGGCGCTCTTGATCTGCGCGAAGGCGTCCAGCGCGTGCGCCCGCGTCTCCTTGAGGTCGACAAGGGGCGCCGGGTAGCCGTCCGCGCCTCCGGTCAGCGTGTCCCCGAGCGTCCACGGCTCGTGCACGGCGGCGCCCTCGACTCCGCCGAGCTCCGGCACGTTGTGGCGGATGTACTCGCCGGCCGGGTCGAACTTCCTCGACTGCGTGACCGGGTTGAAGACCCGGAAGAACGGCGACGCATCGGCTCCCGAGCCCGCGACCCACTGCCAGTTCGCGGCGTTGCTCGCCGGGTCCGCGTCCACCAGGGTGTCCCAGAACCACTCCTCGCCCACCCGCCAGTCGACCAGCAGGTTCTTGATCAGGAACGACGCGGTCACCATCCGGACCCGGTTGTGCATGTAGCCGGTGCTCCAGAGCTCGCGCATGCCGGCGTCCACCAGGGGGTAGCCGGTGCGCCCCTGGTGCCAGGCGTCGATCGCCTCCTGGCCTGGGCGTCCCCACGGGAAGGAGTCGAACCGGGTGTCGAAGTTCGCGGTCGCCAGATCCGGCCAGTGGAACAGCAGGTGGTAGCAGAACTCGCGCCAGAGCACCTCGGAGAGGAACCGGTCGCTGCCGTCGCCGCGGTGCAGGCCCTTCGCGTGCGCCTCCTCCAGGGCGTGCCACACCTGGAAGGGGCTGATCTCGCCCCACCTCAGGTGCGGGGAGAGGTTCGAGGTGGCGTCCTCCGCCGGCCGGTCGCGACCGTCGGCGTAGTCGTCGAGCTGCTCCGCGAGGAACGCGCGCAGCCGGTCGGCCGCCGCCTTCTCGCCGGGGACCCAGCGCTCGCGCAGCCCTCCCGCCCAGTCGGGACGCGTGGGCAGCAGCTCCCAGTCGTCGAGGGAGTCGGAGGCGATCTCTCCCGTGACGCCGTCGAGCGAGCGGGGGCGGGGGAGCGGCGCGCGCGGCGTCGGCTTGGCGCGGCAGGCGCGGGCGAAGGGCGTGTAGACGGAGTAGGGGCCGCCAGCGCCGGTCTGCACGGTCCACGGCTCGAACATCAGCGAGCCCTGGTGGCTCTCGGCCTCGAGGCCGCCGTTGCGGAGCGATTCCTTCACCGCCGCGTCGACGGTGCGCTCGGCCCTCCCGTAGCGGCGGTTCCAGTGCACGGCTCCGGCGCCGATCTCCTCGGCGAGCTGGAGGACGACGGCCTCGGCCGGCCCGCGGCGCAGGATCAGCGGGGCGCCGTGCTCGCGCAGGTCGGCGGCGAGGGCTGCGAGGCTGCCGTGCAGCCACCAGCGGGAGGCGCCCCCGAGCGGACGGATGCCCGCCGACTCCTCGTCGAGCACGTAGCAGACCGCGACGGGGTTGCCACGGTCGATCGCGGCGCGCAGGGCGGGGTTGTCGGCCAGGCGCAGATCGTCGCGGAGCCAGACGAGGGTGGGGGAGGTGTCACTCATGGTGACCCCCATGATCCGCGAGTCCCGCGCCGCGGCGAAGACCTGGCCGGTCGCTGCGGCCCGTGCTAGCGGGGACGGATCAGGAGGAGGCGATGCCGTCGCGGAGCTTGTCGCAGAGCGCGGTCAGCTGCTTCAGCTCGTTTTCGTCGAGGACGCCGCCGACCTGCTCCGAGATGGTCCTCATGTGGGTGAGCGCGACGCGGCGGAAGAGCGCGTAGCCCTCGTCGGTGATCGCGATGATCGTGCCGCGGGCGTCCGCCGGATCCTCGCTCTTCTCGACGCAGCCGCGGGCGGCGAGCCGGTCGATCAGCCTGCTGACGCTGGGCTGCGTCAGGAGGACGTGCCGGTTCAGGTCGCGCAGCCGTGCGCGCCGACCGGGCTGCCGGGTGAGGTTGAAGAGCACGTCGTACTCGTTCATCGAGATCTCCCGCGAGGGGAACTCGGTGCTCAGGGTGCGCATCACCTGGACCTGGGCGCGGAAGAGCGACTCCCAGGCGGCGACGGCCTCTCTCGACCCCACTGGTCCTCCTTCTCGGCGCTCAGGAAGCGGTTCCCTGACATCCAGACGCCGTACAGCCTACGCCGGGGTGCTGGGAGGAGGGGAGCCGGAGGAGGGTGGCCGGGGGAACGACAGAAGGCCGGCCGCTGAGGCGAGCGGCCGGCCTTCATTCCCTTGCACCAAGAGTGTCCTGCAATCACTTCTCGCGCTTCCCGCCACAGCAAACGGTCGACGCACTTGAACTATATAACGACCCGGTAACGACGCAACCCTCTCTTTCCTGAATCCTCCCTGAGCCGCCCCGCCCCGCCCGTCGCCGCGCCCGCCCGCGCTCCGCACGACTCTCTCCTGACCCAGGACGCCCCGTCTGCTGCCTTCCGACGTTCGCACCGAACCGCAGCCCATCCCTGACCGTCCGCGGACACGACGAGCACCCTCTGCCCGCGTCCCCCGCCGACGCGGCCCGGCCCCGTCGTCCTGCCCCGCGAGGCGCGCCCGCCCCCCACGCCCTCGGCCACACAGCAGGCCGCCGAGCAGCCCTTTCCAGGGTAGGGGCGGTGCGCGCACATCCCCGGAGGTCGGGAGGACGTTCCGCCCTCGAGGCGAACGCGGGAAACGCGTGTCAGCGTTTCCCGCTAGCCGGTCGCGACCCGCTCTCCGAATCGCGACCACCGGTGAAGCCGACCGCGGTGAGGAGAGCGCAAGCGCTCTCCTCACAATTCAGAACAGATCCGGCGACGGCGTCGACGCGTAGCGGATGGCGACGTCGGCGTGGCGGTCGAAGCGGTAGCCGACTCCGCGGACGGTGCGCACGATCTCCTCGTAGCGGCCGAGCTTGGCGCGGAGGCGGCGGACGTGGACGTCGATGGTGCGCTCGTTCGGCGCGTCGTCGTCCGCGGCGCCCCAGAGGGAGGCGATGAGCTCGGCGCGCTCGATGGTGCGGCCCTCGCGGAGCACGAGGTACTGGAGGAGCTCGAACTCCTTGTAGGTGAGGGGGGTGGTCTCCTCGTCGAGGATGACGCGCTTGCGGGAGATGTCGATGACGACGCCGCCGGGTGCACGGTCGGGGTCGGGCTCGGCGTCGGAGCGGCGCTTGGCGACGGCGGCCGGGTCCTGCAGCGCGAGGCGGACCACGTCCACGTCGCGGCCGCCGGCGCCCTGCGGGGCGAGGGCGACGGAGGCGTAGGTCTCGGCGTCGGGGGCGAGCTGCGCCGTGACGCGCTTGAGCTCCTCGACCAGGCGGCCGAGGTCGACTCCGGCGGCGCGGGCCTTGGCCTCGTCGATGCCGACGTAGAGGGCGAAGCCGCGGGCCTCGGTGCCCTGGGGGACGGCGCGGAGGCGGGGTGCTGCGGGCGCGGCGTCGGCGACCGGCTGGAGGCGGGGCGCCTCGGTGGAGGTGGCGGCGGTGACGGTGCGGGTGTGGAGGAGGGTCATGACGAGTCCTTGGCTGGGCGGATCCGGGACGAGTGTCCGAGGGAGCGGATCCGGGTGTGCGCGATCGAGCCGGCCCGCGGTGCGCGGTGGCGGCAGAGACGGATGCGGGGCATCCAGGGGATCGTCCGCGCCTCGGACGCTCAGCCGATCGTGACGATCAGCGGGCGGAGGCGGTGCGGGGATCCGGCGAGGTCAGTTCCTCATGCACACATTCGACAGCACATGACGGGGCCACCGGCCATCATCATGCCGGCATTCCCGGTGGCCTCGAGGGAGGTCAGGGCGTGCAGGGTGTCAGTCATGTCCGTCAGTAAAGCGGAGGCCGGTGCACGGCGTCAACACTTCCGTGGGGATGGACGGCGCGTCGGGGGTGGTTCCGGTGCTCGGAAGGAGGCGCGAGTCGTGACGGGGGATCGCGATGCGGCCGCTGCGCGGGCTGCTCGATCAGCAGGACGGGCGGTGCCGGACGGTCTCGCTGAGGGGGTGTCGAGACCCTCGCTGCGCCGGCCGACCGGCACGGCTCAGCGGGGCTCCCTGTTCCGGGGCGCGACGCGAGGCCCGCTCGTCCGGGGGCCGGTGGGCTCAGCCCGCGAGGCCGTAGAGGCGGTCGCCCGCGTCGCCGAGGCCGGGGACGATATAGCCGAGCTCGTTGAGCTTCTCGTCGAGGGAGCCGAGGACGATGGTCACATCGCGGTCGCCGAAGGCTTTCTCGACGGCGGCCAGGCCCTCGGGGGCGGCGAGCAGGCAGACGGCGGTGACGTCGACCGCTCCCCGGTCGAAGAGGAACTGGATGGCCGCGACGAGCGAGCCGCCGGTCGCGAGCATCGGGTCGAGGACGAAGCACTGGCGGTTCGACAGGTCGTCGGGCAGGCGCTCCGCGTACGTGGTCGGCTCGAGCGTCTCCTCGTTGCGCGCCATGCCCAGGAAGCCGACCTCGGCGGTCGGGATGAGCTTGACCATGCCCTCGAGCATCCCGAGGCCGGCCCGGAGGATCGGGACGACCAGCGGCTGCGGGTCGCTGAGCGCGAGGCCGGTGGTCTGCGTCACGGGGGTCTCGATGGTGACGGTGCGGGTGCGGACGCCGCGGGTGGCTTCGTAGGCGAGGAGCGTCATCAGCTCCTCGGCGAGCTGCCGGAAGGTGGGGGAGGGGGTGCGCTTGTCACGCAGCACGGTGAGCTTGTGGGTGATCAGCGGGTGGTCGGCTACGTGGACGCGCATAAGCTCAATCTACTGGCCGGAGCGGCGCCCCACCGGCCGCAGCGGGCCGCCGCAGGAGGGGGAGCGATGCGCGACAGCGATCTCCGCGTCCCCCGCCGCTCCGAGGAGTGGATGGGCCTGGCGCTCGACGAGGCGCGGCGGGCCGCGGGCTGGGGCGACGTCCCCGTGGGCGCGGTGGTCCTCGACTCGGAGGGTGCGGTGCTCGGGCTCGGGCGCAACGAGCGCGAGCTGCGGCGGGATCCGACGGCGCACGCCGAGGTGGTCGCGATACGCGCGGCGGCCGAGGCCCGCGGCGACTGGCATCTCGAGGGCTGCACGCTGGTGGTCACGCTCGAGCCGTGCGTGCTCTGCGCCGGAGCGATCCTGGCGGCGCGGATCGACCGCGTCGTCTTCGGTGCGTGGGACGAGAAGGCGGGCGCCTCCGGATCCGTGCACGACCTCCTCCGCGACCGCCGGCACAACCACGTGGTCGAGGTGTACCCCGGGGTCCGCGCCGCGGAGTGCTCGCGGCTCCTGCTCGACTTCTTCGCCGACCGGCGCTGACGCCGAGCGCCGCCGAACCCCTCAGCTCGGAGCGCCCAGCCACTCCGTCAGCGCGAGCCGCGTCGCCGAGTGCATCCGCTCGAAGCGCTCCGCTGCGACGTCGTCGGCGAGCACGGCGGCGTCGTAGCCCGCCGCTCCCGCCCACTCCCCGTCGCCCTCGAGCCACTGCGCGGCCATCGTGCCGGTCAGCTCTGGGTGGAACTGCACGCCGAGGAGCCAGTCCTCCACGGCGAACGCCTGCACCTCGCCCGCCGGCGACGACGCCAGCAGCGCCGCTCCGCTCGGCAGCGCGAAGGTGTCGCCGTGCCACTGCATCACGTCGACGCCGGCGAGGTGCCGGAGCGGGGAGCCGGCGCCCTCCTCCGTGAGCACGACCGGGCGGAAGCCGACCTCGCGGGCCGATCCGGGATGGACGGACTCGCCCAGGGCGGTCGCGATCAGCTGCGCTCCGAAGCAGACGCCGAGCGTGGGACGGCGGTGGTGCATCCGGTCCTGCAGGAGCGCGATCTCGGGGCTGATGAAGGGGTGCCGCGAGGTCTCGTAGACGCCGGCGCTGGAGCCCAGCGTGACGACGAGGTCGGGGGCGAGGATGTCGATCGCGTCGAGGTCCGTCCCTGCGACGGCGTCGACGGCGAACCCCCGCTCGGTCAGCATCGGCTCGAGCGCGCCGAGCCCGGCACCGCGCTCGTTGACGATCGCCAGGGCCCGGCGCATCTCAGGCGCTCCCGTGCGGCGCGGCCGGCGGGGAGGCGGCGGGCGGAGCGGAGGCGGCCGGAGCGACCGCAGCGGCCGTCCCTTCCGCCTCCGTCACGGCCGGACGGGCCGCCGCCGATCCTGCGCGTCCACGGTCGACGTCGGGCTCGAGGTAGATCGTGGTGGCGGCGGGAACGGCCTCGCGGATCCGCTTCTCCGCGGCGTCGATCCCGGCGGCCACGTGCTCGAGGGTCTCGGCGGCCGGGAAGGCGAGCTTCGCGGCCACGAGGATCTCGTCCGGTCCGAGGTAGAGGGTGCGCATGTGGATGACGCGCTCGACGTCGCGACCGGCCTCGAGCGCGGCGCGGATCGAGGCGGCGTCGGCGGGGGTCGCCCCCTCTCCGACCAGCAGGCTCTTCGTCTCGACGCCCAGCACGATCGCCACCACGATCAGCAGGGTGCCGATCATGATCGTTCCGATCGCGTCGTAGACCGAGTCGCCGGTGATCACTGTCAGCCCGACTCCGAGCAGCGCGAACGTCAGGCCGGTGAGCGCGGCGACGTCCTCGAGGAGCACGACCGGCAGCTCCGGCGCCTTCGCCCGGCGGATGAACTGGAACCAGGACTGCGAGCCGCGGACCCGGTTCGACTCCTTCACTCCGGTGCGCAGCGAGTAGCCCTCGAGGCAGATCGAGATCACGAGGACCAGGATCGGCAGCCAGGCGTTCTCGAGCTCGTGCGGCTCGGCGATCTTCTCGATGCCCTCGTAGAGGGAGAAGACGCCGCCGACGGAGAACAGGATGATCGACACCACGAAGGCGTAGACGTAGCGCTCGCGCCCGTAGCCGAACGGGTGCTCCTCGTCGGCGGCCTTCCGCGACTTGCGGCCGCCGAGCAGCAGGAGCAGCTGATTGCCGGAGTCGGCGAGCGAGTGCACGCCCTCGGCGAGCATGGAGGCGGATCCGGAGAAGAACCAGGCGACGAACTTCGTCAGGGCGATGCCGAGGTTGGCCGCGAGCGCCGCGATGATCGCGGTGCCGCCTCCGGATGCGCTCACGTGGTCTCCTCGGGCTCGCCGCTGGATGGTCGGGCCATCCTACGAGGCGCCGGACCGCCCCTGGACCCCCTTGCCGCGGGCTCTTCGTAGGATGAGCGGCGTGACCGATGCGCCCGTCCTGCTCCCGTCCATCGCCGTCCTCGGCCTCGGCTCGATGGGGGGCGCGATCCTCCAGGGCCTGCTGGCTCCCGGCGTGCGCGTCGAGGGGGGCGTGCGGGTGACCAACCGCGACTCCGCGAAGGCCGCCGCGTGGGACGGCCACCCGGTGGTCACCGCCTTCGCCACCGCGGACGACCCGGAGGCCAACCGGCGTGCGGTCGAGGGCGCGGCGATCGTGCTCGTGGCCGTCAAGCCGCACATGGTGCCGGACCTGCTCGACGAGATCGCCGACGCGCTCGCCCCGGGCGCGGTCGTCGTCTCCGTCGCCGCCGGCGTGACCGCGGCCACGTTCGAGCGGCACCTGCCCGCGTCCGTCGCCGTGCTCCGCTCGATGCCGAACACTCCCGCGGTCGTGGGCCGCGCCGTCACCGGCCTCAGCGCGGGCACGCGGTCCGGCGACGAGGACCTGGCGCTCGTGCGCCGCCTGTTCGAGACGGTCGGCGAGGTGGTCGAGGTGCCGGAGTCGCAGCTCGACGCGCTCTCGACGATCTCCGGCTCGGGGCCCGCCTACGTGTTCCTGCTGATCGAGGAGCTCATCGCGGCCGCTGTCGCGAAGGGCTTCAGTCCGGAGCAGGCGTCGACGATGGTGGTCGGCACGTTCCGCGGCGCGGCCGAGCTGCTCGCGGACTCCGGCGAGGAGCCGGCGGAGCTGCGCCGGCGGGTCACGAGCCCGAAGGGCACCACCGAGCGGGCCGTCGCGGTCCTGCAGGAGGCCGACCTCGCCGCCCTCTTCACGCGGGCGACCGACGCCGCGCTGGCCCGCGCTCGCGAGCTCGCCGCCTCCTGACTCCGCCCTCCTCTCCGCGAGATGCCGCTCGGGTACGCGACACCCCGGAGCGGGCGTACCGGAGCGGCATCCCGCAGAGGAGGAGGAGGGAGGGGGCGCGAGTCAGGAGCCGAGGGCCGCGAAGCGCTCGATGTCGCTGGGGGTGCCGCTGACCACGATGAGGTCGTGGTTCGAGACGACGGTCTGCTCGGTCGCGTAGGTGAAGGGCTTGCCCGGGCTCTTGACGCCGACGACGGTCACGCGGTGCTTGCGGCGCACGCCCGACTCCGTGAGCGTCAGCCCCCGGATCGGCTTGGGCGGGTACATCTTCGCGAGCACGAAGTCGTCGTCGAACTCGATGAAGTCGAGCATGCGGCCCGAGACCAGGTGCGCGACGCGCTCGCCCGCCTCCGCCTCGGGGTAGATCACGTGGTTCGCGCCGATCCGCTCGAGGATCTTGCCGTGCGAGCGCGAGATCGCCTTCGCCCAGATCTGCGGGATCTTGAGGTCGACGAGGTTCGCAGTGATCAGCACGGACGCCTCGATGGAGGAGCCGACCGCGACGACGGCGACCTGGAAGTCCTGCGCGCCGATCTGCGCGAGGGCGTCGAGCGAGCGGGCGTCGGCCTGCACCGCGTGGGTGACCCGCTCCGACCACTTCTGCACGAGACCGGCGTCGGCGTCGATGGCGAGGACCTCGCGGTCGAGGCGGTCGAGCTGGCCGGCCGTGGCGGCTCCGAAGCGCCCGAGGCCGATCACCAGCACCGGGGCGTCGTACCTGATGCGGTCAACCAACGATGGGCCTCTCTTCCGGTCGTCTGAACAACTGCCTCCGCTGGCTCGCGGCGAGCGCGGCGGCGAGAGTCACGGTACCAACGCGGCCCATGAACATCGTCAGCGCCAGGATGTAGACCCCGGACGGCGGCAGCTCCGCGGTGAGCCCCGTCGAGAGCCCGGAGGTCGCGAAGGCCGAGATCACGTCGAAGAGCACGTGGTCGAGCGAGGCCTTGGTGATGTGCAGGATCAGGACGCTCGACACGGCGACCGTCGTCGCGCCCCACAGCACGACCGAGACGGCCAGGCGGAGGACGTCGTTCGGGATCCGGCGGCCGAACGCCTCCATGTCGTTGTTGCCGCGGGCCTCGGCGAAGGCGGCCAGGAACAGGATCGCGAGGGTCGTGACCTTGATCCCGCCGGCCGTGGAGGCCGATCCTCCGCCGATGAACATCAGCATGTCCGTCACGAGCAGGCTCGAGCCGTTGAGGTCGGGGACCGAGATCGTCGAGAAGCCGCCCGACCGCGTCATCGTCGAGAGGAAGAAGGACTGGAAGACGGTGTCTCCCGCATCGAGGCTGCCGAAGGTCCTCGGATTGTCGAACTCGAGCACGATGTAGAGGACGGCCCCGGCGACGAGCAGGATCACGGAGGTGACCAGCGTCAGCTTCACGTGCACCGACCACTTGCGCGGGCGCCGCCAGCCGCGGGAGAAGGCGTAGATGACGGGGAAGCCGATCGAGCCGAGGAAGACGCCGAGCATCAGGATGCCGAGGAACCAGTAGTCGTCCTCGAAGGGGGTGAGTCCCGCGGCGTTCGGGGCGAAGCCGGTGTTCGTGAACGCCATCGCGGAGTAGTAGAAGGAGTGCCAGACGGCTTCGCCGATCGGGATCCCGTCGATCAGCATCCGCGGGAACAGCAGGAGCGCGACGATGATCTCGATCGCGGCGGCGCTGATCGCGACGGTGGCGAGCAGCCCGCCGATCTCGCCCAGGCGCACGGCCTGGCCCTCGGCGACGGGGCCGGAGTGGATCCGCAGAGGGTTCGAGTCGCTGGCGACCATGAGCTTCGCCCGGAGCCCGAGGCGGCGCGAGATCGCCAGGCCCATGATCGAGGCGAGCGTCAGCACTCCCAGAGCGCCGATGTTCACGCCGACGAAGATGATCGAGTGGCCGAACGCCGACCAGTGCGTCGCCATGTCGACCGTCGCGAGGCCGGTCACGCAGATCACCGACATCGCGGTGAAGAAGGCGTCGTGCAGCGGAGTGACGGTGCCCGTGGTGCTCGACACCGGCAGCGAGAACAGCAGGGTGAACACGAGCACGAGCGCCGAGAAGATGAGGATCGCGAAGCGGGACGGCGAGCGTCCGGCGAAGTCGTCGATGAGGTCGCGGGCCCGCTCGAAACCCGACCAGGGGGAGACGGGCGAGACGCCCACGGGGCTGCGGAACTGCTGCCGAACCACCACGGCGGATCCTCCACTCGATCGCGGCCATGCTACCCGCTCGGTGCCGGGCCCCCGGGGCGCTGACTAGCCTGGGCGCATGGCTGACATCTTCGGGGTGATCGCGGACGGGACCCGCCGGGACATCCTCGCCCTGCTGCTCGAGCAGCGGCGGGACGGCTCGGCCGAGGGCATGAGCGTGTCGCGGATCGTGGCGCGCCTCGAGCTGAGCCAGCCGACCGTCTCGAAGCACCTCAAGGTGCTGCGCGAGACCGGCCTCGTCACGGTGCGCGAGAGCGGACAGCACCGCTTCTACGCGCTCGAGTACGCGCCGCTGGCGGAGGTCGAGGACTGGCTGCTGCCCTTCCTCGCCGAGGACGAGGCGGCCGGCGCCCTGCTCGACGCTCCGACCGCGGCCCGGGCGGAGTCGCTGGGCCGGGCGCTCGCCGAGCGCACCCACCAGGTCAGCACCGTGGTGCAGGACATCCAGCGGGGCGTCAGCGAGGGAGCGACGAAGGTCGCGGAGGCGCTGCGCATCCGCAAGTGAGGGGCGCCGAGGAGCCGGAAACGGTGGAGCCCCGGGTCGTGTAAGCTCGCGGGAACCAGTTTTTCGTAAGCGGCCGCCCGTCGGGCGGTCGACCCCCTGAACGTTGTGAGGTCTTCGTGGGTTCTGTCATCAAGAAGCGTCGCAAGCGTATGGCGAAGAAGAAGCACCGCAAGCTGCTTCGCAAGACTCGCCACCAGCGTCGCAACAAGAAGTAGGCTCGCGCCTCTTCCCACTCGAGCGTCCGCCCTTCCGGGGTCGGGCGCTCGTCTGCGTTCACGGATCATCCCGGCGGCGCTCGCCGTCTCGGCGCCCGTCGCCGGGGCCGCCGTACACTGACCGCATGGTGGACGTGGAGCTGACGCTCGTGGGCAAGCCGGGCTGTCATCTCTGCGACGACGCGCGGACCGTGGTCGAGCAGGTGGTCGCCGATCTGGGCGGCGAGGCGTCGGTCGCCGTCTCGGAGGTGTCGATCCTCGACGATCCCGAGCTGCACGAGCGCTTCGTCGAGGAGATCCCGGTGGTGCTGATCGACGGGCGCGTGCACACCTTCTGGCGGGTCGATCCCGCGCGGCTCCGGCGGGCCCTCCTCGATCGCGGGTGAGCTTCGACCGGGCCGTCCGGACGGAAGCACGACCGCGACGTCCCTCTGACGGGGGACGGGACGGCTCGCGAAAGCTCGCCTCTCGCCCTTACCCTCGTGAGGGGGGAGTGCGCTCCTCCGTGCGCGGACGCAGATCGTCGCCCGTGGAGGAAGGAACCGCCATGCCGTCATCCCGCCGACTCGCCCTGCCCGCCGCCGCTCTCGCGGCGCTCGTGCTCGGCCTGGCCCTCCCCGGAGCGGCCGTCGCGGCACCCTCCGCCTCGACGGTCTCGACCACGGTCGAGCAGCCGGCCGCGACGACCATCCCCGGCGTGCCGGAGGATCCCGAGCAGCCGGGCGACGGCGGCTCCGACCCCGTTCCCGGCGTCCCCGAGGAGCCGTCCGTTCCCGGAGTGCCCGAGGAGCCGGCAGAACCCGAGCAGCCCGCGCCCGTCGACCCCGCGCCCGTCGACCCCGCGCCCGTGGACCCCGCGCCGGTCGATCCGGCACCGGTCGACCCCGCGCCCCAGCAGCCGAGCCAGCCCTCCACCGGCGGCGGATCCACTGGCGGCGGCTCGACCGGCGGCGGCCAGCAGGGCGGCTCCGGCGGCGGTCAGCCCTCCACCGGCGGCGGATCGTCCTCCGGCGGCTCCGGCTCCGGCGGCGGCACCACCGGCGGAGCGACGTCCGGCGGCACCTCCGGCGGCGGCACCACAACCGGCACCACCACGTCCGGCAGCGCCGGCTCCTCCGGTGCGGGCGCCGTCACTCCGGCGGCGTCGGCCCCCGGACGCACCGAGCTCGGCACCTCGACCGAGGGCGCGAAGCCGGCGGCCGGTGCCGCGACCGCGGACGTCTTCCTCACCCGCGAGCTCGCCGTGCAGCCGGAGGCGCTCACCGTCGAGCTCGCCCGCTTCTACGGCGTCGGCTTCTCGTACACCGGCTTCGCCAGCGGCGAGGCCGTCTCCGCGGTCCTCCGCGACCCGAACGGCACCAAGACCCCGCTGACCCTCGAGGCGGGCAGCGGCACCGCGACCGTGCCGACCGCGCTGATCACCAAGTCGGGCGCCTTCACGGTCGACCTCACGGGCGACCAGGGCTCCGCCGCCAAGGTCGTCTTCCGGCTCGCGCCCTCCACCGGCAACGGCCTCCTGCTCGAGCCGCGCGAGCTCGGCGACGGCAGCACCGAGGCGCCCCGCGGCGCCGTCTGGGGCTTCGACGCCGACGAGGAGGTCGCCGTGGGCGCCTTCGAGACCTCCGGGTCCCGCGCCGACCTGGCCGCCGGCGACGTCGCCGTGCAGTCCGACTCCATCGGCTGGGCCGAGCTGGCGCTGGGCGACGCGGTCATCGCCGACCCCGACCCCTCCGTCTACTGCGTCGTCGCCTTCGGCCGCGAGTCGCACCGCACGGCAGCTGTGACCGTCTCCTACCGTGACAGCGACACCACGGCCGCACCATGGGAGGCGCAGCAGGTCTGCGGCACCGCGATCAGCGCCGCGCGCACCGCCTTCCTCAGCACGGCCGCCTCGGCGGGACCGGCCGGCATCACGCCGACCACCGCGCTGATGATCGGCGGCGGCGCGGTCGCCGCGTCGCTCGTCGCCTGCGCGGCCGTCCTGGTCGTGATGCGCCGCCGGCGCATGAACACGGACCTCTTCATCGGCGGACCGCTGCCGCGCACGCAGAGCGACTGACGCGTCCGGAGGACGAGGGAAGGCCCGCGGGACGCGATCCCGCGGGCCTTCCCTCGTCCTCTCCCGGCGCTCAGCCGGCCGCGGTGAAGCGGAGGAGGATCGTCCGCGCCTCCGGCCGCAGCTGGAAGTCGGGCCACACGTCCGGACCGCACGCGCGGGAGCCCAGGCCGTGCTGGGCGGCGTCGATCACGAGGACCGCGCGCTCCGATTCCGGCAGCTCGTGCGGGTGCGCGGCGGCCGTGATCTCCTGCGGCGTGTGCCGCGCCAGGGTGAAGCCGGGAAGGCGCCCGTGCAGGTCGCGCGCGGCTTCGATGCGGAGCCGGGGCGAGCCCGCCTCCGTCAGCGTCAGCTCGCGCACGCTGCTGCGGTGACCGCTCTCCTGCGGGCGGGCGTACGGAGTCGTCAGCCGGTCCATCTCCGCCGTGAAGCGCCCCACCCGCGCGGCCCGGAGGCTGTCGGGGTAGGACTCGAGTGGGCCGGTGCCGAACCACTCCGCGCCGTCGATCGACGCGGGCAGGTCGATCCGGATGCCCAGCCGCGGCCAGACGGAGTCCCAGCCCCGGGTCGGCACGAGGTCGACGCGGAGGACCGTGCTCTCCCCGTCGACGCTCCAGCGCTCCTCCATCAGGAGTCCCGCGTCGAAGTCCGCGGCCGAGAAGCGGGTCACGCGGCGGAGCCCGGCGGAGGCGTCCACCTCCTGCACGCGGCCGACCAGGCGGTCGAGTCCGGCCTCGCGCCAGCGGGCGGCGGAGGAGGGGGCCGGCAGCCCGCGGCCGTCGCCGTCGTACGGGTCGCCGGTGACGTAGCCGGGGAAGCCCGCGCCCTCGTCGTTGTCGGTCGGGGCGCGCCAGAGCTCGGCGCGCGGTCCGTCGACGGGCAGGCCGGCGAGGAAGGCGAGCCGGCCGTCGCGGAACCGCGCGACTCCGAGCGCGCCGCCCTCGAGGGGCGGAGCGGCGCGGACGGCGCGGGTCCACGCGGGCACCGCCGACGGCGCGGCGAGGAGGTGCTGACCGGTGGAGAGCACATGGCCCTCCTCCGCCCAGGCGGTCGAGGCGTCGAGGACCGCGTCGACGGTGAGCCAGGTCTCGCCGCCGGGGCGCACCTCGAGCGGGGGGAGCTCCACGTGCACGGCGTCGCCGGCCGCGATGACCGGGGCGTCGAGCACTCCCTCCGCGGTGACCCGCCCGTCCCGCTCGACCCGCCACGCGAAGCGCAGATCGGCGGTGGAGGCGTCGTGCCGGCGGTTCTCGATGACGACGCCGTCGCCGCGGACCGTGAGGCGCACCGGAGCGACGATCTGCTTCCACTCGAAGAGGCCCGGGCTGGGCGTGCCGTCGGAGAGCACCATGCCGTCCATCACGAAGTTGCCGTCGTGCACCACCTCGCCGAAGTCGCCGCCGTACGCGTAGTACTCGACGCCCTCCGGCGTGCGCGCCCGCAGGCCGTGGTCGCGCCACTCCCAGACGAAGCCGCCGTGCAGCCGCGGGAAGCGGTCGACGAGGTCCTCGTACTGGTCGATCGCTCCCGGGCCGTTGCCCATCGCGTGCACGTACTCGCAGAGCAGGAAGGGCTTGGAGCGCTGCCGAGCGGACTCGCCGGGGGAGCAGCCGAGCAGCGGAGTGAGCGAGCCGTCGGTGCCGATCCGCTCGGTCTCGGGGATCGAGGAGTACATCCGCGAGTACACGTCGGTGTACGCGCCGGTGTAGTCGCCCTCGTAGTGGACGGGGCGCTCGGGGTCGCGGCCGTGCACCCAGGCGGACATCGCGGCCAGGTTCGCGCCGGTGCCCGCCTCGTTGCCGAGGGACCAGAGCACGATGCTCGGGTGGTTCTTGTCGCGCTCGACGGTCCGCTCGATGCGGTCGAGGTAGGCCTCTCGCCAGGCGGGGTCGTCGCTGGGGTTGCCCGCCCAGCCGACCCGCTCGAAGCCGTGGGTCTCGAGGTCGCACTCGAGGACCACCCAGAAGCCGAGCTCGTCGGCGAGGTCGAGCAGACGGGGATGCGGCGGGTAGTGGCTGGTGCGGATGGCGTTCACGTTGAAGCGCTTCATCATCGCGAGGTCCTCGCGGGCGGAGTCCTCGTCGAACGCTCGACCGCGGTCGGGGTGCGTCTCGTGGCGGTTGACTCCGTGGAAGACGACGCGCTCGCCGTTGACCAGGAAGCGGTCGCCGCGGATCTCGACCGTGCGGAAGCCGAGCCGCAGCGAGACCGTCTCGCCGGCGGAGGCGAGCGTCGCGTCGTAGAGGCGCGGAGCCTCCGCCGACCACGGCTCGACCTCGGGGACCTCGATCGCGGCGATCTCCTCCGCCGAGGCCCAGACCGTCTCGATCCCGAGCCCGGGCACGCGCAGCGTCAGCGGGAACGCGTCGGCCGCGGCGGTCACCTCCGCCTCGATGCGGCCCGCGCCACCGGCGAAGGAGGAGCGCAGCCACACGTCCTCGATCCCGCCGACGGGGCGCGCGAGCAGGTGCACCGAGCGGAAGATCCCCGGCAGCCACCACTGGTCCTGGTCCTCCACGTAGCTCGAGGCCGACCACTGGTGCACGCGGACCACGACGAGGTTCTCGCCCGGGCGGACGACGCCGGTGACGTCGAACTCCTGCGCGAGCCGGCTGCCGGAGCCGATGCCGATCTCGACGCCGTTGACCCAGACGCGGTACCGCGACTCGACCCCGTCGAAGCGCAGGACGACCGCCTCGGCGGAGTCCCACTCCTCCGGGACCACGACGGTGCGGCGGTAGTCGCCCGTCGGGTTCGCGTCCGGCACGAACGGCGGCTCGGTCGGGAACGGGAACTGCACGTTCGTGTAGGCCGGCAGTCCGTAGCGCCCGTCGCCCTGCAGCACCCAGTGCGAGGGCACCGGTATCAGGTCCCAGCCGGAGTCGTCGAACGACTCGTCCCCGACGGCGTCCACGCCCTCGCCCTCCGGCAGCACGCCGGCGCCGCCCGGGGTCCCCGGAGCGGCGGGGAGCAGGCGGAAGCGCCACTCCCCGTCCAGCGGGAGCGCCGGGGCGTCGGTGTGCAGCCACGAGCGGGGGGCCCGGCGGCGACCGGAGCCCGGTCCGGTGTCCGTCAGGTAGTGGGAGGTCGTCGGGGGAGTCGTCACTTCACGGAGCCTTCCGTCAGGCCGCCGCGCCAGAAGCGCTGCAGCACGATCATGGCGATGGCGAGCGGGATGATCGACAGCAGGACGCCGCCGGTCGTCAGCTCGTAGAACTCGGGCAGGCGGTCGACCTGTCCGAGCCAGTTGTTCAGTCCCAGTGTGATCGGGAACAGGTTCGTGTCCGAGAGCATCACCAGGGGCAGGAAGTAGTTGTTCCAGATCCCGACCAGCTGGAAGAGGAACACGGTGACCAGCGCGGGAGTCAGGATGCGCAGCCCGAGCGTGTGGAAGATCCGCAGCTCCCCGGCGCCGTCGATGCGCGCCGCCTCGATGATCGCGGTGTCCACGGTCGCCTGAGCGTAGATCCGGCAGAGGAACAGCCCGAACGGCGAGACGAGCGAGGGGATCAGCACGCTCCAGTAGGTGTTCGCGATGCCCATCTGGCTGAAGAGCAGGAACAGCGGCAGAGCGGTCGCGGTGCCCGGCACCAGGACGCCCGCGAGGATCGTCCCGAACACGAGCCTGCTGCCGCGGAACTCGTACTTGGCCAGCGCGTAGCCGCCCGCCGCGGCGAGGTAGGTCGCGAGCAGGGCGCCCACTCCGGCGTAGAGGACCGAGTTGAGGAACCAGCGGACGAAGATGCCGTCGCCGTAGGTCAGCACCTGCGTCAGGTTGTCCCAGAGCGCGAACGTCGGGGCGAACCAGAAGCCGTAGGTGGCGAAGAGGTCCTCGGTCGTCTTGGTCGCCGCGACGACGACCCAGTAGACGGGAATGAGGAAGTAGACCGCCACGACGACGAGGATCGCGGTGACGATGATGGTCGAGGCGCGGTTGCGGCCGGCCGAGCGGTCGGGCCCGCGTCCGGCCTTCACGGGGCGGTCGGCGGTGACGACTCCGGTGGTCGTGGTCGGCGGGGTCTCGGTGCGGCTCATGACGACCTCCTGTTCGAGATCGAGAGGAACGTGAAGGAGAGCAGGAACGCGACCAGCGCGATCAGGACGGCCTGGGCGGCGGCGACGTTGTAGTCGTTGTAGGCGAAGGCCGTGGTGTACGCGCTGAGGTTCGGCGTGTACTGGCTGTCGATCGCCGGAGCGACCGTCTTCAGCACCTGCGCCTCGGCGAACAGCTGGAGCGTTCCGATGATCGAGAAGATCGTCGTCAGCACCAGCGCGGGGCGGATGAGCGGCAGCTGGATGCTGCGGGCGACGCGCCAGGTGGAGGCGCCGTCGACCTTCGCCGCCTCGTAGAGCTCGACCGGGATCGCCTTGAGCTGGGCGACGATGATCAGCATGTTGTAGCCGGTGTAGCTCCAGAGCGAGATGTTCGCGATCGACCAGAGCACCGTGTCCGCACCGAGGAAGTCGGGCTGGAGCCCGACCACGTTCGCCGCGTCGATGAGCGGGCTGAGGCCGGGCACGTAGAGGAACGACCACAGGATCGTCGCGATAACTCCGGGTACTCCGTAGGGGAGGAAGTAGGCCGCCCGGAAGAAGCCGGGGAACTTCGCCGACGCCGACTCGAGCATCAGCGCGAGGACGGTGCAGAGGGCGATCATCACCGGCACCTGGACGATGCCGAAGAGGAACATCCGCCCGATGGAGGCGATGAAGTTGCCGTCGGCGAGGGCCTGCGCGTAGTTGTCGAAGCCCGCGAACCCGCTGGTGACCCCGGCCTCGCCGAAGAGGCCGGAGCGCGTCACCTTCGTGAAGCTGGAGCCGACGGCGACGACGATCGGGACGATGAACGTGAGGACGAACAGGGCCAGGAAGGGTCCGAGGAGGATCCACGGGGCGCGGGCGACCGCGCGGCTGCGCCGGGGCGCGCCCGGCGTCCGCGTGGTGGCCGCGACCGCGGCGGCGGCGGGGGAGGTCGTGGTGGTCATGCGGAGGCCCTCCTGATGCTCAGGCCCTTGTTCTCGAAGACCGTGATGATCTGCTGCTCCGCCTCGGCGACCGCGTCCACGAGCGGAAGCCCGGACGCCTTCTTCCGGAAGCCGTCGCTGAGGATGTTGAAGGACTGCTGCGTGACGGGCCACCAGGACCAGTCCGGGTTCTGCTCCTTCGATGCGGGCACGAGGACGTCCTCGTTGTAGTTCTGCCCGCTGAAGAAGTCGCTCGGACCCTTGCGGGCCGTGCCGATCTCGCCGACCGCGGGAGACCAGCCGATGCCGCTGTTGGCGATCATCGCGTCGATGCCCTCCTGCGTGGTGGTCATCCAGACGGCGAACTCGATCGCCTCCTCCGGGTGCTTGCTGCTCGAGAACACCGCCGCGGTCGATCCGCCGAGGAAGCTCGAGCCGAAGCCGGTGTCGCCCCAGACGGGCATGGGAGCCGCGCGCCACTTGCCCGAGCCTCCGCTGACCCCCTCGATCAGGGCGTCGCCCCAGCTGCCGGTGGCGCAGGAGGCGATCCCGCCCTTCGCCGCGGCCGCGAACCACGCGGGGGAGTAGGCGCCGTAGCCGGTCTGCACCAGGTCCTGGTCGATGGCCGTGTCGAAGAAGGAGGCGACGCGCGTCGTGGCGTCGTCGGTCATGTCGATGACCCAGCCGTCCTCCTCCGGGCGCAGCCACTGCGCACCGGCCTGCGTCGCGAACGCGGCGAAGACCGAGGCGTCGGCGAGCGGGAAGCAGTCGATGTAGGAGCCGGCTCCGCGCAGCTCCGTCGCCACCGCGGCCCAGTCGTCCCAGGTCGTCGGCGGCTCCGCACCCACCTTCCCGAACACCTCGGGCTGGTAGAAGAGCGCCATCGGGCCGCTGTCCTGCGGGATGCCGTAGACGCCGCCCGTGTAGCTGACCTGGCCCCAGAGCGTGGGGTCGTACAGGTCGCGGTACTGCTCGACGCCGTACCGGGTGAGGTCGACCAGGCCGTTGACGAGCATGAACTCGGGGACGGAGCGGATCTCGACCTGGCCGAGGTCCGGCCCGCCGCCCGCGGCGAGGGCCGAGTAGAGCTTCTGGTACCCGCCCGCGTTGCCGCCGGGGATCCAGACGGCCTCGACCTGGATCTCGGGGTGCGAGGCGTTCCAGACGTCGCAGACCTTCTGCAGGTCCTTCAGCCAGCCCCAGTACTGCAGGCGGACCGGGCCGGTGGCCGGGGCGATCGTCGGCGCCGTGTTGACCGAGACGGTGCCCGGTGTCGCGCAGGCCGTCAGGCTCCCGAGTGCCGCGGTGCCGAGACCGGCGGCGATGAGCTGTCTCCGGGTGAACGGATGCATCTTCCCTCACTTCGTCGTGGTGGAGAGCCGGGGAGTCTCACCCGGCGATGATCGGGACGCTACCACGAATTCGAGTAGGTACTCGAAATTGGCGGCACTGCTCCTCCGCCGCCGCTACGCTGGCCGTTCGAGGGGCACGGCGAGGCGCCTCCCGTGCTGAGGAGGGGTCGATGGCGGAGGCGAGGAGGCGACGCGGCCCGTACGCGAAGTCGGCCGAGCGCCGCCGCGCCATCATCGAGGCCGCCCACCAGGTCTTCGCCGCGCGGGGCTACGCCCGCGGCTCCCTCCAGGAGGTCGCCGACCGCGTCGGGCTCAGCCAGACGAGCCTCCTGCACTACTTCCCGTCGAAGACCGACCTGCTCTTCGCGGTCCTCGAGCACCGCGACCTGATCACGGGCGACGGTTCCTCGCCGCCGGACCCGGAGGAGGGGCTGGTCGCCGGCATCCTGCGGCAGACCCGCTACAACGAGACGGCGCCCGGAGTGATCGAGCTGTACGCCGTGCTCTGCGGCGAGTCGACGACGCAGGAGCACCCGGGGCGCGACTTCTTCGCCGCGCGGTTCCGCCGCCTCCGCAGCGAGTACGCGGCCGAGCTGCGCGAGCTCCAGGCCGCCGGGCGCCTGCGCGAGGGGTCCGATCCGGAGCGGGTGGCGGCGTCGATCATCGCGCTCTGGGACGGCGTGCAGCTGCAGTGGCTGCTCGAGCGCGACGCGGTGGACATGGTGGCGTGCCTGGCCGACTACCTCGACCTCGTGGTGCTGCCGGCTCCCTAGCCGCCGGCGCGAGGGAACCCCGGCCCGTCGAGGGGACCCGCCGTCCGCGGCGGTCTCGATGGTCCGGGGTTCCCGCGACCGTGGTGCGCGCCTAGGGCAGCAGGCGGGTCGGGCCGCGGAACAGGTAGGTGACCTCGCGGAGGTTCGCCTGGTTCAGCATCAGCATGATCACGCGCGAGAGGCCCATGCCGAAGCCGCCGTGCGGCGGGACGCCGTAGCGGAAGAAGTCGAGGTAGAACTCGAGCTCCTCCGGGTCGAGGCCCTTCTCGCGGGCCTGCTCGACGAGGACGTCGACGCGGTGCTCGCGCTGCGCTCCGGTCGAGATCTCGACGCCGTTGTAGATGAGGTCGTAGCTGTTGGTGATCGTCCCGTCGCCCTCGCGGCGCATGTGGTAGAACGGCCGGATGCTCGACGCGTAGTCGGTGAGGAACACGAAGTCGTGCCCGAACTCCTCCTGCACGTAGGCCGCGATGCGGCGCTCGCCCTCGGGGTCCATGTCGTCGTCGGCGCGGGGCACCTCGTAGCCGCGCTCGGCGACGATGCGCTTGGCCTCGGCGAGCGGGATGCGCGGGAACGGCGTGGTCGGGACGGTCAGGTCGATGTCGAAGAGCGCCTTGACCTCGGCGCCGTGCTTCTCGACGACGGCGGTGAGGCCGGCGACCATCAGCTGCTCGTGCAGCTCCATGACGTCCTCGTGCGAGTCGATCCAGGAGACCTCGGCGTCGACGCTCGTGAACTCGGTCGCGTGACGCGAGGTGAAGCTCGGGTCGGCGCGGAAGGCGGGGCCGACCTCGAAGACCTTGCCGAAGCCGGCGGGCTGCGCCATCTGCTTGAAGAACTGGGGGCTCTGCGCCAGATAGGCCTTCGTCTCGAAGTACTCGACCTCGAAGAGCTCGGCCCGCGACTCCGAGGCGCTCGCCATGAGCTTCGGGGTGTGGATCTCGATGAAGTCGTGCTCGATCCAGTACGTGCGCAGCGCGTGCTCGAACGTGGTCTGCACACGGGCGATGAGGTTCTGCTCGGGACGGCGCAGGTCGAGGAAGCGCCAGTCCATGCGCTTGTCGATGCCGGAGTCGGGCGCGATCGGCGCCTCCGGGATCGACGCGGCGACGACCTCGAGCGTCTCGAGCTTGACCTCGATGCCGCCGAGCTTCACGCGCTCGTCGTGCTTGAGCGCGCCGGTGACGGTGATGAAGGAGCCCTGGGCGAGGCCGGAGATCTCCTCGGTGATCGCGAGGCGCGCAGCCGACGCGTCGTCGCCCTCGACGGCCTCGCGCACGGCCGGGTTCACCAGCTGCACGGCACCCGACTCGTCGCGCAGGACGACGAACTGCACCTTCTTCTGGTCGCGCACGGTCTCGACCCAGCCGGACACGCGGACGGGTCCGTCCTCGAGCGCGGCGAGCTTCTTGACAGTGGTTCGGGGGAGGCGGGTCTCGTCGGTCACGGTAGGGGAGTCTACTCGGGGGCCGCCGGGCGGGCGCGGAGCAGGAGCACGCGCCGGCCCGCGGCCTCCGGCGCGGCACGAAAGGGGGTGCAGTCGGTCCCCCTGCGTGCTCCGGCGTCGGGCTAGCATCGCGGAGCGAGCGCGCGGGCTCGAGAGGATCCGAGGGGGATGTGCCATGGCGGGACCGGGATTCGCGGTCATCGACTTCGAGACGACGGGGGTCCGTCCCGAGCGGGGCGACCGCGTCATCGAGGTCGCTGTCGTCCATCTCGATGCGGAGGGGCGCTTCGAGGCGGCGTTCGAGACGCTCGTGAACCCGGACCGCGATCTCGGCGCGCAGAGGATCCACGGCATCTCGGCGCGCGAGATACTCGACGCACCGTCCTTCGCCGCGATCGCCTCCGATCTGCTGGTACATCTCGACGGCCGGGTGGTCGTCGCCCACAATGCGAGCTTCGAGCGGCGGTTCCTGACAGCGGAACTGGCCCGACTCGGCGTCGAGACGACACTCTCGAGCGAGATGCTGCTGTGCACGATGCAGCTCGCACGCGAGTTCCTGCCGGGTGCGGGGCGCTCGCTCGCCGACTGCTGCGCCGCGTTCGACATCCCGCTGGAGAACGCTCACCGAGCGGTCGTCGATGCGACCGCCACGGGCCGCCTGCTCGCGGAGTACATCGCCGTCTCCGGTGGTCGCGACCGCTGGGACGATCACCTGAGAGAGGCACTCGCCTACGGCTGGCCTCCTGTTCCGCGGAGGCGCACACTGTGGACGCCCCGACCCGCGACCGCCGTGGCTCCCGCCTCCTTCCTGGAGCGCGTCGTCCAGCGGATGCCCGACCACTCCGGACCCGTGGAGCACGGCGAGTACCTCGCCCTCCTGGACCGCTGCCTCCTGGACCGCGTCATCTCGGCGCACGAGGAGCGCGAACTGGTCACCGCGGCCGACGACCTCGGAATCGGTCGTGCGGTCGTGCGCGTCCTCCACGACCGCTACTTCGACGACCTGACCGCGGTCGCCTGGTCGGACGGCGTCCTCGCCGACGACGAGCTGATGGACCTCGCGACTATCGCCGATCTGCTCGGCATCGATCACGAGCGGCTCGTCGCGGCCACGGAGCCGCGGGACGCCGTCGAACAGCCCGCGCCCGTCGTCGACCGCTTCTCGCTCGAGCCGGGCGACCTCGTCGTCCTGACCGGGGAGATGCGCCGGACCCGCCAGGAGTGGACGACCGTCCTCGAGGACTGCGGGTTGATCGCCCACCCCGGAGTGACGAAGAAGGTCAAGCTGGTCGTCGCCGCCGATCCCGACTCCCTGTCCGGCAAGGCGAGGAAGGCCCGCGACTACGGGATCCCCGTCGTGAGCGAGGACGGCCTCGCCGCCCTCCTGCGCGCATGAGCACCGCACTGATCACCGGCGCGTCCTCCGGCATCGGCCTCGCCTTCGCCCGGGCGTTCGCGCGGCGCGGCTGGAGCCTCGTCCTCGTCGCCCGCAGCGAGCAGCGCCTCCAGGAGGCGGCGGCCGGACTGCGCGGCCTCGGCGCCGCGGCGGTCGAGGTCCTGCCCGCGGACCTCGGCGACCGCGAGCAGGTCGAGCGCGTGCGCGCGCGGCTCGTCGATCCGGCCCGACCGGTCCGCGTCCTCGTCAACAACGCCGGCTTCGGGATCGACGGGACCTTCGCCGAGCCGGACGTCGCCGCCCAGGACCACGCCTTCGAGGTGATGGTGCGCTCGGTCGCCGTGCTCTCGGGTGCGGCGGCGGAGGCGATGACCACCCGCGGCCGCGGCGCGATCCTCACGGTGTCGAGCGTCGCGGGCTTCGTGCACCTCGGCCCCTACTCCGCGGTGAAGGCGTGGGCGACCGCCTTCGCGCAGTCGCTGGCCGTCGAGCTGCGCGGCACCGGCGTCCGCTCGGCCGCGCTCTGCCCGGGCTGGGTGCGCACCGAGTTCCACGAGCGGGCGGCGATGGACACCTCCTCCATCCCCTCCTTCCTCTGGCTCGATGCGGACGCGGTGGTGGAGGAGTTCCTCCGCGACGTCGCGCGCGGTTCCGTCGTCTCGGTGCCGTCGGTGCGCTTCGGAGTCCCGATGGCCGTGGTGCGGCACCTGCCCGGACCGCTCGTGCGGCGGCTGTCGGCGGCGGTCTCGGCGCGGCGCTGAGGCTCCGCTCAGGTCCGGCTCAGGCGACCCTTTTCCCGGCGTTCCCCCACGCCGCGTTCCGTACACTTGACGCTCGTGGTTGCCGATCAGATCCATCTCGTGCGGCACGGCGAGGTGTTCAACCCCGACCGGGTCCTCTACGGGCGACTCCCGAACTTCCGGCTCTCGGATCTGGGCCACCGCATGGCCCGCTCCGCCGCCGACGACCTGCTCGAGCGCCGGCGCCACGTCACGGCGCTGATCGCCTCGCCGCTCCAGCGCACGCAGGAGTCCGCGCAGCCGATCTCGCAGGCGTTCGAGCTCGAGATCCGCACCGATGAGCGGGTGATCGAGCCGAGCAACCGCTTCGAGGGGAAGTCCCTCGCCGCGCGCAGCTCCGCCTTGCGGAACCCCAAGCACTGGCCCTGGCTCCGCAACCCCTTCGAGCCCAGCTGGGGCGAGCCGTACCTCTCCATCTCGGCGCGGATGTACGCGGCGATCGAGTCGGCGTGGGAGAGCACGGAGGAGGGCGACGCCGCGATCGTCAGCCACCAGCTCCCCATCTGGACGGTCCACCGCGCCCTCGCCGGCGAGCGCCTCTTCCACGATCCGCGCAAGCGCCGCTGCGCGCTCTCGAGCATCACGACCCTCGAGCGGCGCGGGGACGGCTTCGTCGAGGTCGGCTACTCCGACCCGGCCGCCGGCCTGCAGGGCCTGGCCACCGACGTGGGAGCGGTCTGATGCGCCGGACGGGGCGGCTCCGCGCAGCGGGCGTCCTCGCGCTGGCCGCCGCGCTCGCGCTGACGGGCTGCTCCGAGGATCCGCTCGCCGACCAGTACCGCAACGGCAGCAACAAGGGCTACATCTCGGGGGACGGCACCGTCACCGAGATCGCCGCCGCCGACCGGGACGACCCCATCGTCTTCTCCGGCACCGACGAGACCGGCGCCACCATCGACTCCGCCGACCTCGCCGGGCAGGTCGTCGTCGTCAACTTCTGGTACGCCAGCTGCGCCCCGTGCCGCGCCGAGGCCGCGGACCTCGAGACGGTGAACACGGAGTTCGCCGACAAGGGCGTGTCGTTCGTCGGCGTCAACGTGCGCGATCAGGCCCCTACCGCGGCCGCCTTCGCCGAGACCTTCGGGCTCGGCTACCCCTCCATCGTCGACACCGACTCGTCGGTGCAGCTCGCCTTCACCGGCACCGTCCCGCCGAACGCCGTGCCCACGACGCTCGTCCTCGACAGGGAGGGGCGCGTCGCGTCGCGCATCCTCGGCCAGCTCCAGGAGGCGTCGATCCTCTCGACCCTCGTGGGCGACACGCTCGCCGAGGAGGAGTAGCGGCGTGGGCGACATCGTCGTCAGCGGTCAGCTCCTGCTGGCCGTGCCGATCGCGCTCCTGGCCGGGCTCGTGTCCTTCGCGTCGCCCTGCGTGCTCCCGCTGGTGCCCGGCTACCTCGCCTACGTCGGCGGATTCACCGACGCCGACGAGCGGGCGGCCCGCGGACGCCGCCGGGTCGTGCTGGGGGTCCTCCTCTTCGTGCTCGGATTCTCGCTGGTGTTCGTCCTCTACGGGGCGGCGGCGGGCACGGTCGGCTTCTGGCTGCGCCAGTACACCGACCTGATCACCCGCGTCCTCGGGCTCGTCGTGATCGCGATGGGGCTCGTCTTCATCGGGCAGTTCTCGTTCCTCCAGCGCACGCTCCGGCCCGGGATCCGTCCCGCCACCGGGCTGATCGGAGCGCCGCTGCTCGGCATCGTCTTCGGCGTCGGCTGGACGCCCTGCCTCGGCCCGACGCTGAGCTCGATCCTCGCCCTCAGCTACGGCGTGGGCTCGCCCTGGCGCGGCGCCCTCCTCGCCCTGGTCTACTGCCTCGGACTCGGCATCCCCTTCCTCCTCGTCGCCTTCGGCTTCAGCTGGGTGACCAGCACGCTCGCCTTCGTGAAGCGCCACATCCGCGTGGTCAACGTCCTCGGCGGCGCCGCCCTCGTCCTGATCGGAGTCCTGATGGTCACGGGCATCTGGAACACCCTCGTCTACGGATCCCTCTCGGCGGTGATCGATGGCTTCCAGCCGGCGATCTGACTCCGAGGAGAGCACGCGCCGCCCCGACGAGGCCGCGCAGCGGAGGACGGACGCCTCCTTCCGCCCCGCCGACCACTACGACTCCGACGGCACCGTCACGCAGCCGGCGCTCGGGTTCACCGGCTGGCTCCGCTGGATGTGGCGCCAGCTCACCAGCATGCGCACGGCGCTGTTCCTCCTGCTGCTGCTGGCGATCGCGGCGGTCCCCGGATCGCTCGTGCCGCAGCGCTCCTCCGACCCCAACGGCGTGACCCAGTACTTCGTCGACAACCCCGACCTCGCGCCCCTTCTCGACAGGGTGCAGGCGTTCGACACCTACACCTCCGCCTGGTTCTCGAGCATCTACCTGCTGCTGTTCATCTCCCTGATCGGCTGCATCGTCCCGCGCACGCGCCACCACTTCCAGGCGATGCGGTCGCGGCCGCCGCGCACCCCGGCACGCCTGCAGCGCCTCGCCGGCTACACCGTCCGCGAGGTCGAGGGCGCGACGGAGGAGGAGGCCGTCGCCTCCGCCCACTCCGTCCTGCGCCGGGCGGGCTACCGTGTCGAGCGCTACGACGACCCGCGCGGCCGCTGGTCGAGCGTCTCGGCCGAGCGCGGCTACCTCCGCGAGACCGGCAACCTGGTCTTCCACTCCGCCCTGGTCGGCATCCTCGTCGCCGTCGGAGTGGGCGGCGGGTTCGGCTACAGCGGGCAGCGCGTGCTGGTCGAGGGCTCCCAGGGGTTCGCGAACAACCTCGCGGCCTACGACTCCTTCAACCCCGGTCGCTTCTTCGACAGCAGCCAGCTCGACCCGTACCAGCTGACCCTCGACAGCCTCGACGTGAAGTACGAGGAGCAGAACCAGTCGGCGCTCGGCCAGCCCGTCGATTTCACCGCGAACGTCACGACCTCCGAGCGCGGCGGGGGCACCGAGGACCGCACGATCAAGGTCAACGACCCGCTGGCGATCGGCGGCACGAACGTCTACCTCCTCGGCAACGGCTACGCGCCGACGATCACGGTCCGGGATCCCTCCGGCCGGGCGATCTTCACCGACTCGGTGCCGTTCCTCCCGCAGGACGCGAACCTGACCTCCGTCGGCGTCGTCAAGGTGCCGGACGGGCTCTCCGAGCAGCTGGGCCTCACCGGATTCTTCTACCCGACGCAGGACACGCTGGCCTCCGGGGCGTCGACCTCGATCTTCCCCGACCTGCAGTACCCCGTGCTCTCGCTGAACGTCTTCGCGGGTGACCTCGGCCTCGACGGGGGAGTGCCCACATCCGTCTACGTGCTCAACACCGACTCGCTGACCCGGCTCACCGGCGGCACCACCGGCGTCGCGCCGATCACCCTCAAGCCCGGCGACACGGCCGAGCTCCCGAACGGGCTCGGCAGCGTGACCTTCGACAACACGGGCGCCGACCCGACGCGGATCGGCACCGACAGCGTCAAGCGCTTCGCCTCGTTCGACATCCACCACGACGCGACCCAGGGCTGGGTGCTGCTCTTCGCGATCCTCGTGCTCGCCGGACTCCTCACCTCGCTGTTCGTCCCGCGGCGCCGCGTGTGGGTGAAGGCGACCGCCCAGGACGACGGCGGCCTCCTCCTCGAGTACGCGGGACTCGCCCGCGGCGAGGACCCCCAGCTGGTGCGCGCCGTTCGGACGATCGCCGACCGGCACGCCCCGCTCGACTGACCCGCCTCCCGGACGCCCCTCCACAGCCGTCGCCCGGCTGGGCAGGGGCCGAGTCTGTGCAAGCGCGAAGGGGCGGGCGGGGCGGCGAGCGATTACCCTGAGGAGGTGATCGCGACCCTCTCGCAGTACTCGGTGCTGTGCCTCTCCTCCGCCATGGGCATCTACGCCATGGCGTTCGTCTTCTTCGCGATCGACCTCGCCCGCCGCGCCTCCCTGGCCGACGGCGAGTCGATCGAGGTCGTACAGGAGGCGGAGCGCGTCGCCTCCGCGGCCGCCGCCGACCGCGCGGCCAGCGGCAAGGCCACCGTCGCCGCCGCAGGCTCCGGACGCACCGCGACGCTCTCCCGCATCGGCAGCCGCGTCGAGGACGAGGTCTACCGCGCCCCCGCCCGCTCGAAGACCATGCGCATCGGGTTCTCGCTCACGCTCCTCGGCTTCGTGCTCCACCTCGGCGCGACCGTCCTCCGCGGCGTCGCCGCCGGCCGCGTCCCCTGGGCGAACATGTACGAGTTCTCGATGACCGGGACGCTCATCATCATCGGCGTCTTCCTCGCCGTCCAGCTGCGCTGGGACCTCCGCTTCCTCGGAGCGTTCATCACCGGCCTCGTCCTGGTGCTCCTCGGCATCGCGACCGTCAACTACTACGTCGCCGTCGTCCCGCTCCCGCCGGCACTCCAGTCCTACTGGCTGGTCATCCACGTGCTCGTCGCGATCCTCGGCACCGCGTTCTTCGCCCTCGGCTTCGCGCTCTCGGTCACCCAGCTCCTCCAGGCCCGCCGCGAATCCTCCGGCGACAGCCCCCGCTCGGTCCTCCGCTTCCTGCGCACCCTGCCCAGCTCCCTCACCCTCGAGAACCTCGCCTACCGCGTCACGATCCTCGGCTTCATCCTCTGGACCTTCACGCTCATCGCCGGCGCCGTCTGGGCCGAGAAGGCCTGGGGCCGCTACTGGGGCTGGGACACCAAGGAGGTCTGGACCTTCATCATCTGGACCATCTACGCCGGCTACATCCACGCCCGCGCCACCCGCGGCTGGCGCGGCACCCCCTCCGCCTGGCTCGCCATCGTCGGCTTCGCCGCCGTCATGTTCAACTTCGGCGTCGTCAACGTGTTCTTCAAGGGACTCCATGCCTACTCCGGCCTCGACACCGGCATGTAATCGGGTCGGCGGGGCCTGGTGGGGCCCCTCGCGGCGTTGTCGGCGACGAACGTAGCGCCGCTACGCCCGACGCCTCCGCCTTGCGATCGACCCCACCACGCCCCGCCGACCGCCCACCAGGACGCGCACTGGGGACGGCTCCGCTTCGCGTTCGCCGCGGGGGAGTGCTCCGCTTCGCGGTCGCGGTGGTGGGTGGACTCCGCTTCGCGGTCGGGTCAGCGTGGGCTCCGCGGTCGCCGAGGTGGGTGGGCTCCGCTTCGCGATCGCCGTGGGGGTGCGGTCGCCGTGGGGGAGCGGTCGCCGTGGGGGAGCGCTCCGCTGCGCGGTCGGGTTCTGGGGAGCTGCGCTTCGCGGGAGGGCGGGGGGACGGCGGTCGACGGGACATGCTGATCGAGTAGTGAGCAGCGCGAGTATCGAGATCCCCTGACACGAACGCTCGGAGCGAGCCTGTCGAGTTCCCGCGTACGGAAGCGCCGGGTCGGTGCGTGCTGATCGAGGAACGGGCGTGTCGGGGCCGGGGGCACGGACGGGCTTCGGGTGGCCCCGCGCGGGTCAGACGGCGGTGACGACGTCGATGAGGTGGGGGGCGAAAGGGGCGTCGAGGGCGAGGACGACGCGGGTGCGGGCGTCGGAGGGATGGACGCCGCGGTAAATGCCGCGGAGGTCGGCGACGGTCTGGCCGCGGCCGGGGCCGTGGGTGGCGTCGACAGTGACGTGGACGCGCGGGGCGGAGGTGAGGGCGACGGCGTCGACGGCGATCGCGGCGGCCATGGGGTCGTGCATGGCAGCGGTGCGCTCACCGAAGTGGCCGACGTAGAAGTCGAAGTAGAAGTCGAGCGCCTGCCCGATGGCCTGCGCGAGGGGATCGGGCGACGCGAGCAGGACGGCGCGGTCCTCCTCCGTCAGCAGGTGCCGCATGGTCACGTCCAGGGGCACGAGCGTCAGATCCCAGTCGGCCGCGACGACCTCGGCGGCGGCCGCAGGGTCGTGCCAGATGTTGGCCTCCGCCACGGCGGTCACGTTGCCGGGGACCAGCGCGGCTCCGCCCATCACGGTCACCGAGTGGACGAGGGACGCGATCTCCGGGTGCGCGCGGAGGGCGAGCGCGAGATTCGTCAGCGGGCCGATCGCGACCAGCCGCAGCTCGCCCTCGTGCTCGCGGGCGAGACGGAGGAGGAGGTCGGCCGGATCCTCGTCGACCGGCGCGCCGCCCTCGGGCAGCGCGACCCCGCCGATGCCGTCGTCGCCGTGCACGTGCGGAGATCCGCCGGCGTAGTCCTCCTCGAGGAAGTGGTGCGCCCCCACGGCGACCGGCACGTCGTCGCGGCCGGCCAGCGCCAGCAGGCCGAGGCTGTTGACCGCGGCCCGGCGGGCGTCGGTGTTGCCGCTGACCGTGCTGATCCCGACGAGGCGGGCCCGGGGCGAGCGGAGGAGGTACGCCAGAGCGAGCGAGTCGTCGATGCCGGTGTCGCAGTCGAGGAAGACGGGGACGGTCGATGCGCTCACGGGGCTCCGATGCTCGAGGGTGGGGGACGCGTCGGGCACCGGCGGCCGACGCTCCCATTCTGCCGCCCCTCCGACACGGCGCCCGCCGCCGACGATCAGAGCAGCGCGTAGGAGTCGCGGAGCCGCGCCCGCCACCAGGCGAGCCGCTCCGGTGACACGGCGTGACGGGAGAGGAGCTCCTCCGAGACCTCCACGCGGCCGACGGGGATCCCGCCGTCCACCGGCCGCAGCGGCCGCTCCGTGACGTCCGCGGCGAGGAGGGACGCGGTGCCGAGTCCGCAGTCGAAGGGCAGCTCGGGGAGCGCCGCGGCCAGGGCGGCGCCCATGGCGAGTCCGACCGAGCTGTCGATCGCGCTCGAGACCACCGCCGGCAGCCCCGCCTCGGCGACGAGGGCCAGCGCCCGGCGCGTCCCCCCGAGCGGCTGGGCCTTCACGACCAGCAGGTCCGCGGCTCCGGCCCGGGCGACGGCGAGTGGATCGGCGGCCTTGCGGACGCTCTCGTCGGCGGCGATCGGGATGCCCATGTACTTCACCCGGTAGCGCAGCTCCGCCAGCTCGTCGACGCTCGCGCACGGCTGCTCGACGTACTCGAGGTCGGACTCCGCGAGGGCGTGGACGGCGTGCTCGGCCTCGTCGAGGTTCCAGCCGCCGTTCGCGTCCACGCGGATCCGGCCCTCCGGACCGAGCAGGCGGCGGACCTCGACGACCCGGGCCACGTCGTCGGCCAGCGTCTGGCCGCGCTCGGCGACCTTCACCTTCGCCGTGCGGCAGCCGTGGTAGCTCGCGAGCACGGCGGCGACCTCGTGCGGTGCGACGGCCGGGATGGTCGCGTTCACCGGGATGCGGTCGCGCAGCGGTGCCGGCTGCTCGCTCCAGCCGTAGTCGATCGCCGCCCGGAGCCACGCCGCCGACTCCTCCGCGCCGTACTCGAGGAAGGGCGAGAACTCGGTCCAGCCCTCGGGGCCGCGCACGAGCGCGATCTCGCGGTTGTCGACGCCGCGGAAGCGGGTGCGGAGCGGCAGAGCGACGACGCGGAGTCCCGCGTCGATCTCGCCGAGGGAGGGGAGCGGGGAGGCGGGCACGACGTCGTCCATCCGGCCATTGTCCACCGGCCGGGGCCACGCGGTGGCCACCCGGGCGCAGGAGGTCGGCGACGCGCGCGCAAGCCCCCGGGGTCCCTCCTCCGAGCGACCGCCGAGGTGCCAGACTGACGAGGCTGCCGTTGGAGTCCGGAGGAGTGCGATGAGCCAGATGCCGATGAGCCCGCCGCCCGCGCCCGCCCCGGGCCCGACGCAGGGCTCCGTCCCCTCCCACCGCCCGCTCGGCAGGGGCGCCTGGATCGCGCTGGGCACGAGCCTCCTCGTGGGCGTCGTCTACACCGGCGTGCTCGGCACGCTCGTCGCCGTCGGAGTGGGCGGCGCGCTCGACTCCGCCGCCGGCAGCGCGTCGACGAGCGCTCCGTCCGAGCCGTTCGGCGACCCGACGGACGACCCGTTCGGCAGCGGGGACCCGTCCGATCCGCTCTACGACTACCCCGGCTACCAGGACGGCGACGCCGCGACGATCCTCGGCCAGCCGTCCGCGGAGGACGTGCGCGCGAGTGCCGAGAAGGCCGTCGCGGCCGTCGAGGGCGCCGTCCCCGAGGAGTGGACCTCGGCCGACGACGAGTACTACGAGCAGTCGCAGAACGCCTACGGCGGGCCCTCCCTCCTCTACGACTACATCTCGGCGACCGAGTACGCCGCCGCCGACGTCTCGACCGACGCCGACAGGCATGCGGCGGTCGACCGCTTCACCGCAGCGCTCTCGCCCCTCGGCTTCGACGACGTCGAGGTGGCCGACACCCCCGAGGAGTGGTCGGAGGCGGGCTACGAGCTCGACGGCGACCTCTCGGACGAGGAGGCCTCGGCCGCGCTCTGGATCGTCACCGCGCGCTCCTCCGCCGACCTCGTGCCCGCTATCGAGCTGGGCCTCGTCGACCTCGACGCCGATCCGACCGGCCTGGTCGCCGACATGCTCGACGGAGTCGGCCTCTCGCCGGACCCGCAGGGCGCGTTCCTGGCGGGGTACGCGAACGGGGTCCTGCAGGACGAGGACCGCGGCGAGTTCACCGACCGCCTCGAGGAGTACGGCGGAGTCGCCACGACCTGACCGGGCGCTACAAGCAAGCCCGTCCGCCCGCAAGCCCGAATCGGCGCACCGCCCGCGCCCTACGGTGAGGGGATGGCTGCACCCCGCTCGACCAGGCCCCTGCGCGACTACGCCGCGATCGGAGACGGTCGCACGGTCGCCCTGATCGCGAAGGACGGCGGCGTCGACTGGATGCCCGTCCCGGACCTCGGCTCCACCCCCGCCTTCGCCGCCCTGATCGACGCCGAGTCCGGCGGCTGCGTCGAGCTCGCCCCCGAGGAGCCCGCCGAGGTCTCGCGCGCCTACATCCGCGACACGAACGTCCTCGAGACCACCTTCACCACCGAGTCGGGCACCGTCCGCGTGACGGACGCGCTCGTCACCGGGATCGCGGGCCGCCTCCCGTGGGCCGAGCTCGCGCGCCGCGTGGACGGTGTCGACGGCGAGGTGCGGATGCGCTGGGCCGTGCGTCCCGGAACGGGACTCGGCCGGTTCTCCCCGTGGATCCAGAACGCCGACGGCCGCTCGCTCATCCGCGCCGGAGACATCACCATCGGCGTCACCGGGCAGGAGCACGGGCCCGACGGCGACGACGCGCCCTCCGGCGCCGGCGACGAGCTGACGGGCTCCTTCGTCGTGACCGCGGGGAAGGACGCCGTGCGGCACGTCCTGGTCGTGTCGGCCACGCACGACGAGCCGCTGCACTTCCCGGTCGCGAAGAACGTCGACCGCGGCATCGACCGCACCATCCGCAGCTGGCAGGACTGGTCGGAGGAGTTCTCCTACGACGGCCCGTGGTCCGAGGCCGTCCAGCGCAGCGCCCTCGCGCTCAAGCTGCTGATCTACTCGCCCACAGGAGCCATCGCCGCGGCCGCGACCACGTCGCTCCCGGAGTCGCCCAACGGCGGCAAGAACTGGGACTACCGCTTCGCCTGGGTGCGCGACGCCGCGTACACGATGCACGCGCTGGTGCGCTTCGGCCTGCGCGAGGAGACGCACGCCGCGCTGTCCTGGCTCCTCCGCACGATCAAGGAGCACGGGCCGGACCTGCACATCTTCTACGGACTCGACGGCTCCATGCCGACCGTCCTGGAGGAGTTCGACGTCCCGGGCTACGCCGGCATCGGCCCGGTCGTCGCCGGCAACGCAGCGCAGAGCCAGCTGCAGCTGGGCGTCTTCGGCGACCTCTTCGACATCTGCCGCATCTACGTCGACGAGGGCAACGTCCTCGACATCCAGACCGGTCGGCTCCTCGCCCGCGTCGCCGACACCACCTGCGACCTGTGGCGGAACCGCGATGCAGGAATGTGGGAGCTGGAGGAGGAGCAGCACTACACCTCCTCGAAGATGGGCTGCTGGCAGGCGCTCGACGCGGCCGTGCACCTGGCGGAGCTCGGCCAGGTCGCGGGCAGCCCCGACCGATGGCGCTTCGAGCGCGACCGCATCCGGGAGTGGATCGAGGAGCACTGCTGGTCCGAGGAGCTCGGCTCCTACGTGATGTACCCGGGCAGCGAGGAGCTGGACGCCTCGGTGCTCCTGCACGCGCCCAGCGGCTACGAGCGCGGCGAGCGGATGATCTCCACCATCGACGCCCTGGTGAAGGAGCTCGGCCGCGGCGCGCTGCTGTTCCGCTACTCCGGCATGGAGGGCGAGGAGCACCCGTTCGTGGCCTGCTCGTTCTGGCTCGCGTCCGCCCTGGCCTGCGTCGGTCGGCACGACGAGTCGGTCGCCCTGATGGACGAGCTCGTCGCCACGGTCCCGAACGACGTCGGGATCATGTCCGAGATGATCGCGGTCGACGACCTGGCCTTCTGGGGCAACCTGCCACAGGGGCTCAGCCACCTCGCGCTGATCAACGCGGCCATCACCATCGAGGAGCTGGCGCCGGAGAAGGTCGGCCGCGCGTAACCCCGCCGACGGCGTCCGCGCAACCCGTTGAGGGCCGGCTCCGAGGGGCGTAGACCGGTACCACCCCCTCGCACCGCACCCACAAGGAGCACCTCAGCATGGATCTCGGGATCACCGGCCGCACCGCCCTCGTCACCGGAGGCGACTCCGGCATCGGCCTGGCCACGGCGCAGCTCCTCCTCGCCGAGGGCGCGACCGTCGTGATCACCGACAAGGACCAGGCGGAGCTGGACCGGGCGGCGGCCGGGCTCGACGCTCCGGAGGGCCGCCTGCACGCCTTCGCCGCCGACGTCACCAGCACGGAGCAGCTCGTCGAGCTGCATCGCCGCGTGGCCGGAGCGGTCGGCGCGATCGACATCCTCGTGCAGTGCGCCGGAGTCACAGGGGCGCAGGGCCTCTTCCACGAGATCGACGACGAGGGCTGGACCAGCACCCTTGAGGTCGACCTGCTCGGTCCCGTGCGGCTCGTGCGCGAGTTCCTGCCCGACCTCCGCACCGGAGGCTGGGGCCGGCTCGTGCTCACCGCCTCCGAGGACGCCGTGCAGCCCTACGACGACGAACTGCCCTACTGCGCCGCGAAGGCGGGCGTTCTCGCCTTCGCCAAGGGCCTCTCGCGCTCCTACGCGCAGGAGGGCCTGCTCGTGAACACGGTCTCGCCCGCGTTCATCCGCACTCCGATGACCGACGCGATGATGTCCAAGCGCGCCGAGCAGAGGGGCACCTCGGTCGACGAGGCGATCTCGTCCTTCCTCGACGAGGAGCGGCCGTACATGGAGCTGAAGCGCCGGGGCGAGGCCGAGGAGGTCGCAGCCGTGATCGCCTTCCTCTGCTCCGACCGCGCCTCGTTCGTGAACGGCTCGAACTACCGCGTCGACTCCGGATCCGTCGCCACGATCTGATCCCTGCAACCACGGGCCCCGCCCAGCGCGCGCACCCCGCGCGTGCGGGCGCCGTCCAGCCGAAGAAGCCAGACTCGGGGCGGGACACCGCACCCGGCACTGCAAGAGAAAGGAACGGTCCATGACCACCACCCTCGAACGCCACGTCGAAGCCCCCGCGGGCTCCGGTGCCAAGACCAGCCGCCGCCAGAACGCCGAGAAGGGCTTCAAGGCCTCCAAGGAGCTGCTCGACAGCCTCCAGATCGTCCTCGTCGACCTGATCGAGCTCCACGTCCAGGGCAAGCAGGCCCACTGGAACGTCGTGGGCAAGAACTTCCGCGACCTCCACCTCCAGCTCGACGAGATCATCGAGGCCGCGCGCGAGTTCAGCGACGACATCGCCGAGCGCATGCGCGCCCTCCACGGGATCCCGGACGGCCGCAGCGACACCGTCGCCGCGACCACCACCCTCCCCGAGTACCCGCACGGCGAGATCGACACGGCCGAGACCGTCGACCTGGTCACGATCCGCCTCGAGAACACCGCCGCCACCATGCGCGAGGTCCACGACCAGGTGGACGAGGAGGACCCGACCAGCGCGGATCTCCTCCACGCGATCATCCAGAGCCTCGAGCAGTACGCCTGGATGGTGTCGGCCGAGAACCGCACCACCTCCGCCGCCAAGTAGGGGCGAGCACCGGCAAGGGGACTCCGCGTCAGCGGGGTCCCCTTCCGTCTGCCCGAGCGGTGTCGAGTCGCCGTGCAGTCCGGATCAGTAGGGTCGTGACATGAGCACGCAGGTCTCCGAACTGTTCGACGCGCACCGCTGGGCGGCCGTCGACGGCTTCGACGCACTCGAGGACATCACCTACCACCACGACCGCTCCGGCCGCATCGCGCGGGTCGCGTTCGACCGGCCCGAGGTCCGCAACGCGTTCCGGCCGCGCACGGTCGACGAGCTGTTCCGCGCCCTCGAGGACGCCCGGACGAACCCGCGCATCGGCGTCGTCATCCTCACCGGCAACGGCCCGAGCCCGCGCGACGGAGGCTGGGCGTTCTGCTCGGGAGGAGACCAGCGGATCCGCGGCCGCGACGGCTACCGGTACTCCGACGGCGAGACCGCCGAGGGCATCGACTCCGCGCGGAACGGCCGCCTGCACATCCTCGAGGTGCAGCGCCTCATCCGCTTCATGCCGAAGGTCGTCATCGCGGCCGTCCCCGGCTGGGCCGCGGGAGGCGGGCACTCGCTGCACGTGGTCTGCGACCTCACCCTCGCCTCCGCCGAGCACGGGCGATTCAAGCAGACGGACGCCGACGTCGGCTCCTTCGACGCGGGCTACGGCTCGGCGTACTTCGCCCGCCAGATCGGGCAGAAGGCCGCGCGCGAGGTGTTCTTCCTCGCGCGGGAGTACTCCGCGCAGCGCGCCTACGAGATGGGCGCCGTGAACGCGGTCGTCCCGCACGCCGAGCTCGAGACGACCGCGGTGGAGTGGGCCGAGACGATCCTCACCAAGTCGCCCACGGCCATCCGGATGCTGAAGTACGCGTTCAACGCCGTGGACGACGGCCTCGTGGGCCAGCAGCTCTTCGCGGGCGAGACCACGCGCCTCGCCTACGGCACCGACGAGGCCGTCGAGGGACGAGACTCCTTCCTCGAGAAGCGCGAGCCCGACTGGTCGCCGTTCCCGTGGCAGTTCTGAGCCGGAGGGCACGCAGGTGACCCGCCCGCTCGCCGGTGTCGACGCGACGGTCGAGGCCGTCCTCCTCGCTCTTCGCGCGGCCCTGGACGGCAGCGGCCCGGCGATCCGCGTCTCCGCCCCCGGCGCTGCGACCGCCTCCGAGGATGCCGTCGTGCCGCAGCGCGTCGCCGCCGTCGTCGAGACCTCGGGGTCGTCGGGGCCGCCCAAGCGGGTCGCGCTCTCGACAGCGGCCCTGCTCACCAGCGCCTCCACGACCCTCGCCGAGCTCGGCGGGCCGGGACGCTGGCTGCTCTGCCTGCCGACGCACTACGTCGCGGGACTGCAGGTGCTCGTCCGCTCGCTGGCCGCGGAGGCCGACCCGGTCGTCCTCCCGGCCGGCGGCTTCGACGCGGCGGCCTTCCTCGCTCTCGCTCGGACGATGCCGGCGGGGGAGCGGCGGTACTCCTCGCTGGTCCCCGTGCAGCTCGCGCGGCTGCTGGACCTCGCCGAGCGCGATCCGGCCGCGGCCGAGGCGCTCCGCTCGTTCGACGCGCTCCTGATCGGCGGCCAGGCGACGCCGCAGCCGCTGCGGGACCGCGCCGCCGCCCTCGGTGCGCGCATCCGCCTGACCTACGGATCGAGCGAGACGTCCGGCGGCTGCGTCTACGACGGCGTCCCGCTCCACGACGTGCGGATGCGCGTCGAGAACGGGCAGGTGCTGCTCGGCGGCCCGACCCTCGCGGAGGGCTACCTCGACGCCGACGGCGCGATCGACCACGAGCGCAGCGCCTCCGCCTTCCTCGAGCTCGACGGGGAGCGCTGGTACCGCACGGGCGACGCGGGGTCGATCGTCGACGGGCGCCTCCGGGTGACCGGTCGGCTCGACCGCGTGATCGTGTCGGGCGGGGAGAAGGTGTCGCTCGACGCCGTCGAGGCCGTGCTCCGCGAGGGGCCCGTCCCCGACGCGGTCGTCGTGCGGCGGGCGGACGAGCAGTGGGGCGAGGTCCCGGTCGTCGTCACGGCGGAGGAGGCTCCCGCGCTCACCGACCTGCGCACCCTGATCGCCGACCGCCTCGGGCGCGCCGCCGCTCCTGCGGTCGTGCTGCCCGTCGGCCGCATCCCCCTCCTCGCCTCCGGGAAGCCCGACCGCCGCGCCCTCGAGGTGCTCGCCGAGCAGGGCTGACCGGCTCCGAGCGTCGACGGGCCGGTGGGTAGGATTCCCTCCGTGTCGAGTACGAGTCGCAAGAAGAAGTCCTCCAGCGGCCGCCCCGGGGGCAGCCCGCGAACGATCGTCGTGAAGCCCGCCGGTCCCCGCGAGTGGATCGCCGGCGCCCGCCTCCGCACCCTCCCGCTGGCCGTCGCCCCCGTGCTCATCGGCACCGGAGCGACCCAGGTCGTCGACGAGGGCTGGCACTGGGTGCGCGCCCTGCTCTGCCTGGCCGTCTCGCTCGCCCTGCAGATCGCCGTCAACTACGCCAACGACTACTCCGACGGCGTGCGCGGCACCGACGCCAACCGCGTCGGACCCTCGCGGCTGACCGGCTCCGGAGCGGCGAAGCCCCGCCAGGTGCTCACCGTCGCCCTGGTCTTCTTCGGGATCGCGGCCGTCGCCGGCCTCGTGCTCACCGCCCTCTCAGGGCAGTGGTGGTTCCTGATCGTCGGCGCGGCGGCGATCGCGGCCGGCTGGTTCTACACCGGCGGACGCCGCCCCTACGGCTACCTCGGGCTCGGCGAGCTCTTCGTCTTCGTGTTCTTCGGCCTGGTCGCCACCGTCGGCACCACGTTCGTGCAGATCGGCCGCACCAACCAGGAGTCGTGGCTCGGCGCCGTGGCGGCGGGCCTGTTCGCCTGCGCCGTGCTCATGGTCAACAACATCCGCGACATCCCGACCGACCGCCTCTCGGGCAAGCGGACCCTCGCGGTCCTCGCGGGACCGGCCGTGTCCCGCGCGATCTACACGGGCTTCGTACTGATCCCGTTCGGCATCGCGGTGATCCTCGCGCTGTTCTACCCGCTGGCATGGCTGACGCTCTTCGTGCTTCTGATGATCCTGCCGGCCATCCTGATCACCCTGACGGCGAAGACGGCGAAGGAGCTCATCCTGGCGCTGCAGTTGACCAGCCTGGGCGGGCTCGCCTACGCGGTCATCCTCGGGGCGGCGCTGGCGTTCTAGAGCGGCGGCTCGCACCAGGCGGGCTCGGGTGGGCCGGATTCGGGTGAGATCGGCTGTTGCGGGCCGGGCCTGGTGCGAGCGGGGTCAGCGCGTCAGAGGGGAGGCCTCGCCGGCGGGAGCGCCCGGCTCAGCGGTCGTCGCGGGTCGCGTCGACCGCGGCGTCCTCGACGTCGTCGTCGGTCGGGGCGCGCGGGACGTCCTTGCGGCGCTCGTAGATCGCCTCCGCGATGCGCTCGCGGGGCTTCCTCAGCAGGATGTAGGAGAGGGACAGGCTCGCGATCGCGGCGACGAAGCCCGCGGTGACCGCTGCCGTCAGCTCCGAGTCGACGAAGGTGCGCGCCGGCAGGTACACCAGCACGAAGACGCCGGCGAACATCGCCAGGCGCAGGAGCGAGTAGACGACGACCGCGCGGCTCAGTTTCACCGGGACAGTGTACGTCGGCCCCTGCACGCGCTTCCGTGAGCACCGTGGGAGCCTCCTGTCCAGCGTCCGTGCGGACCCTCCCCGACGGGGGTGCCGGACGTAGACTCGTGTCCATGATCCGCCTCGTCATCGGCCTGCTCGTGGCCCTCGCCGTCTTCACGGTCTACACCGTGATCGACGTCGCGATGAGCAACCGTCACGCCGTGCGGGCGATCCCGAAGTGGTCCTGGATCCTGGTGGTGCTGATCCTCCCGGTCATCGGTGCGGGACTGTGGTTCTGGATCGGCCGTCCCCGCAAGCAGCGCGCCGCCGGCCGCCGCTACACCGCTCCGGACGACGACCCCGACTTCCTCGGCACCCTCCGCACCGAGCGCGACCCCGAGGAGGAGCGCCTGCAGGCAGAGCGCATCGCCCAGCTCGAGCGCGACCTCGCCGAGATGGACGAGCAGGGCGAGGCCGACGGCCCCGGCCGCCGGGATGCCTGAGCACCGGCCGGTCGCCCCCTCCACCCGATTCGCGGTCGACCTCCTCACCCGCTTCGTCGCGCTCGGCGTCCGCGACGTCGTCGTCGCTCCGGGCTCCCGCTCGCAGGCGCTCGCCCTGGTGGCGGCCGAGCTCGAGACCCGCGGCGACATCCGGCTGCACGTGCGGATCGACGAGCGCTCCGCGGGGTTCCTGGCGCTGGGCCTCGCCCTCGAATCCCGGATGCCGGCGCTCGTGATCACGACCTCCGGCACGGCGACCGCGAACCTGCACCCGGCCGTGCTCGAGGCGGACGCCTCGGACGTGCCGATGATCGTGCTGACCGCCGACCGGCCCGACGAGCTGCGCGGCATCCGCTCGAACCAGACGGCCGAGCAGCGCGAGCTGTACGGGCGTGCCGTGCGGCTGTTCGAGGACGTCGCTGCTCCGGACGACGGCTCCCGGCCCGAGGACGCGCGGGCGCTCGCCGATCGTGCCGTCACCGCGGCGCGACGCGGGCCGGTCCACCTGAACCTCTCCTTCCGCGACCCGCTCTCCTCCGCTCTGCCCGACATGGAGCGGATCGGACCGGTCTCGTCGCCCGCTGTCGGATCCGGGATCCCGCGTGCCGTCGTGACCGCCGGTCCCGGTGAGCCGCTCACGGTCGTCATCGCCGGGGACAAGGCGGGCGCCGCGGCCGAGGAGATCGCTCGCGCCGGCGACTGGCCGCTGCTGGCCGAGGTCTCCTCCGGCGCCCGCTTCGGACCGCAGCTCGTCGTCGCCTGGCGGCGCCTGCTCGGCGAGCCCGACTTCGGCGGACGCATCCGCCGGGCGATCGTGCTCGGACACCCGACGCTCTCCCGCGAGGTCCCCGAGCTGCTGCGGCGCGAGGACGTCGAGGTGATCGTCGTGGACGCCGTGCGCGAGCAGTTCTACAACCCCGGCCGGCGTGCCCGCCGCGTCGGAGGCGTCGACGTGGTCCGGCCCGTGGGGTCGCCGCGTCCTGAGCGCGGCGAGCGCGCCTGGGCCGGATCCTGGGTGTCCGCGAGCCGCGCCCTGACGGTCGACCCCGACGAGCTGGACGAGGTGCCCGACGCGGGGTCGATGTCGGTCGAGGACCGCCGCGGCTACGCGCGCAACGCCCTCGCCGCGATCAGGGCACCGCTCACCCGCGACTTCGTCGTCGCCGCGGTCTGGAAGGTCACCTGGCCGCACGACCGGCTGCTGTTCGGAGCGTCGCGGCTGATCCGCGTCGCCGACGGGACCCTGCCGGGCAAGCGGATATCCGTCCTGGCGAACCGCGGCCTCGCCGGCATCGACGGCACGATCTCGACGGCTCTCGGGATCGCGGTGGCTTCGCAGGCGACCGAGCAGGGAGCCGGCGGAGTCACCCGCGCGGTCCTCGGCGATCTCACTCTGCTCCACGAGGCCGGCGGCCTCCTCCTCCCGCCCGGAGAGCGACGCCCGCGCGTGCAGCTCGTCGTCGTGAACGACGGGGGCGGCACGATCTTCGACGGACTCGAGGTCGCATCGAGCTCGCATCCCGATGCGTTCGACCGCGTGCAGTTCACCCCGCAGAACGCCGATCTGGAGGCTCTCGCGCGCGCCTACGGGTGGGGCCACCGTCGTGCGGCGACGCGCGGCGAGCTGGAGCAGGCGCTGACCTCGCCGGGCGACGGGCCGGGCATCGTGGAGATCCGGCTCGAGCGCTGAGTCCGCACGGGTCCGGTCGGTCGGTCCTCCACAGGTCGTCGTCGGACGCTGTTCTCCCGGGGACGCCTCGTTCGAGCTCCGCAGCTCGTCTGCTGCTGCTTCGCTGGAGGCATGGCTGATGCGGAGACCGTGCGAGGAGAGGTCCTCGCCCTCGGCGACCGGGCGTCGGCGCTCGCGAGGAGCGCCTCCCCGGTGCTCCTGACCGCGGCGGAGGCGCTGCACGCGGGACACCGCGCGGCGCTGACCTGTCCCGACGCGTTCGCCCGAGGCTCCTCGACGGACAGCAAGGATGCGACGGACCTCGTCGAACGGTCGATCCGAGCGGAGTTCGCCGTCGCCCTCGGGGTCTCCGAGCGCACCGCCGCCAGGGAGCTGCTGCACGCCTCGCTCCTGATGGAGGAGCTGCCGCGGACCCGCTCCGCGCTCGCCGACGCCAGTATGCGCTGGGAGGCCGGCCAGCTCGTCTGCTCCGTCGCGGCGACCCTCCCGGCAGCGGCGCGCGCGGCCTACGACGACCGGGCCGTCGACCTCGCGGAGACGCTGACTCCGGGGCAGCTGCGCCACGCCCTCGCGCGGGTGCGGGAGGAGCTGCACGACGAGCCCCTCGCCGAGCGGCACGCTCGCGCCCGCGAGGACCGCCGGGTGTGGATGACAGCCGGGATCGACGGCATGGCGACGGTCTGCGCGCACGTCCCCGCGCCCGAGGCCGTCGGAGCGCTCGCCCGGCTCGACCGCATCGCGAGGGATCTGCGGGACGGCGCCGAAGGGGACCGCGATCTGCGGACGCTGGCGCAGCTCCGGGCCGACGCGTGGGCCGACCTGCTCTGCCACGGGGACGTGGCGGGGACCACTCCGGAGGGAGCCGCGGCGCCCTCGATCGGGCTGCGGGCCGAGGTGAGAGTCACCGTGGCGGCGAGCACCGCCGCGGGTGACGACGAGGCGGCCGCCGAGCTCGACGGCTACGGGCCGATCCCCGCCGAGGCGGTGCGAGCGCTCATCGACGACGCCGCCGCCTTCACTCCCGTGCTGACCGACGAGGAGACCGGCGCGGTCGTCTCCGTCGGGCGCCGCCACCGCCTCCCGCCGCCGAGGATGAGGCTGCTGGTCCGCCTCCGCGACCAGACCTGCCGCTTCCCGGGCTGCACCCGGCCGGCGTCCTCGACGGAGACCGACCACAGCGTCGAATGGCGGAACGGGGGAGAGACGACTCCCGACAACCTCGCCTCCCTGTGCGTCGCCCACCACCACGTGCGCCACGGCGACCGGTGGACGTATCTGCTCCATCCGGACGGCACAGCGGACTGGACCACACCGACCGGCCGCCGCGTGACGACCCGGCCGCCGGCGCTGCCCGGGCGACCGCCGGTGGGCGCAGGACGACGGCCGGGTGCTCCCCGGCTCGACGGGGACCCGGCGGGGTAGGCGCCGGGTAGCCGACGGCTTCAACGACTCCCGACGTGCGTCAGGCCAGCGCGTCGGTGATCGGGCGGAACTTCATGCGGGTCTCGGCGAGCTCGGACTCGGGAACGCTGTCGGCCACGATGCCGGCGCCCGCCCAGGCCGTGACCGCGCCCTCGGCCGTGACCTCGGCGCTGCGGAGTCCGACAGCCCACTCGCCGTCGCCGTTGCCGTCGATCCAGCCGACGGGTCCTGCGTACCGACCGCGGTCGAAGGGCTCCAGGTGCTCGATGAGCGCAAGGGCGTCGGCGGTCGGAGTGCCGGCCACTGCCGCGGTCGGGTGAAGAGCATCGACGAGATCGAGCGCGCTGGAGGAGTCGCCCAGAGTTCCTCGCACGTCCGTCGCGAGGTGCCAGAGATTCGGCAGGCGGAGCGTGAACGGGGCGGCGCCCGCCGTCAGCTCCCGTGTGTGGGGCTCGAGTTCCCGGACCAGACTGGCGAGAGCGAAAGCGTGCTCCGAGCGGTCCTTCGGACTCTCGAGCAGAGCGGCCTCCACGTCCGCGTCGGCGAGGGGATCCTCGCCTCGTGCGGCCGTGCCGGCCAACACCCTCGCCGAGATCTCGCCCCGATCGACCGCGACCAGCGTCTCCGGACTGGCGCCGAGGAATCCGTCCACGGCGAAGCCCCAGCAGTCCGGGTACCGCTCGGTGAGCGCAGCCAGCATCCGGCGCAGGTCCGCCCCCGGCGGGAGCCGTCCCTTCAGATCGCGCGCGATCACGACCTTGGACAGCTCACCCGCCCGGATCGTCTCCACCGCGGCAGCGACCGCCGCGCGGTACCCGTCCGGCGGCAGCGCACCGGGCGAGAGCGGCACGTGGTACTCCGCCCCCAGCGGCTCCTCGCTCGGCGTATACGGTCTCTCCGCCTCGCCGATCGTGATCCGCGTCAGCCATGACCGGCCGTCGCGCGTCCCGATCACGGTGCGCGGCACGATCAGCACGCTCGTCGCCTCGGATCGGCTCGAGAAAGCGAAGGTCCCGAACGCGACCAGCCCCGTCCCGGGCAGTCCGACCCGGTCCTCCACCGTCGCCGCGTCGCAGAGCCGACGCCAGGCCGCCGCCGCATCCCGCAGCCGTTCCGGGCCCGAGAACTCGAGGCGCAGGGCCTCGCCGCGTCCGCTGATGCCGGCGCCGTCGCGCTGCCAGAGGAGGGGCCGCCTCGGGTCGGAGTGGGAGAGGAGCGACTGCGGAGAGTCGAGTGGAGTCGTCTCCGCACGCAGCAGGGGGGTTCCAGCGCCGATGAGCGTCACCTCAGCAGGGTACGCCCGCGCCAGAGGATGGGACGTCCCATGCCGCGGGGCTCGGGGCGGAGGGCTCCGTTGCTACCGTGATCCGGTCCGGGGCCGCCGCGCGAGGCGGAGCGGGGCGGTCCCGGCGCTTCCCCAGGGGGGAGCGCGCCGACCGGCGCGGGACGGCGGATGCACAGCCGCCGTCCCGCGTCTCGCCGTAGACTTGCGGATCGTGACGAAGGCAGACCTCACCAAACGGCCCGACGAGGTCGCCTCGATGTTCGACACCGTGGCTCCCGCTTACGACCTGGTGAACGGACTCCTCTCGGTGGGGAACGACCGGCTCTGGCGGATCGCGACCACTCGCGCCGTCAACCCTGCTCCCGGTGAGCGCATCCTCGACATCGCGGCCGGCACCGGAACGTCGAGCGCGTCGCTGGCGCGGTCGGGCGCCCAGGTCGTCGCAGCCGACTTCTCCCCGGGGATGATCGCCGTCGGCCGTCGCCGTCAGGCGGGCAACGACCGGATCGAGTTCGTCCAGGCCGACGCGATGGACCTCCCGTTCGAGGACGAGTCGTTCGACGCCGTGACCATCTCGTTCGGTCTGCGCAACGTGGCCGAGCCGAGGACGGCGCTCGCCGAGTTCCTGCGTGTGCTGAAGCCCGGCGGCCGGGTCGTGATCTGCGAGTTCTCGACTCCGCCGATCGCTCCGCTGGCCGCCGCGTACGACTTCTACCTGTCGACGGTCATGCCCGCCGTCGTGCGCCTCGCGTCGTCGAACAATCCTGCGTACGACTATCTCGGCGATTCCATCCGGGCCTGGCCGGAGCAGAGCGTCGTCGCCGCCTGGCTCCGCGCGGCGGGCTTCGAGCGCGTGGCCTACCGCGATCTGACCGCTGGCATCGTGGCGCTGCACCGCGGCGTCAAGCCGATCGCGGCGACCCGATGACGACCGGGGTCCGCACAGGCCGAGACGTTAGGGTTTCCCTGTGAACGCCACTGCGCCCGTCGCCCGTCGCAGCCCGTCTCTGACGGCGCAGCTCGGCCTCTCCGAGCGCATCTTCTCCTCCTCGTCGGACCGGGCTCTCGCCCGCGCGATCGACGCGGGTCTGGAGCAGGTCGAGGAGGGTCTCGTCCGGCAGCTGTCCTTCGCGGACGCTGTGGCCGATGTCTCCACCCGGTACCTCCTCGAGGCGGGCGGCAAGCGTGTGCGCCCGATGCTCACCCTCCTGGCCGCGTCGCTGGGCCGCGGCAACACGCCGCAGGTCCTGCTCGGTGCGCAGGCGATCGAGATCACGCATCTCGCATCGCTCTACCACGACGACGTCATGGACGAGGCGGAGAAGCGCCGCGGCGTCCCGTCGGCGCAGACCGTGTGGGGCAACAACGTGGCCATCCTGACGGGCGATCTGCTCTTCGCCCGCGCGAACCAGCTGATGGTCGAGCTCGGAGACAAGGCGATCCGGCTCCAGGCCGACACGTTCGAGCGGCTCGTCCTCGGGCAGCTGCACGAGACGGTCGGCCCGACCGACGGCGAGGACCCGGTCGAGCACTACCTGTCCGTCCTGGCCGACAAGACCGGGTCCCTGATCGCCGCGGCGGGCCGCACGGGAGTCGCGTTCTCGGAGGCTCCGGAGGAGTACGAGGAGGCCATGCGCGTCTTCGGCGAGAAGATCGGCGTCGCCTTCCAGATCGTCGACGACGTCATCGACCTCTCTCCCCAGCCGGAGGAGACCGGCAAGAACCCCGGCACGGACATCCGCGCCGGCGTGTCGACGCTGCCGATCCTGCGCCTGCGCGAGCGCGCCTCCTCCGATAGGGACGCCGCGGCTCTCCTCGCCCGCATCGAGAGCTATGTGAGCCGCTCGAACGACGCCATCGCGCACACGGAGGAGCAGAGCGCCGACATCTCGGACGCCATCGCTCAGCTGCGCGATCACGACGTCACCGCGCAGACCCTCGCCGAGGCCCACCGGTGGGCCGACGAGGCCGTCGCCGCCCTCGCTCCGCTGCCCGACGGCTCCGTCCGCAAGGCGCTGACGCGCTTCGCCGACACCGTCGTCGAGCGCAACGGCTGACCCCGATCGTCGCGGCGCGCCCTGCGCCGCAGGAGAGAGACCGGTTGTGCGCTGCGGCGCCCCGGCAGGAGGAACGCAATGACCAAGCTCAGGCTGGCCATCGTCGGCGCGGGTCCCGCGGGCATCTACGCCGCCGACCTCATGATCAAGGCCGAGAAGAAGTACGACGTCTCGATCGATCTGTTCGAGCACCTGCCCGCGCCCTACGGCCTGGTCCGCTACGGCGTCGCGCCCGATCACCCGCGCATCAAGGGGATCATCACCGCGCTGCGGGAGGTGCTCGACCGGGGCGACATCCGCATCTTCGGCAACGTGCACTTCGGGACCGACATCACGCTCGAGGATCTCAAGCGGCACTACCACGCCGTGATCTTCGCGACCGGCGCCGTTCGGGACGCTCCGCTCGACGTCCCGGGTGTCGAGCTCGAGGGCTCCTACGGTGCGGCCGACTTCGTCAGCTGGTTCGACGGCCACCCCGACGTGTCGCGCACCTGGCCGCTGGAGGCGTCCTCCGTCGCCGTCATCGGCAACGGCAACGTGGCGCTCGACGTCTCGCGGATGCTGGCGAAGCACGCCGAGGACCTCCTGCCCACCGAGGTCCCGCCGAACGTCTACGAGGGGCTGAAGGCTTCTCCCGTCACCGACGTGCACGTCTTCGGGCGCCGCGGACCCGCTCAGGTGAAGTTCACGCCGCTGGAGCTGCGCGAGCTGGGCGAGCTGCGCGACGTCGACATGATCGTCGCCGACGAGGACTTCGACCTCGATCCCGCTTCGGAGGCCGCCATCGCGACCAACAAGCAGGTCATGGTCATCAACCGGGTGCTCAACCAGTGGCGCACCCGTGAGGTCGGGAGCGCCTCGCGTCGTCTCCACCTGCACTTCTGGGCGAAGCCGCTCGAGTTCGTGGACGACGGATCCGGTCGGGTCGGCGCGATCCGGTACGAGCGCACCGAGCCGGACGGCGAGGGCGGAGTGCGCGGCACGGGTGAGATCCGCGAGGTCCCGGTCCAGGCCGTGTACCGCGCGGTCGGCTACTTCGGCTCGCCGCTCGACGGCCTCCCGTTCGACGAGATGCGCGGCGTGATCCCGAACCGCGAGGGCCAGGTCCTGGACGACGAGGACCAGCAGGTCCACGGCGTGTACGCGACCGGCTGGATCAAGCGCGGACCGGTGGGCCTCATCGGGCACACCAAGTCCGACGCCATGGAGACCGTCGCGCACGTGCTCAACGACCAGGCGTCCTGGTGGACGCCCGAGCACCCCGAGGAGGCGGCCGTGGTCGCCCTGCTCGAGGAGCGGGAGATCGCCTACACGGATCTCGACGGCTGGCACCGGCTGGACGAGCACGAGATGGCGCTCGGCGAGCCCGAGGGCCGTGCGCGCGTGAAGGTCGTTCCTCGCGAGGACATGATCGCGATCTCGCGGGCGGAGCCGGTCGCGCTCTGACGCGTGCTCTCCGAACGGCCCTCCGGTGCACTCCGGGGGGCCGTTCGTCGTTCCGGCGCGGACGCCGCGCACCTCCTCTAGGATTCGGGCACCGCTCTGGACGGAGACAGCATGACCACGGCCTCGCCCCACGACGTCATCCGGGTGCGCGGTGCGCGCCAGAACAACCTCCGGGGGATCGACGTCGACATCCCGAAGCGGAGGATCACCGTGTTCACCGGGGTCTCGGGCTCCGGCAAGTCGTCGCTCGTCTTCGGCACCATCGCGGCCGAGTCCCAGCGCCTCATCAACGAGACCTACTCCGCCTTCGTGCAGCAGTTCATGGGGTCGCCGGCCCGCCCGGACGTGGAGTCGCTCGACGGACTGTCGGCCACGATCGTCGTCGACCAGGAGCGGATGGGGTCGAACGGCCGGTCCACGGTCGGCACGGCGACCGACGCGTACACGATGCTGCGGATCCTCTTCAGCGGGATCGGCGATCCGCACGCGGGCACGAGCGGTGCGTTCTCCTTCAACCTGCCGGAGGGGATGTGCCCGCGGTGCGAGGGGACGGGCCGGGTGTCGAGCATCGACCTCGACGCGCTGATCGACCGCTCGAAGTCGCTCGAGGGCGGCGCTCTCGACGCGATCCCCAACTTCGTCGTCGGCGGCTGGTACTGGAAGGGCCTCGCCGAGTCGGGCCTCTATCCGGCCGATGTGCCGATCGCCGACTTCACGCCCGAGCAGATGGACGCGTTCCTCCACCGTCCGGCCACGAAGATGGCCATCGCCGGGATGACGATGACCTACGAGGGCCTCCTGGTGAAGGTCACCCGCCTCTACCTGGCGAAGGAGGCGGCGCAGCCGCACATCCGCGCCTTCGCCGAGCGGGTGGCCACCTTCGCCGCCTGTCCCGAGTGCGGAGGCGGCCGGCTCACCCGCGCGGCACTGGAGTCGCGCATCGGGGGCCGGAACATCGCCGAGTGCGCCGCGCTGCAGGCGACCGACCTCGCCGCGTGGCTCCGCGGGCTGCAGGCGCCGTCCGTCGCTCCTATCGTCGAGACCCTCCTCGGGACGCTCGACGCCCTCGTCCAGGTCGGGCTGGGCTACCTGTCGCTCGATCGGGAGTCGGGCACCCTCTCGGGCGGTGAGGCGCAGCGGGTCAAGATGGTGCGGCATCTGGGATCGAGCCTCACGGACGTCACGTACGTCTTCGACGAGCCGACGGCGGGTCTGCATCCGCACGACGTCTCGCGGATGATCGAGCTGCTGCGCCGCCTGCGGGACAAGGGCAACACCGTCCTGGTGGTCGAGCACAAGCCGGAGATCATCGAGATCGCCGATCACGTGGTCGACCTCGGTCCGAGGGCCGGTGCGCACGGCGGCGAGCTGCGGTTCGAGGGGACGGTGGCGCAGCTGCGCACGTCCGACACCCTGACGGGCCGTCATCTCGGTCACCGCGTCCCGCTGAAGGAGGCCGTGCGCCGTCCGACCGGGGCGGTGGAGATCCGCGGGGCCTCCACGCACAACCTCCGCGGCGTCGACGTGGACGTCCCGCTGGGCGTGCTGACCGTCGTCACCGGAGTCGCCGGCTCGGGCAAGTCGTCGCTCCTGCACGGCTCGCTCGCGGGTCGGCCGGGCGTGGTGGTGGCCGACCAGTCGCCGATCCGCGGCTCGCGGCGCAGCAATCCGGCGACCTACACCGGGGTCCTCGACGCGATCCGGGCGGCCTTCGCGAAGGCGAACGATGTGAGACCGGCGCTCTTCAGCGCGAACTCGGCAGGCGCCTGCCCCGTCTGCAAGGGGGCCGGGATGATCTTCACCGAGCTGGGCCCCGCCGCGACGGTCTCGTCGGTCTGCGAGGAGTGCGACGGCAAGCGGTTCACCGCTGAGGTGCTCGAGTACCGCCTCCGCGGGAGGAACATCCACGAGGTGCTCTCGATGCCGATCGTCGACGCCGCGGAGTTCTTCGCGAGCGGACCGGCGCACACGGTGCTCGCCCGTCTCGTCGACGTCGGTCTCGGCTACCTCACGCTCGGACAGCCGTTGAACACGCTGTCCGGGGGCGAGCGCCAGCGCCTCAAGCTCGCGATCAACATGGCCTCGTCCGGATCCGTCTACCTGCTCGACGAGCCGACCACGGGCCTGCACCTCGCGGACGTCGACACACTGCTCGGACTGCTCGACCGGCTGGTCGACTCCGGGAACTCGGTCGTGGTGATCGAGCACCACCGCGCCCTGATGGCGCACGCGGACTGGATCATCGACGTGGGGCCCGGAGCCGGGCACGACGGAGGGACGATCGTCTTCGAGGGGACTCCGGCCGGGCTCGCGGCGGCGGACACGCTGACCGGACGCGCCCTCGCCGAGTACGCGCGCTGAGGCGCACGGAGCCGCGACGTCCGCGGGTCAGCGCGAGAACGGGCCGGACAGGGCCGCCCACTGCAGGAGCATGATCGTCTTCGCGTCGACGATCTGCACGCCGATCTGGGTCAGCGCCTCGTCGAACGAGAGCTCGAGGACCTCGATGTCCTCGCCCTCGTCGGCGAGTCCCGCGAACGCTCCGCTGCGGGTCCCCGCGCGGTAGCGCCCGGCGTAGAAGTGCAGCTTCTCGGTGACCGAGCCGGGGCTCATGAACGCGTCGAACACGTGCTCGAGCCGGCCGACCTCGAGTCCGGTCTCCTCGGACGCCTCGCGGCGGGCGCCCTCCTCGGGCCCGTCCTCGTCCAGGAGACCGGCGGGCACTTCGAGGAGCATCCCGTCGAGGTCGCCGTTCACGTACGCGGGGTAGCGGAACTGCCGGATCAGGACGACGGTGCGCGCGTCGGCGTCGTAGAGCAGGACCGCCGCGCCGTTCCCCCGGTCGTAGGTCTCGCGCTGCTCGCTCGTCCAGCTGCCGTCGCGGTGCCGGTAGTCGAAGCGGGTGGTGCGGAGGACGTACCAGTCGCTCGAGAGGAGGGTGACCTCCTTCACGACCACGTCGGGGTTCCCGACGAGGTCGAGCCCGTCCCTGTCGAGTCCGGTGCGGCCCCGCCGGTCGGGCTCGTCGATTCCGGCGGTCACGCGCGTGCTCCCGTGTGCGTCATTCCTCAGCGGAAGTTGACGAACTGGAGGTCGAGCTCGAGGTCGGCCCCGCGCAGGAGCGCCATGGTCGCCTGGAGGTCGTCGCGGCTCTTCGAGGAGACGCGGAGCTCGTCGCCCTGGATCTGCGACTTGACCGACTTCGGCGCCTCGTCGCGGATGAGCTTGTTGATCTTCTTCGCGTGCTCCTGGTCGATGCCCTCCTTGAGGGTGGCCTCGATCCGGTACTCCTTGCCGGACGCGAAGGGCTCGCCCGCGTCGAGGCTCTTGAGGCTGATGCCGCGCTTGATCAGCTTCGACTGGAAGACGTCGAGGATGGCGTTCGCCCGCTCCTCGGTGTTGGCCTTGATCAGGATCTTCTCGCCGCTCCAGGCGATCGAGGCGCCGACGTTCTTGAAGTCGTAGCGCTGCTCGACCTCCTTGTGGGCCTGGTTCAGGGCGTTGTCCGCCTCCATCTTGTCGATCTTGCTGACGACGTCGAACGTTGAATCTGCCATGGCTCCGAGTTTAGCTTTCAGGCGTGGCGGAGCCCGGCCCCAGGCGCGGCTGGTACCTCTGAGGGGTGCGCCGCCTCCCCGTTCTCGTCCTCGTCCCGCTCGCCGGCCTCCTCCTGGCCGGCTGCGGCCAGCGGCCGCCCGCGCTGACGCTTGAGGAGGGCCTGTCCACCGTGCCTCCCGCGGCGACCGCTCCCGTCGCGGCCGACCCCGTCGTGCTGGAGGATCCCGAGCAGGCCGCGGCGACGCCGGTGCGACTGCTCGCCGACGAGGCGTGGCTGGGCTCGGCGTCCGAGGGGAGCGGCATCCCGCTGCGTGCGCTCACCGCCTACGCGGGCACGGCCCTCCTCACGGCGTCGGTCGACCCCGACTGCCGGTTGGACTGGGCGACCCTGGCCGGCATCGGCTACGTCGAGAGCAGGCACGGCACGATCGACGGCGGCGAGCTGGGCGAGGACGGGCGGCCGACGGAGCCGATCTACGGTCCGCGCCTGGACGGAACGCGCTTCGACCGGGTCCCCGACAACGACGGCGGGGCTCTGGACGGCGACGCCGAGGTCGACCGGGCGATGGGTCCGCTGCAGATAATCCCCGCGACGTGGATGGCGTGGGCGTCGAGCGGATGGGATCCGCAGAACGTGGACCAGCAGGCGGTGACCGCCGCCCGGTACCTCTGCGACGCCGGCGGCGACCTCTCGACGGAGTCGGGATGGCGGGCGGCGATCGCGGCCTACAACCCGGCCGGGAGCTACGCGGGGAAGGTCGCGGAGGCGGCGTCCCGCTACGCGGCGGAGGCGGACTGAGGCCTCGCGGCACCGATTTCCGATCCGCCGGTCGCGTGGGTATCCTTGCTGAGCGCCTCCGGTTGTGAACACGCGGTCGGGTGCGCCACGGCGAGTTACCCTAGCGGCCAAAGGGATCTGACTGTAAATCAGACGGCGTAGCCTTCGGGGGTTCGAATCCCTCACTCGCCACCGAGCAGGAACACCCAGCAGACGCCCCGGCATCACGAGATGCGCGGGGCGTTCCGCATGTCGGGGGATCGCCGTTCCGGCGGAGTGCCTTTCCGGGGGAGCACCGGTCCGGCGGATCGCCGGGCCCGGCGTCTTCGTCCCGTCGCACCCCGCACGCCGTCGGCCCGGCCTCCGCGGTCGCCCGGCCCGCGCTGTCGGCCCGGCCCGCGCCGTCGCCTCAGCCCCGCGCCTCCTGCTCCAGGAACGCCGCGAGGGAGAGCGGCGGCCGTCCGGTCAGCCGCTCGACGTCGGACGAGACGTGCTCCAGCTGTCCGGCGGCGATCGCGGAGTAGGTGCTGACCCAGGCGTCCAGCTGCCAGCCCGGTGCGTTCCAGCGGCGGCGTGACGCGTACGCCTCCTCGAGGGTCTCGTCGACGTACACGGCGGGGCGGCCCGCCGCCGTCAGGGTCGCCGCGACCTCGTCGAGGGTGAGGGCCTCGGGCCCGGTCAGCTCGTAGGCGGCTCCGCGGTGCTCGGAGGGGGAGCGGAGGACCGCGGCGGCGGCGCGGGCCACGTCCTCGCGCGCGACGACGGCGGCACGGCCCGATCCCGCGGGTCCGCGGATCGCGCCGTCGTCGCCGAGCATCGCGGGCAGGAAGTCGAGGTAGAGGTTGTCGCGGAGGAACGTCCAGCCCATGCCCGAGCGGCGGATCGCGTCCTCGGTGGCCGCGTGGTCTCGGGCGAGGGTGAAGACCGCGTCGGGTGCGGCTCCGGCGAAGGAGGTGTAGACGACGTGCTCGACACCCGCGGCGGCGGCTGCACCGACGAACGCGAGGTGCTCGGCGCGGCGCTCCTCGTTCTCGGAGGCGGAGACCATCAGGAGGAGGCGCACGCCCTCGAGCGAGTCGCCCGCGTCGGCGAAGGAGGAGCGCACCACCTCGGCCCCGGGGAGCCCGGGCGCGCGGGACGGGTCGCGGACCAGCAGGCGGAGGGCGTGACCGGCGTCGGCGAGCTCGCGCGCGACGCGACCGCCCACGGCTCCGGTGGCTCCGGTGAGGGCGATAGGGGTGCTCATCCCCCCATGATGGGCCCGATCCCTAGGCTGGGGCCATGAGCGACAACGCCCCCCTCCTCGCCATCGCCCGCTCGATCGCCGTCGAGGCGGCGCACCTCGCCCGCCAGCGGCGGCAGGACGGTGTCGAGATCGCCGCGTCGAAGTCGTCCCCGGAGGACGTGGTGACGGCCGCGGACCGGGAGGTCGAGGAGCTGATCCGCAGGCGCCTGGCCGAGGCGCGTCCGGACGACGGCTTCCTCGGCGAGGAGTCGGGGTCGGGGGGCGGCACGAGCGGGCTGACCTGGGTCGTCGATCCGATCGACGGGACCGTCAACTACCTCTACGGCATCCCCTCCTACGCGGTCAGCATCGCTGTGGTGGAGGGGGAGCCGGATCCCGCGACCTGGACCGCGCTCGCCGGCGCGGTCGTGAACGGAGCGACGGGCGAGGTGACCACGGCCAGCCGAGGCGGGGGAGCCGAGCGGGACGGAGTCGCGCTGCAGGTCTCGGCTCCCTCCTCCCTCTCGCTCGCGCTGGTCGGCACCGGCTTCGGCTACGACGCGGGCCGCCGGATGCGCCAGGGCGCCGTGGTGCAGGAGCTCCTGGGCTCGGTCCGCGACATCCGCCGCATCGGCTCGGCGGCGCTCGACCTGTGCTCGGTGGCCACCGGGCAGCTGAACGCGTACTACGAGCGGGGCCTGAACCCGTGGGACCTCGCTGCGGGCGCCCTCATCGCCGAGGAGGCGGGCGCGCGGGTCGCGGGACTCGACGGCGCGCCCTTCGGCTCCGGCCTGCTCATCGCGGCACCGGATCCTCTCTTCGCCGAGCTGGAGGATCTGCTGCGCCGCCTGCGCGCGGACGAGGTGTAACCGCTCTCCCAGGCCGGGCCGACAGGGATTCCATGCGCCGAGAGGCGGATCGGCGCAGGATCCCGCCGGGGCTCGCCGCGCGTCGTGCCCCGATCGCGCCTGTGCGCGGCGGCCTCTGGCCGGATCCCGCCGGCCGTGGTTATCCTTTATAAATTCGTGATGTTCGCACAGGCTGCGCTCACGGAGCCGAGCGGTGCCTCTCCCTGGAGGCCCGCTCGTCCCTTGCCCCCGACGGAAGACATCGATTTCGTGAGCCCCGATTCGCCCGCCCCCGCTGCCCCTGCATCGACCCCCGGCGAATCGACTCCACCCCTCTCCCGTCGCGAGCTCCGCGAGCGCGAGCGCGCTCTGGCCCTCGCCTCCGACGTCTCGCTGGCGAGCGGCTCCGACGACCTCCTCGCGGCTCCCACGGCGGAGCAGCTGCGCGAGGCGGAGCGCCGCGTCGCCTCGGTCCGCAGCGCCCCGGCGCCCGTCCCCGCACCGCGCGCGACGCCGCTCCGGCCCGTGCGCCGGGCCCGGGTCGGCGGACTCGTCGCCCTCTCCTTCGTCGCGGCCATCGTGGCGGCGACCTCTCTGCCGGCCACATCGCTCCTGACCGCGGAGGACGTGCAGGCGCAGAGCCTCTCGACCCCCTTCGGCGCCGACGCCCGCCGCGGCGCGCAGTCGTTCGTCGCCGGCGAGGTCAGCGCCGAGACGGTCGCCCGCGACGGGTTCGGCGTGCAGGAGCGCAAGACGCAGACCAACGTCGCCGACATCGTCCGCACCTCCGACACCGGCTTCACGAACGACCCGAACGCGTCGATCCAGTGGCCCTTCGCCGTCGGCGTGCCGGTGGGCGACCGCTTCGGCTACCGCAACTGCGCGGGCTGCTCGGTGAACCACGGCGGCACCGACTTCAACCCGGGCGACGGCTCGCCCATCCAGGCGATCGCCGACGGCATCGTGCGCACGGTCATCGACGGCGAGGGCTCGCTCGGCGTGCACGTGATCGTCGACCACGAGATCGACGGGCAGCTCGTCTCGAGCGTGTACGCGCACATGCAGCACGGCTCGGCGGCCGTGTCCGAGGGCGACCCGGTGAAGGTCGGTCAGCTCCTCGGCCTGGTGGGCACGACCGGCATGTCGACCGGCCCGCACCTGCACTTCGAGATCCGCCTCGACGGCGTGACGAAGGTCGACTCCTACCTCTGGCTCAAGGCCAACGCCGGGCGCTGACCCGGCGGCGGGACGCGGGAGCCGCCGGGCGGACCCCGCGGCCCGCTACTCCGCGTGCAGCCAGACCGTGGTGTCGGCGGGCAGCGCCGGCTCGTGCAGCTCCTCCGAGGACAGCACCACGGAGCCGACGGGCAGCTCGACCGGAGCCTCGCCGAGGTTCGCGATCACCGTGACGGCTCCGTTGCGGAACGCCACGACGTCCTCCGGGTAGCCCTCGAGCCATTCGACGGCGCCGGAGCCCAGGTCCTCGGCGCGGCGCACCGCGAGCAGGGACCGGTACAGCTCGAGCGTCGAGCCCGCGACACCGCGCTGGCGGTCGCGCGCGAGCGGCGTCCAGTCGCCGGGCTGCGGCAGCCAGGAGTCGCCGGTGCCGCTGAAGCCGTACGCGGGTGCGTCCGCCTCCCACGGGATCGGCACCCGGCAGCCGTCACGGCCGTAGCGCTCGCCGCCCGTGCGGAACCAGGTCGGGTCCTGACGCGCCGAGTCCGGCAGGTCGATCGCCTCGGGGAGCCCGAGCTCCTCGCCCTGGTAGACGTAGGCGGAGCCGGGGAGCGCGAGCATGAGGGCGGTCGCGGCACGAGCGCGGCGCAGCCCCAGGACGGGGTCGGGGAGTCCGGGCGTGCGCGGGCCGATGCCGTAGCCCTGCGGGTTGTCGGACGTCAGGGCCAGGCGGCTCGCGTGGCGCACGACGTCGTGGTTCGACAGCACCCACGTCGACGGGGCGCCGACGGCGGCGAAGGCCTCGACGGAGGAGTCGATGATGTCGCGGAGGGCGGGTGCGCTCCACGGGGTCTCGAGGTAGGCGAAGTTGAAGGCCTGGTGCATCTCGTCGGGGCGGACCCAGCGGGCGAGCTTGGAGAGGGGCTGCACCCACGCCTCGGCGCAGAGCACGCGGTCGTCCGGGTACTCGGCGAGCAGGGAGTGCCAGTCGCGGTAGATCTCGTGGACGCCGTCCTGCGCCCAGTAGGGGGCGGTGGCGGGCTCCTCGCCGTCGGCGGGAGCGACTCCGCCCATCGACCCGCTGTCGGCGGGCGGCGTGTAGTCGGGCAGCCCCTCGGCCTTGATCATCCCGTGCGCGACGTCGACGCGGAAGCCGTCGACGCCGCGGTCGAGCCAGAAGCGGAGGACCTCCCGGAAGCGCTCGCGCACCCACTCGTTCGTCCAGTCGAAGTCGGGCTGCGAGGTGTCGAAGAGGTGCAGGTACCACTGGCCGGCCGAGCCGTCGGGCTCCATGACGCGGGTCCACGCGGGGCCGCCGAAGACCGACTCCCAGTTGTTCGGGGGCAGCTCGCCCGACTCGCCCCGGCCGTCACGGAACAGGTAGCGCGCCCGCTCGGCGCTGCCCGCGGGAGCGGCGAGCGCCTCCTGGAACCAGCGGTGGGCGCTGGAGGAGTGGTTGGGGACGAGGTCGACGATGATCCGGATGCCCAGGGCGTGAGCGCGGGCGAGCATCGCGTCGAAGTCGGCGAGGGTGCCGAAGAGCGGATCGACGTCGCAGTAGTCGGCGACGTCGTAGCCCGCGTCCTTCTGCGGCGAGGTCATGAAGGGCGAGAGCCAGATCGCGTCGACGCCGAGCTCGGCGAGGCTCTCGAGGCGCGAGGCGATGCCGGGCAGGTCGCCGATGCCGTCGCCGTCCGCGTCCGCGAAGGAGCGCGGGTAGATCTGGTAGATGACGGCGGTGCGCCACCACTCGGCTGCCCGGCGGTGCTCGGCCTCGGAGTCGGGGCCGGGGGAGTTCTCGGGCGCGCCGGAGAGAGCGGAGTCCAGGGTCATGGGGTCGAGTTTATCGGGCGGCTCAGGGGCGCCGGGGGCACGCCCTCCGCCGTCCCGTACAGTCGACGGGTGATCGATGAGACGCCGGACGAGGCCCGAGCCCGACGCCGACGGGCGCTGCTGTGGGTGGTGCCGCTGCTGGTGCTGCTGGTCGGCGGCCTGGTCGCCGTCACTCTCGCGATCGGCGGATTCGCGCTGCGCAGCATGACCGGCGCCTCCGCCGTGCAGCTCGTCCTCGTCGCCTAGGCGGTCGCGGCCGGGCCGTCCTCGTCCTCGGGCGGGGGCGCGGAGGAGGTGCGCGCCCGCTCCTCGGACGCGTGGGCGGTCTCGGGCCCGGTCGCGCGGGCCTGCTCGTCGGCGCGGGTGACCGCCTCCGCGAGCTCGTCGGCGACGAGGTACCCGGGAGAGACGGCCTCGGCCCGGTAGGCCGCCCGGCCGACCATGTGCGCCGAGACGGGCACGGTCAGCAGCTGGAAGCCGATCACCAGCACGATGGTCCCCGCGGCGGCGAAGCCGGGGTTCCGGATGGCGACCGCGAGCATCACGCAGATCAGTCCGAGCACCTGCGGCTTCGTGCCCGCGTGCATCCGGGAGAGCAGGTCGTCGAACCGCATCAAGCCGATCGCGGCCAGCAGCGAGAGCAGGGCGCCGACCAGCAGCAGCACAGCGGTGAGCACGTCGAAGAACAGGTCCATGTCAGTCCTCCTCGCGGTTGGCCATGAACTTGGCGACGCTGATCGACCCGAAGACGGCGAACAGCGCGAGCCCGAGCGCGACGGGCAGGGTCCGCGCGTGGTGGTTGACCGCCATCTCGGCGCCGATCCCGCAGATGATCGCCGCGACGAGCACGTCGGCCGCGACGACCCGGTCGAGCACGGACGGACCGCGGAGGATCCGCACGAGCGCGAGCAGGCAGGCGGCGCCGAAGACCGGCACCAGAATCCAGATCAGCCAGTCGATCACCGGACCACCCCCGATCCGGCCTCGATCGGCCGATTCACGCGCTGCACGTCCTCGCGGGAGCCGATGGCCCGGACGATGCGCGCTTCCGTCCGGAGGACCGTCCGGCGCACCTCGTCGATCCGCTCGCCCTCGTCGTGGGTCACGCCGAGCACGTGCAGGTAGAGGACGTTCAGCTTCGGGTCCACGTCGATCACCAGGGAGCCGGGGACGAGCGAGACGGCCTCCGTCGTCCAGACGAGCATCCCCTCCGAGCGGCTGCGCAGGTGCACGGCGACGATGGCGTTGTGCACCGGGACCGGCAGGGTCAGGATCTGCCAGGACACCCGCACCGAGGCCACCGCGATGTCGGCCAGCAGGCGCAGGAGGAAGAGGAGCACGAACCACGGGTTGATGCGGTTCGAGAACTCGACCGGCGGCAGGTAGAACACCCGGGTGATCAACAGGGCGACCAGGAAGCCGGTGACGATCGACAGCACCGAGACGTCGTCCCAGAGCAGCACCCAGATCCCGACGAGGGTCACGAACATCGCGACGCGGTTCCAGATGTCGACGCGGCGGCGGGGGCTCATCGCGGCCCCTCCTCTCCGAAGGACGAGTCGCGGTAGACGGTCGCGATGTAGGTCGCGGGGTCGGCGACCGCGCTCGCCGCTCGCTCGCTCGCGTCGTAGAGGGGACCGGCGCCGACGGTCAGCACGACGCCGACGACGACCATCCCCGCGGTGGCGAGCACCATCATCGGCGGCGAGTGGCGGGTGCGGATGCTGCCCGTGTCGTGGGGGTCCTCCTGCAGCTGGTCGATCAGGGGGGACTCGTAGCCGGGCACCTCCTCCTGGCGGCGCCAGAACACCATGTTCCAGACGCGCGCGACGGCGTAGAGGGTCAGGAGTGAGGTCACGGCCCCGGCGGCGATGACGGCCCAGATCAGCCACGACGGCTGGTCGACGGCCGACTCCGTGCCGGCGACGAAGAGCCCCACCTTGCCGAGGAAGCCGGTGAACGGCGGGATCCCGCCGAGGTTCATCGCGGGGATGAAGTAGAGCAGCGCCAGCAGCGGCGAGGCCTTGAGCAGCCCGCCGAGGCGCAGGATCGAGGTGGTGCCGCCGACGCGCTCGATCAGGCCGGTCGCGAGGAAGAGCGTCGTCTGCACGGTGATGTGGTGGATGACGTAGAAGATCGTGGCCGCGTAGCCGGCCGGGGTGCCCACGGCGATCCCGAAGACCATGTAGCCGATGTGCGAGACCAGCGTGAAGGACAGCATCCGCTTGATGTCGGCCTGCGCGACCGCACCGAGGATGCCGACGATCAGCGTCAGCAGCGCCACCACCAGCAGCACTTCGCTCAGCCTCCCTCCCGGGAAGAGCAGGGTCTCGGTGCGGATCAGCGCGTACACGCCGACCTTGGTGAGGAGTCCGGCGAAGACGGCGGTGACCGGCGCCGGAGCCGTGGGGTACGAGTCCGGGAGCCAGAACGACAGGGGGAACACGGCCGCCTTGATCCCGAAGCCGAGCAGCAGCACCACGTGGAGCACCAGCTGCACGTCGGCGGGGAGCTCGGCGATGCGGATCGAGAGCTGCGCCATGTTGACCGTGCCGGTGGCGCCGTAGAGCAGGCCGATGGCCGAGAGGAAGAACACGCTCGAGACCAGGCTGACGACCACGTAGGTCGTGCCGGCGCGGATCCGCGGCGCGGTGCCGCCCAGGGTGATCAGCACGTAGCTCGCGGCCAGCAGGATCTCGAAGCCGACGTAGAGGTTGAACAGGTCGCCCGCGACGAAGGCGTTGAGGATGCCCGCCGAGAGGATCAGGTAGGTCGGGTGGAAGATCGTGACCGGCGTCTCGCGGTTGCCGTCGACGAGGCCCTGGCCGACCGAGAACAGCAGGACGCCCAGCAGGGTGATCGAGGTGATCACGAGCATCAGCGCGGCGAGCGGATCGACGACCAGCACGATGCCCCACGGCGGCTCCCAGCCGCCCACGTAGACGGCGCTGCCGCCTCCGTCGCCGGTGAGGACCAGCACGAGCATCACCGAGGAGATCACCAGAACGCTCGAGAGCGTCACGATGTTCACGGTGATCTGCGCGCGCCGGTGGCGTCCGAGGATCAGCGCGACGGCCGCTCCCAGGAGGGGGAGGGTGACGACGAGCGGGATCAGGGCGTTCATCGGTCCTCCTTCCTGTCGTCGGTCATGGCGCTCTCCCCGTGCTTGGCGGCGGTGCCCTCGTCGCTGGACTCGAGCAGGACGTCGAGCGCCCGGTCGTCGGCGGTGGTCTGGGCCGAGATGCCCGCCGCGTCCTCGCGGACGGAGGCGTCGGTCTCGTCGTCCTCCACCTGGTCGGCGTTGGCGAGGCGCCAGCGCCGGTAGATCATCGCGAGGAGGAAGGCGGACACCCCGAAGGTGATCACGATCGCGGTGAGGATCAGCGCCTGCGGCAGCGGGTCGGCCATCTCGGCGGCGATCTGCTCGTAGGAGCGCCCGTCGTCGGTGACGAACGGCGCGATGCCCGAGCGGCCGGCCATCAGCAGGATGAGGATGTTGGTCGCGTTCCCGACGAGCAGGAACCCGATCAGGATGCGGGTGAGGCTGCGCTCGAGCATCTGGTAGACGCCCGCCGCGTACATCACCGCCATCACGACGACGAGGACGAGGGTGATGCTCATGCGCCGTCCCCCCTGCCCGGTCCGCCGACGACCGTGGAGCCGGTGGGGAGCGAGGTCTCGAGCCCGTCGACCGTGCCCTGGCCGGGGCCGGGGGTGCTGTCCGTCGAGTGCGTGACGCCGTCGCCCGAGGGGGAGCCCTGCTCGGCCTCCTCGCCGTGGCGGTCGACCTCGCCGCCGAGGCTGCGGAGGATGTCGAGGGCGAGGCCGATCACGATCAGGTACACCCCGATGTCGAAGAGGGTGGACGTGCCCAGGTGGAGCTCGCCCAGCACCGGCACCTCGAGGTCGAGCCAGCTCGACTCGAGGACCTGGAGGCCGAAGGCGAGGGAGGAGACGGCGGTGCCGACGGCGAAGAAGAGGCCGAGTCCGAGGACCTTGCCCGCGTCGATCGGCGCGGCCTCGCCGAGCTCGAAGCGGCCGCCGGCGAGGTAGCGCGCGACGAGGGCGAGACCGGCGAGCAGGCCGCCCGCGAAGCCTCCGCCCGGGGTGTTGTGTCCGGTGAAGAGCAGGTAGACCGACACGATCATCGCGGGGTGGAAGAGCAGGCGCACCAGCACCTCGAGCACGATCGAGCGGTTCTCCGGCCGGAGCGTGCGCCCGGCGACGAGCCAGGAGCCGCGGTCGCCGTCGCGCTCGGCGTCGGCGGAGGAGGCGGTCAGGTCCATCGCGCGCTCGCGGCGGTCGTCGGCGCTCTGCGACTCGAGGCGGGGAGCGCCTCCGGCCCGGCTGGAGAGGAAGATCAGGCTCGCGACGCCGGTGGCGACCACGACGAGGACCGAGATCTCGCCCATCGTGTCCCAGGCGCGGATGTCGACGAGCAGGACGTTGACGATGTTGCGGCCCTTGCCCTCCTCGTAGGCGAGGCGGGGCAGCTCGGCCGAGATCGGCGTCGCGGTCCGGGCGCCGAGGGCGATGGTGGCGGCGAGGGCCATGACCGCTCCGACCGCGATGCCGATGACGGCGCGCAGGCGCTTGCGCATCGGCTGGTGCTTCGCGGCGATGCGGGTCGGGAGGCGGCGCAGCACCAGGACGAAGACCACGAGGGTCACCGTCTCGATCAGCGCCTGGGTGAGGGCGAGGTCCGGTGCACCCTGGAGGGCGAAGAGGGCCACCATCCCGTAGCCGGTGGCGCCGGCCAGCAGCACGGCGGCGACCCGGTTGCGGGCGATCGCGCACAGCACCGCCGCGAGGATCATCACGGCCGCGACCGCGAGCTGGCCCGGGCTGTCCCAGAAGACGAGATCGCCCGGCCAGGTGCGGTTGAGGGCGGCCGCACCGCCGACGCCGAGGACGAAGACCGCGAAGATCACCGTCAGGTAGCGGGGGAGCGAGCCGCGCTGGACGGACTCGGTGACCGTGCTGGCGACTCGGTCGAGCCAGCGGACGGTGGCCCAGTAGCCCTCGGCCGAGTCGATCCGGTTGGGCAGCATCGACTGGGCGCGCGCGACGGCGACGCGCTTGGCGAAGAGCAGGAGTCCGACGGCGATCACGAGGGCGCTGAGTGCCAGCGCGGGCTCGAAGCCGTGCCAGAGCGCGAGGTGGTAGCCGCCGTGGTCGGAGGCCTCCGCGGCGGCGGCGAGCTCCGGGTCGGCGTCCGGGGCGGCGTAGGGGAGGGTGTCCGCGTAGACGGCGACGAGCGGGTCGAGCACGGAGGCGGCGATCCCGCCGATCATGCTGGCGGCGGCCAGCAGCACCGGGGCGGCGGTGAAGGTCCACGGCTCGGCGTGCAGGTGCGTGTCCTCGAGCCCCTTCTTGCGGGCGAAGGCGCCCCAGAAGAAGCGCGCGGAGTAGGCCACGGTGAGGATCGAGCCGAGGACGAGGCCGAGCAGCGCGACCCAGGCCCAGAACGAGCCCTGCTCGATCGCCGAGATCAGGCTCGTGAACACGGCCTCCTTGGCGACGAAGCCCAGCAGCGGCGGGATGCCCGCCATCGACAGCACGCCGACGAGGGCGGCGCCCGCGAGCACCGGCGCCTGCCGTCCCAGGCCGCTGAGCTTGCGGAGGTCGCGCGTGCCGGCGCGGTGGTCGACGATGCCGACGGTGAGGAAGAGCAGCGCCTTGAAGAGAGCGTGGGCGACGAGCAGGGTCAGTCCGGCCAGCGCGGCGTCGCGCGATCCGAAGCCGACGGCGACGGTCAGGAAGCCGAGCTGGCTGACGGTGCCGTAGGCCAGCACGAGCTTGAGGTCGTACTGCCGGAGCGAGCGCCAGCCGCCGACGAGCATGGTCCAGACTCCGACGCTCACCACCACGGGCAGCCAGACGGAGTCGTCGGCGAAGCCCGGCGCGAGGCGCGCGACGAGGTAGATGCCCGCCTTCACCATCGCGGCGGCGTGCAGGTAGGCGCTGACCGGGGTGGGAGCGGCCATCGCGGCCGGCAGCCAGAAGTGGAACGGCACCAGGGCCGACTTCGAGAACGCGCCGAGCAGCACCAGCACCAGCGCCGTCGACACGATCGGGCCGGAGGGGGCGGCGGCGACGATCCCGGAGAGGCTGGTGGTACCGGCCTGCACGATCAGGACGATGATCCCGACCAGCATCGCCAGCCCGCCGAGAGTCGTGACCAGGAGCGCCTGGAGACCGGCACCCCGGCTCTCCTTGCGCCCGCTGTAGTGGCCGATGAGGAGGTAGGAGAGGACGCTCGTCGCCTCCCAGAAGACGAAGAGGATGATCACGTCGTCGGCCGTGACCAGCCCGTACATCACTCCGGCGAACGCGGACAGGAGCGCTGCGAACCGGCCCAGCGAGGGCTCGTCGCGGCTGAAGTACGTCGCGCAGTAGGCGAGGACCAGGGCGCCGACTCCGCTGACCACGAGGGCGAGGACGATCGAGAGCGCGTCCAGGCGGAAGGAGAGGGCGATGTCGAGCGCGGGGATCCACGGCACGGACTCGCGGATCTCGCCGCCGTCGAGGATCGTCGGCAGGGCGGTCGCGGTGGCGACGAAGCTCGCGGCCGGGATCAGCGCCAGCGCGTAGAACGTCTTCGGCCCGAACCGGTCCACCAGCCAGGGGGTCACCACGGCGATCGCGAACGAGATCACGAGGATGAGGAGCATCACATGTTCCTCCCAAGGTGTACCCAGCGCATACGTCGGTCAAGAATATCGGAGCGCCCTCCCGCGGAACCTGAGTGCGCGGAGGCTTGACGGCCCCGTCGTGGTCCGCCAGGGCCCTACCGTGGGGAGCATGGCCCGCTCGCTCCTCCCCGACCAGCTCTGCCGACTCCGCGTCCACGACCTCGCGACGGGGGAGTCGACGACCGTCTTCGAGTCCGACTCCGTCCTCGTGGAGGCGCCGAACTGGACTCCGGACGGCTCCGCCCTGATCGTGAACGGCGACGGCGGCCTCTTCCGACTGCCGCTCGAGGGGACGCCCGTGCTCGAGCCGATCCCGCTCGACGGGGTGCCGGCCGAGCTCAACAACGACCACGTGCTCGCCCCGTCCGGCGGGCTCGCCTACGTCTCGGCGCGCGACGGGCACCTCTACGCGGTCGAGCTCGACGGCTCCGCCCCCGCCCGCCGCCTGACCGCCGAGCGCGAGGGCGCGCGCTTCAAGCACTACCTGCACGGCGTCTCGCCCGACGGCGCGACCCTCGCGCTGATCGGCGGCGGCGACGCCTCCGGGCGGTGGCGGACCGACGTGTACACGATGCCGGCCGGAGGAGGCGCGCTCACCGCCCTGACCGACGACGAGCCGGCGGACGACGGCGTCGACGTCTCGGCTGACGGCCGCACCCTCGTCTTCAACTCCGAGCGGGCCGGAGGAGGTGCGCAGCTGTTCCGGATCGGCCTCGACGGCTCCGCGCTCTCCCGCCTGGTCGAGTCGGGCACGGTCGACTGGTTCCCGCACGAGTCGCCCGACGGCGCTCACCTGCTCTACCTCGCCTATCCGGAGGGGACGGCCGGGCACCCCGAGAACGTCGACGTCGAGCTGCGGCTGCTCGACCTCCCCGGGCGCGCGACGCTCGAGCCCGGCCGCGTGCTGGAGCGCCTCCACGGCGGGCAGGGGACGATCAACGTCTCCGGCTGGGCGCCGGACTCGACGCGCTTCGCCTACGCCGACTACCCGCGGCGCTGAGAGCCTGAGTCCTTGCCGCGCATGCGCGGGAGGGGGATCGATCACGGCGGGGAGCGGGTCTTGAATCGGGGGATGAGCATCGACAGCGCATCCTCCTCCTCCGTCACCCGCTCGCCGCTCGGCGACTCCGGCATCGACGTCTTCCCGCTCTCCCTCGGCGGCAACGTCTTCGGCTGGACCGCGGGGCGGCAGACCTCCTTCGACGTCCTCGACGGCTACACGGCCGCGGGCGGCGACTTCATCGACACCGCCGACGCCTACTCCGCCTGGGTCCCGGGCAACACGGGCGGCGAGTCCGAGACGATCATCGGCGAGTGGCTCGCGCAGCGCTCGGGGGACCGGGACGACGTGGTGATCGCGACGAAGGCGGGCCGCCACCCGCAGTTCACCGGCCTCGCGCCCGACACCGTGCGCGCGGCCGCCCGCGCCTCCCTCGAGCGCCTCGCGACCGACCGGATCGACCTCTACTACGCCCACTTCGACGACGAGGCCGTGCCGATGGCCGACATCGCCGCCGTGTTCTCCGAGCTCGTGGACCAGGGCCTGGTCCGCGCGATCGGAGTGTCGAACTTCAGCGCCGAGCGCGTCGCGGAGTGGCTGCGCATCGCGGGCGAGGAGGGCCTGCACGCGCCCGTCGCGCTGCAGCCGCACTACAACCTCGTGGAGCGCGGGATCGAGGCCGACCTGCTGCCCCTCGCCCGCGAGGCGGGGCTGGCCTTCGTCCCCTACTCCGCCCTGGCGTCAGGATTCCTGACCGGCAAGTACCGCGACGGATCGACGCCCGAGGGTCCGCGCGCCGACGGCGCCTCCCGCTACCTCGACGGCCGCGGCCGCCGGGTGCTGGCGGCGCTCGATGCGGCGGCGGAGGCGCACGGCGCCGAGGTGGCGACGGTGGCGCTCGCGTGGCTCCGCTCGCAGCCCGGAGTGGTCGCGCCGATCGCCAGCGCCCGCGTGATGGAGCAGCTGCCGGCGCTGATCGCCTCGGCCTCCCTCGAGCTGAGCGCCGAGGAGCTCGCCGCGCTCGACGAGGCGAGCCGGGCGTAGCCGCAGACGGGCGGCCGCGGGGGCGCGTCCCCCGCGGTCATCGACGCTCCGCGGAGGTGCTATCGTCTAACGGTGCCAAATCGCGGGCACGCCCCGAGAGGGGCTGTCAGACCCGCAGGTGCGCCCCCTTAGCTCATTGGTAGAGCACTTCCTTGGTAAGGAAGAGGTAGTGGGTCCGATTCCCACAGGGGGCTCCGTTCCCCGCAGGCCAGGCCTGCGAAGAACGCGCGGCGGGGTAGCTCAGGTGGTTAGAGCACACGGCTCATAATCGTGGTGTCGCGGGTTCAAGTCCCGCTCCCGCTACAGCGAGAAGGCCCCGGTTCGCGCGTCGAGCCGGGGCCTTCGGCGTTCCCGGGCGAGGTCCTGCCCGTGGGAGAGGTCTCAGACCGCGCAGCCCGCGAAGAGCACGTCGTCCGAGGAGACCAGGTCCTCCAGGGTCAGCAGGCGGTCGAGGTCGTGGCCGGCGGCCAGGGCGTTGGCGCGCTCCGGTGCGGTCTGGGGGGCGAGGCGCCCCTCCATGACCCCGCCGAGGGCGCGGACGGCGCAGGCGGCGACCACTCCCTCCGGGGTGCCGCCGATGCCGAGGACGAGGTCGACGCGGCCCGCGGGATCGGCCGCCTCGATCGCGACCGACACGTCGCCCTCGCCGCGCAGCTCGAGCGCGACCCCGGCCGCGCGCAGAGCCGCGATGAGCCCGGAGTGACGCGGCTTGTCGAGCACGACGACGACCAGCTCCGCGACGGGCTTCCCGAGCGCCGCCGCCAGCCGTGCGGCGTTCTCGGCGGGAGGGAGGTCGAGCGAGACGGCGCCCCGGCCCGCTGCAGAGCAGACCAGCTTGTCCATGTAGAACACGTCGCGCGGGTCGAACAGCGTGCCGCGCGGGGCGAGCGCGATCACGCTCACCGAGCCGGGGAGCCCCTCCGCCGTGAGCCGGGTGCCGTCGAGCGGATCGACCGCCACGTCGCAGGAGGGAGCGGAGGCGCGGCCGAGGCGCTCGCCGTTCGCGAGCATCGGGGCCTCGTCCTTCTCGCCCTCGCCGATCACGACGACGCCGTCGAACGGAGCGTCGGCCAGCACGGCGCGCATCGCCGCGACCGACGCCTCGTCCGCCGCGATCTTGTCGCCGCGCCCGTACCAGCCGCGCGCCGCCTCGGCCGCCGCGCGCACGGCGGCGGCCACCGCCTCCTGCAGCTCGGCCGGGTAGGCGGGCGACGCGATCAGCCGCAGGCCGCTCATGCGCGCGCGGGCTGGGCGGTCGCGGTGCGGACCAGCCGCTCCAGGGTGCGCAGGCCGTCGGAGGAGAGCACCGACTCCAGGTGCCCCTGCACCGACGCGACGTGCTCGCCGCGCAGGGCGTTGACCACTCCCGTCTCCGGGTCGACCGAGACCTCGAGCCCCAGCCGGGGCGTGCGCGCGACGCCGGGGGCGACGGAGGAGAAGGTGTTGTAGAAGCCGATCGCGGCGTCCTCGCCGAACACGTCCACCGCCAGGCGCACGCCCTGGCGGGGCGCGGGCAGCGGCTCGACCGGGAGGCCCGCCAGCAGCGACAGCATCTGGTGGCTGAGGCAGACGGCGAGCATCGGCCGCTCCGCCTCGAGGCGCGTGGTCATCAGCGAGCGTAGGTGCGCGATCCGCGGCTCGGACTCGTCGCGGGGGTCGCCCGGGCCGGGGCCGAAGACGACGAGGTCGTCGCTCAGCACGTCGGCGACCTCCGACCAGCGCTCGACCCGGGCGTCCATCCCGAGGTGGCGCAGCTGGTGGGCGAGCATCGTCGTGAACTGGTCCTCGTTGTCGACGATCAGCGCGGTGTGCCCGGCGAGGCCGGCGATGTGCTCGGGCGCCTGGGGTCGGAGCCAGAACGAGGCGAGCCGCTCGTTGCGCGCCTCGAGCGCCTCCTGCACGCCCGGCTGCGCGTTCAGGTCGATGGCCGGCGGCACCTCGCGGTGCGGCAGCAGGCCCAGGGCGGAGAGGACGCCCGACGCCTTCGCCCGCGTCTCGGCGACCTCGCCCTCGGGGGTGGAGTGGCGCACGAGCGTCGCGCCGGCCGGCACGGTGAGGCGGCCGTCCGCGCGGAGGTAGGCGGTGCGGATGAGGATGGGGGCGTCGACCGTGTAGCCGTGCTCCTCCGGCTCGAAGAGGGCGAGCACGCCGGAGTAGTAGCCGCGCGGCTCCTTCTCGTACTCGGCGATCACGGCGCACGCGTTCTCCATCGGCGAGCCGGTGACCGTGGGCGCGAACATCGTCAGCCGCAGGACCTCGCGCACGTCGAGTCCGGTGCGGCCCTCGAGCAGGTACTCGGTGTGGCTGAGCCGCGACATCTGCTTGAGGAACGGCCCGAGGATGCGTCCGCCGTCCGGGCAGACCGCGCTCATCATCTTCATCTCCTCGTCCACGACCATGAAGAGCTCCTCGCTCTCCTTGACGTCGGCGAGGAACGCGAGCACCTCCTCCCCGGTGGGTCCGGCCGCGGGGTGGCGGAAGGTGCCGCTGATCGGGTTCATCATCGCGACGCCGTCGCGCACCGAGACGTGGCGCTCGGGGGTCGCGCCGACGGCGGTGACCGTCTGCGCGCCGTCGACGCCGGGGGTGTGGATCGCGAAGGTCCAGTACGCGCCGGACTCGTCGGTGAGCAGGCGGCGGAACCAGGCCAGGACCGCCTCGACGGGCGGCGCGTCGGTCTGCGCGACGAAGGCGCGGTTGATGACGAAGTTGGCGCCCTCGCCGCGGCCGATCTCGTCCTCGATCACCCGGCGGACGATGTCGGCGTACTCGTCGTCCGGCACGTCGAAGCCGCGCTCCTCGACCGGGATCTCCCGCTCGGGCAGGAGCCGCAGCACCTCGGCCAGGGGGACGCTCTCGCGCTCGCGCACCACGAGGTTGCGCAGCGGGGCTCCGTCGTCCTTCGCCGCGAAGCCGCGCTCGCGCACCTGCCGGTAGGGCACGAGGGTCAGCACGTCGTCGCCGTCGAGCGGGATGTCGGCCAGGCCCTCGACGTCGAGCACGTCGCCCGTGAACACGTCGACGGCGTCGCGGCCCTGGCGGAGGACCACCGCGAACGGCAGCGTCCCGTCGGAGGCGAGGATGCGGGAGAGGAGCGAGGTCATCGTGGTCCTTGTATCGGGTCGTGCCCCACCCGGGCCCTGACATGCAGAACGACCGCCCGGAGGAGGCGGTCGCGTGCGAGGGGTCTGCGCGTCGGTCCGCCTAGGAGGCGGGCCACCAGGGGCTTCGGATCGACGTGCGCACGCGGCGAGTCTAGGGGAGAGCCGGGCGGCGGCCAAGCGGTGTCAGGCGGCCGGCCGCTCGGTCGGCTCGCCCCGCAGGGTCCGGAGCAGGAGGGTCGCGCCGGCCGTCGCGGCGGGGGTGGCGACGACCGCGCCCCCGGGGACGAGGAACGCCAGGTAGACGGCGATGCCGAAGCCGAGCGAGACCGCGCGGTGCTCGCCGAGGAGGCGGCGGCGGTCGCGGAGGGAGAGCCCCCGGGCGTCGCCCGCGAACCCGGTCAGCTCGAGCGCGAGGGCCCTCCCGCCGACCAGGGCGCCCGCGACGAGGCCGACGATCGAGCCGACCAGCGGCACCAGGCCCAGCAGCACCAGGACCACGCCGATCCCGAGGGAGGTGGCGACCAGCACGGCGGAGTCGCGGAGGCCGCGGCCGACCCCCTGCCAGAAGGTGCTCTCGCGCTCGTCGGGCACGCCGCCGAGGTCGTCCTCGACCCGCCGCCAGATCCGCTCGTAGAAGGGGTCGCCGACCAGCAGGGTCACCGCGGCGAAGAGGACCACGCCGAGGGCGAGCACGGCGCCGACCACCGCGATCGAGAGCACCAGGCGGACGGTGGCGGCCGTGCCCTCGTCCCAGCCGCCGGCGAACGGGGTGAGCGCGGTCACCGCGTCCTGCACCCGCGTGAGCACCAGGACCAGCACGCCGACGAAGACCAGACCGACGATCAGGGGCGGGATCGCGCCGAGGAGCATCGCCCGCGGCGAGCGGACCCAGGTGCGGAAGCCGCGGAGGAAGAGCCGGGCACCGAGGCCGAGATCGCGGAGGACGCTCATCCCCCGATCCTCGCAGGTGGGTCCGGGTCGGGGGTCCGGCAGAACGCCCGACTGCACGGGACGTGGAACCTCAGACCCGCTCGAACGGAGCGAGCAGCCCCGCCATCGCCTTCGTCCGCGGCGCGGCGTACTCGTCGCGCCGCGAGGTGCTGACGCCCATCGCGACGAGCCCCTCCACCAGGCGCACCGCCGAGGCGACGCCGTCGATCACGGGCACGCCCAGCTCCCGTGAGAGGTCGCGGCACAGGTCGGCCATGCCCGCGCAGCCCAGCACGATCGAGTCGGACCCGTCGACGGCCAGCGCTTCGGCGCACTCCGCCAGGATCGCGCGGCGGGCGTCGGAGCGGGGGGCGTCGAGTTCGAGCACGGGGATGTCGCAGGCGCGCACCTGACGGCAGGCGTCGCCGAACCCGGCGCGGCGGGCGATGTCCCAGGCGCGGCCGCTCGTGCGCGAGAGCGTGGTGACCACGCTGAAGCCCCGGCCGACGAGCGCGGCCATGTGCATGGCGGCCTCGGCGATCCCCACGACCGGGCCGCTCGCGATCTCGCGCGCGGCATCGACACCCGGGTCGCCGAAGCACGCGACGACCGCGCCGTCGCTGCCGGCCGCCTCCGCCCGGGCGATCTCGTGCAGGACGCCGGGCACGGCGAGCGCCTCGTCGTAGTGGCTCTCGATCGATGCCGGACCCATCGGCGGGGTGACGGCCGTGATGTCGGTGCCGAGCGAGGCGACGGAGCGGGCGGCCCGGCCGATCGCCGCGGTCATCGCAGTGCTGGTGTTCGGGTTGACGACGGTGATGCGCATGGTGGTTCCTCGCTTCGGGTGCCGGGAGGGGGAGGGGCCCGCCCGGCCGCCGGTCCGCGGGATGCGGAGCGGCCGGGGCGGATCCCTCCTCCGTGCCGGCCGGATCAGACGGTCGAGCCGTCGCTGACGTTCTCGAGGTCCTCGTCGAGGCGCCCGATCCGCGGCGCGCGCCGCTCGAGCACAGCCATCGTGACGAACCCGAGCCCGCAGCCGAGGAACCAGCTGTAGTCGCCGAGCCAGGTGAACTCCGCGCCTCCCGCCTCCGCGATCCAGCGCGGCACGAGCACCGAGGCGACGGAGGGGACTCCGCCGATCACGGTCGCCCAGACGGCGTTGGGGTTGAAGCCGCGCGAGAACCAGTAGCGGCCCTTCTCGCTCATCGTGTAGAGGTCGTCCACCCAGACGCGCTGGCGGCTGATCAGGTAGTAGCCCGCGATGAGGACGCCGAACAGCGGTCCGATCAGCGCGCCGAGGATGCCGAGCGTGTAGTGGATGGCGGTGTCGTTCGAGTACCAGTTCCACGGGGTGAGCAGCACCGAGCCGACGGCGGCGATCATGCCGCCCATCCGCCAGCTGATCTTCTTCGGGTTGACGTTCGAGAAGTCGAACGCGGGGGAGATGAAGTTGGCGACGATGTTGATGCCGATCGTCGCGATGACGAACGTGAGCCCGCCCAAGAGCACGGCGAACCAGGTGTCGATCCGCTCGACGGTCTCGATCGGGTCGGTGATCAGCTCGCCGAAGACCGGCACGGTCGCCGACGCGGTGATCACGGTGAGGAGGGAGAAGAAGAGGAAGTTGATCGGGAGGCCGAGCAGGTTGCCGCGCTTCACGGCGCCGTAGCTGCGGGCGTACCGGGAGAAGTCGCCGAAGTTGAGCATCGGGCCCGAGAAGTAGGAGACGACCAGGGCGACGGCCGAGATCATCACCGGCACCGCGGCGGCGAGGTCGAGCGGCTCGCCGGAGCCGAGGGTGAGCGAGATGTTCTCCCAGCCCGCCTGCGACACCAGGTAGACGGCCAGCACGAGCATCACCACGTAGACCGCCGGTCCCGCCCAGTCGATGAAGCGGCGGATCGACTCCATGCCCCGCCAGAACAGCGCGGCCTGCGCGACCCAGAGGATCGCGTAGGAGAGGTAGCCCAGGGCCGAGAGGCCGAGGAACGACGCCTCGGGCGTGTTCAGGGCGGCCGTGCCCGGGAAGAACTTGAGGAAGACGATGTTCAGCGACTGCGCCGCCAGGTAGGTCTGCACGCCGTACCAGGCGATCGCGATCAGTCCGCGGATGATCGCCGGGATGTTCGCGCCGCGGATGCCGAAGATCGCCCGGTTGATGACGGGGTAGGGCACGCCGGTGACCTGGCTGGGCTTGGCGACGAGGTTGCAGAAGACCTGCACGATCACGATGCCCACCACCAGGGCGACGAGCACCTGCCAGCCGGCCAGGCCCAGTGCGAAGAGCGAGCCCGCGGTCACGTACCCGCCGACGCTGTGCACGTCCGACATCCAGAACGCGAAGATGTTGTAGCTCGACCAGCGCTGCTTCCGGAGCGGGGCGAGGTCCTCGTTGGAGAGGCGGTCGTCGTAGCCGGCGCTCGCCGCGGCGGCGGGATCCGGATCGACGGGGGGAGCGGTGACTCGGGGTGCGATGACGCGGTCGGACATGGGTGGATCCACCTCTCGGGCGGTCGTGCGCAGAGCGGCACGGAGCGGATGTGTCAGGGTGGTCGGGACGTCCGGCCGAGGAGGCGGGGCGTCGCGGAGAGCGTTCCGAGTGAAGTGATCACTTCACGCGGGCCACGCTACGAGTCGGGAGGCCGCCGCTCGTTTCGGCTCCGTTACGGCTGTGTGACGATCCGCGAGAGGGGACGGGCCATGCCCTCCGACGACACCGCGCCCGACGAGGCGGCCGCCCGGGCGATCGCGGACGGGGCCGGACTCGGCGCCCGGCTGCGGGAGCTGCGGCTCTCGGCGGGCCTGTCGCTGAAGGCACTCGCCGGGCGACTCGGCATCTCCGTGAGCGCCGTCTCGCAGATCGAGCGCGGAGCCATGCAGCCCTCGGTCGGCCGGCTGATCGCCCTCGTGGACGCGCTGGGGGTCCCGCTGTCCGCCGTGTTCGACCAGGGCGCGTCGGCGCCGGTCGAGACCGCGGTCGTCCGGGCGCGCGAGTCGGCGCCCGTGGCGCTCGAGGGCGGAGTGCTGTTCCGCCGTCTGGCGCCGCGTCCGCTGGACGCCGTCGACTTCTTCGAGTCGACCTACCCGCCGGGCTCGACCTCGACGGCGCACCGGCAGCTGCTCCGCCACGACGGGTTCGAGATGGGGACGGTGACGCTCGGAGAGCTGACGGTCGAGTTCGAGGACGAGTCGGTCATCCTCGGGCCGGGCGACGCCATCACGTTCCCGTGCGAGCGGCCGCACCGCATGGTCAACACGGGCTCGACCACGGCGATCGCGACCTGGCTGATCGTCCACCGCTGACACCGCGCCGGTGCTTCGTGCCGGACCCCTGGCGGCACCACCTGCGTATGGGACCCTGGTCCTCGCTCCTCCACAACGGGCGGACGACCGTCTCCTGTCCACACCCCGGTCGGGATCGGGGCGCGGCGGGCCCTCGGTGTCGGTACCGCCTGGTGGGCTGGTCTCCTCGACCGAGGGGTGCGGAACGTGGAGGAGCGGATGGACGGCAGGAACGACGAGGGGTGCCCGCGCTGGTGTACGGGTGAGCACGACGAGCTGGTCGCAGTGGCGGAGCGGCTGCACCGCTCCGCGGCGAGCTCGGTCCCGGTGGTGCTCTGGGCGGGCCAAGACGGGGCCGCGGGCGCGACGGTGCACGTCTCCCTATGCCGCCCGGGGGAGTCGGGGGAGGACAGGCTCCGCCTGGAGGCCGACGGGCTCGGCGAGGTCGACCTCGATCTCAGCTCGGGGTCGCGGCTGGCCGGCGCGGTGCTCCGGCTACTCGGCGCCTCGTGAGGTGCGCGGCGGATCGGGCGGCAGGAGGTCCGTCAGCTCGATCTCGAGCGCCTCGCAGAGCGCGAGGAGGGTGTGCAGCGTGGGGTTCGCAGGCGAGCCGGGCTTCGACTCGCCCTTCTCGAACTTCTGGTAGGTGTAGCCCGCGAGCCCGGCCGCGTGGGCGATCCGCTCCTGGCTGGCGCCCTTGGCGATGCGGGCCCGGTGCATGTTGGTGCCGAGCTCGCGGGCGTAGGTCGCCCAGTCGCGCTCGGGAGTGGGTGTCGACATGCCCGCCAGCTTCGGAGAAGTTCGGCCACGGGTCAGCCATACACGGATGGGAAATTCCCGGTGGTCATACCCGGGTGACCACCGGCGGCGCCTCCGGAGCCCCGAGGGCCCCGCGACGGCAGCGCCTAGTATGGCCGGGTGCCAGTGAACCCCGAACTCGTCGGGCGCGTCTTCGCGCCCACGGAGCCCTACCAGGTGGGGCGCGAGAAGGTGCGCGAGTTCGCCCGCGCCGTCTCCGCGACCTCCCCCCTGCACCACGACGTCGAGGCCGCCCGCGCCGCCGGGCACCCCGACCTCGTCGCTCCGCCCACCTTCGCCGTCGTCGTGCAGGAGTTCACGCTCCAGCAGCTGCTCGCCGAGCCCGACGGCAGGATCGACTTCAGCCGCGTCGTGCACGGAGACCAGCGCTTCGTGCTGTCCCGTCCGGTCGTCGCCGGCGACGAGCTGACCGCGACCCTCTCGGTCGCCGCCATCAAGAAGCTCGGCGCCCACTCGATGGTCACCACCGAGTCCCGCATGGTCGACGCGAGCGGCGAGCACGTCGTCACCGCGATCTCGACCCTCGTGGTCAGGGGAGACGAATGAGCACCGCACTGCCCGCTCTCGCCGAGCTGAGCGTCGGCCAGGTCGTCGCCGAGAGCCGCTTCCCGATCGACCGCGGCACCCTGGTGCGCTACGCGGGCGCCTCGGGCGACTTCAACCCCATCCACTACCGCGACGACGTCGCCGCCGAGGTCGGCCTGCCCGGCGTGCTCGCGCACGGCATGCTCACGATGGGCACCGCGGTGCAGGTCGTCGTCGACTGGGTCGGGGACCCCGGACGCGTGGTCGACTACCAGGTGCGCTTCACCCGCCCCGTCGTGGTGCACCCGCGCGACGGCGCCGCGATCGACGTGGTCGCCAGGATCGGTGCTGTGAACGCCGAGGAGGGCTGGGTCCGCGTCGACCTCGCCGTCTCGGTCGAGGGCCAGTCCGTCCTCGGCAAGGCCCAGGCACGGGTCCGACTCGCGTGACCTCCGCGCCGCTGCTCTCCGCCCTGACCACCCTCCGCGTCGGCGGACCCGCCGAGCGCCTCGTCGAGCCCGCCACCGAGGCGGAGCTGGTCGAGACGCTCGTCGGCCTGTGGTCGGACGACGAGCCGTGGCTGCTGCTCGGCGGCGGCTCCAACCTCCTCGTGGGCGACGACGGGGTCGAGGGCACGGTCGTGCGCGTGCGCACCACCGGCGTCGAGCGGCTCCCCTCCGACGAGCCGGGGCGCGTGCTCCTGCGGGTCCAGGCGGGCGAGTCGTGGGACGGCCTCGTCGCGACGACCGTGGAGCGCGGCTGGGCGGGCCTCGAGGCCCTCAGCGGCATCCCCGGCACGGTCGGTGCGTCGCCCGTGCAGAACATCGGCGCCTACGGCCAGGAGCTCTCGGACACGCTGGTCGCGGTCGACTTCCTCGACGAGGGCGCCCGCGAGCCCGTCCGGCTGACGGCGGAGGAGCTGCAGTTCGCCTACCGCACCTCCGTGATCAAGCAGGGCCGCCGGGGCGCGGTGCTGGCCGTCGAGTTCGCGCTCGAGGAGGTCGGCGCCGAGGGCGACGGCACTCCCGTCGCCTACGGTCAGCTGGCGTCGGCGCTCGGAGTCGCGCTCGGCGACCGCGTACCGCTCGCGCGGGTGCGCGAGACCGTGCTGGCGCTGCGTGCGGGCAAGGGCATGGTCCTCGATCCGGAGGACCCGGACACCGCGAGCGCCGGCTCCTTCTTCACCAACCCCCTCGTCACGAGCGCGTTCGCCGACTCCCTGCCGCCCGAGGCGCCGCGCTGGCCGGTCGAGCCGACGGCGGAGGCGCCCGTCATCACCCCGCTCGCCGCGGTCGAGGCAGGAGCGCCCGTCGGGCTGCCCGTGCCTCCCCGCGCCGACGGCCTGGTGAAGCTCAGCGCCGCGTGGCTGATCGAGCACGCCGGCGTCTCGCGCGGTTTCGCCCTGCCCGGCTCGCGGGCCGCCGTGTCGAGCAAGCACACCCTCGCCCTGACCAACCGCGGAGGAGCGACGGCCGAACAGGTCGCCGAGCTCGCCCGGTACGTCCAGGGCCGCGTCCTGGCGGAGTTCGGCGTGCTGCTGCACCCCGAGCCCGTCGTGGTCGGCACCGCGGTCTGAGTCCGCGCGGTCTGCGCGCGCAGGCCCCGCGCTCGCGGGGACGCGCGCCCTCCGGCCGCGGCCTCCTCCGGCTCAGCTGTCGCGGCGGATCCAGCGGAAGCCGAAGCGGCAGGCGACGAGCCCCACGACGAGCCAGATACCGAGCACCAGCGCGACGCCGCCGAGGTCCCACGACCCGTTCACCTCCGCCTCCTCGAACCCGCTCGGCAGGAACACGGCGCGCATGCCCTGCGCGATCCACTTGAGCGGGAAGACGCTCGCCGTGTTCTGCAGCCAGTCCGGCAGCGTCGTGAACGACAGGTACGACCCCGAGATGAACTGCAGCACGAGCAGCGGCGGCACGATCACGGCGGTCGCGCTCTTGCCCGAGCGGGGCAGCGCGGAGACGGCGATGCCGAGGATGGCCGACGTCGCGACTCCTGCCAGGTAGACCCAGGCGAAGGTCGCCCAGCGCCCGCTGTCGGTGGGCAGCTCGACCGAGAACACCGTCGCCGCGACGAGGAGCAGCAGGGCCGTCTGCGCGAGGCTCGTCACGAGCACCTGGCCGAACTTGCCGATGAAGTAGCTGAAGACCGGCAGCGGTGCCCCCGCGAGGCGCTTGAGCGTGCCGTCGCCGCGCTCGACCGCGATGTCGACGCCCAGGTTCTGGACGCCCGAGAGCAGGATCCCGGCCGCGGCGAGGCCCGGCACGTAGTACTCGGCCATCGGGATGCCCGGGTCCTGCGGGTTCGCCTGCATCACCGCGGTGTCGCCGAACGCGACCGAGAAGATCGTCAGGAGCAGCACCGGGAAGAGGAAGGTGAAGAACACCTGGTCCGGAGCGCGGAAGTACGAGCGGATCTCGTAGCGGGCGCGGGCGAGTCCGAGGCGGACGGTGCGTCCCGGGCCAGTGGAGAGGGTGCGGGGGCGGGTGGCGACGGCGGTCACGCGGGCTCTCCGATCAGGTCGACCGCGTCGCGGTCCTCGCGGATGAGGTCGAGGTAGATGTCCTCGAGGCTGGGGCGGACGACCTCGAGCGCCGTCGGCTCCCCGATCCGGGCGTGCAGCTCGGCGACGGTCCGGGCGGGCTCGGTGGTGCGCAGCCGGTGCAGCACGCCGTCCTCGCGCCACTGCACGATCGGGACGCGCGCCTCGTCCCCTCCGATCGCGCTCATCGGGCCGATGGCCAGGAGCCGCCCGCCGGAGATCACGGCGGCGCGGTCGCCGAGGCGGGCGGCCTCGTCGAGGTAGTGGGTGGTGAGCAGGATGGTCGTGCCCTCGCTCTTGAGCAGAGCGATCAGGTCCCAGAAGGAGTGGCGGGCCTCGGGGTCGAATCCCGTGGTGGGCTCGTCGAGGAACACCAGCTCGGGACGGCCGATGATGCCGAGGGCGACGTCGACACGGCGGCGCTGGCCGCCGGAGAGGCGCCCGATGCGCGAGCGGGCCTTGGACGTCAGCCCGACGGCCTCGATGGTCTCGTCGACGTCGCGCGGTCGCGGATAGAGGCTGGCGAAGTGCGCGATCTGCTCGCGGACCGTCGCGTTGCCGGACTCGCCGCTGGACTGCAGGACGATCCCCAGACGCGCCTTCCACGCCAGGTCGCCGTGGCGCGGGTCGACCCCGAGCACCGACACCTCGCCGCCGGAGCGGTCGCGGTAGCCCTCGAGGATCTCGATGGTCGTCGACTTCCCGGCGCCGTTCGGGCCGAGGAGCGCGAAGGTCTCGCCCCGGTGGATGTCGAAGGAGACTCCCGCGACCGCCGGAGCGCCCCCGTAGTCCTTCCGCAGGTCGCGGACTCGGACGGCGTGGTCTTCGCTCATGGTCACAGCGTGCCCTGTCGCACCCCTCCGGCGACAGTGATCCCCGATTTCCGCCTCCCTCTTGCCCTCCCCGCCCCGAGATGCCAGGCACCCCTCACCTGTCGGACAGGCGCGTCGCAGTACCCGCCGGTCACCGTGAGGCACGGTCGAGCGGCGACCGGCGATCCGCGTGTCGGCGGATCGTCGTCCGCGCTGCGCATCCCGCTCTCTGCGACGCACCTCGTCGTCGAGCCGGCCGCGGCCTATCGACGACGCAGGAGGAGAGGGGCTAGACGGTGCCGAAGAGCCGCTGCAAGCGGCGCACGCCCTCGAGGAGCGCGTCGTCGCCGAGGGCGTAGGACAGGCGGAGGTAGCCGCTCGGTCCGAAGGCCTCCCCGGGGACGGTGGCGACCTCGGCCTGCTCGAGGATGAGGTCGGCGAGCTCGAGGGAGGTCGTCGGGGTGGTGCCGTTCCACTCGCGGTTCAGCAGCCCGTTCACGTCGGGGTAGACGTAGAACGCGCCGCCGGGGGTGGGGCACTCGATCCCGTCGATCGCGTTCAGCTCGGCGACGATGGTGCGGCGGCGGCGGTCGAAGGCCAGGCGCATCTCCTCGGCCGGCTCCTGCGGGCCGGTGAGGGCGGCGATCGCGGCGCGCTGCGAGATGTTCGAGACGTTGCTCGAGAGGTGCGACTGGAGGTTCGAGGCGCCCTTGATCGCGTCGGCCGGGCCGACCATCCATCCGACGCGCCAGCCGGTCATCGCGTAGGTCTTCGCGACGCCGTTGACGAGGATCGTCCGGTCGCGCAGGGCCGGCACCGCCTCGACGATCGAGGTCGCGTGCTCGAGCGGGCTCGCGTCGTCCTGGTCGCCGGTGGAGTAGACGAGGTTCTGGTAGATCTCGTCGGCGATGATCCAGAGGCCGTGCTCCTCGGCCCACTCGCCGATCTCGCGGGTCTGCTCGGCCGAGTAGACGGCGCCGGTGGGGTTGGAGGGGGAGACGAACAGGAGCACCTTGGTGCGCTCGGTGCGCGCGGCCTCCAGCTGCTCGACCGTGACCAGGTAGCCCTGGTCGGCGCCCGCGAACACGTCCACCTGCACGCCGCCGGCGAGCTTGATCGCCTCGGGGTAGGTGGTCCAGTACGGGGTCGGCACCAGCACCTCGTCGCCGTCGTCGAGGAGGGTCTGGAAGGCCTGGTAGACGGCCTGCTTGCCGCCGTTGGTGACCACGACCTGCGAGGGGTCGACGGCCCATCCGGAGTCGCGCGCCGTCTTCTCCGCGATGGCCGCGCGGAGGTCGGGGAGGCCCGCCGCGGGGGTGTAGCGGTAGTTCCCCGGGTCGAGCACGGCGGCCGAGGCGGCCTCGACGATGTGCTCGGGAGTGAGGAAGTCGGGCTCGCCGGCGGCGTAGGAGACGACCGGGCGGCCCTGGGCCTGGAGGGCCTTCGCCTTGGCGTCGACCTTCAGAGTGGCGGACTCGGCGATGGCGGCGATGCGGGCGGAGATGCGCGTGGTGGAGGACACGACGGCCAGCGTATCCTGCGCGCGCACGGGGCTCCGAGGCCCCCCGCCGCTCGGCTGGACACGCCCAGCGGGTCCACGTACACTCGTCCGAGGTAGTCGATCTCTGCCCTCATCCACAGCGCCCGCGAGGGTCGTGGCGGTGGGGCGGCGGGTCGGTCTCCTCCTCGGATGCTCGCAACGGCATCCATAGGGCGGTGGCTCAATTGGTAGAGCAGCGGTCTCCAAAACCGCAGGTTGCAGGTTCGAGCCCTGTCCGCCCTGCACATCGATGCCCGTCGCACGCGGTCCCCGCGACGCTGCGGTCATCGGTCCAGGGCCGCCCATGACGGGCGGTCGGCCACACCGGAGGTTCCGGTGCGGGAAAGGTGCGTGCAGGTGGCCGGGAAAGCAGTCGACGAGCCGAGCGAGGACGTCGTCGCGATCGCCAATCAGCAGCGAGCCGCGCGGCGCAACCCGTTCGCGCGCATCGCCCTCTTCATCCGGCAGGTCATCGCCGAGCTGAAGAAGGTCGTGACGCCCACCCGCAAGGAGCTGGGCAATTACGTCGTGGTCGTGCTGATCTTCGTCGTCATCATGATGGCGCTGGTGTCCTTCCTCGACTGGGTGTTCGCCCTGGCCGTGACGTACGTGTTCGGCACACCCGCCGCCTGACCCGAGAGCATCCGGGCCGCGCGAGCGGAGGGTGCCGGCGACAGCGGGACGCGCCCCGAGGGGCGCGACCGATCGATCGAGAGAGAGTTGTGACGAGTGTCTGACAGAAACCGCGACGACGTCGACTGGGCGACGGCTGCCGAGCAGTCGTCGGAGGTCGAGGAGGAGCAGGAGGGCGACGTCCAGTCGCAGGCTGAGGACGCCGTCGAGCCCGCCGAGCAGGGTGCGCTGAGCATCATCGACGAGAACGAGTCCGAGGACGACCTCGCCTCCGACCTCGAGGCAGCGCTGGACGCCATCGGCTCGGTCGACGACCCCGAGGCCGACTCCGCGGTCGACGAGGCCGCGCACATCGACACCGTCGAGGAGGCCGAAGCGGCCCTCGAGGCCGTCGAGGACGAGGCCGAGGTCGCCGCCGAGGACGCCGAGTCCGCCGGTGAGGACCTCGCCGACATCGACCCGTACGAGGCCTTCCGCACCGAGCTGCGCGGCAAGCCGGGCAAGTGGTACGTCATCCACTCCTACGCCGGCTTCGAGAAGCGCGTGAAGTCGAACATCGAGAACCGCAAGGTCTCGCTCGAGGCCGAGGACTACATCTTCGAGGTCCAGGTCCCGATGGAGGACGTGGTCGAGATCAAGAACGGCCAGCGCAAGATGGTCACCCGCGTGCGCATCCCCGGCTACGTGCTGGTGCGCATGGACCTCAACGAGGACTCGTGGTCGGTCGTCCGCCACACGCCGGGCGTCACCGGCTTCGTGGGCAACGCCCACAACCCGACCCCGCTGCGCTTCGAGGAGGCCTTCACGATGCTGAAGAGCCTCGTCGAGATCAAGGACGTCGCCCCCTCGAAGACCTCCGGCGCCAAGGGCCAGAAGCAGGCCCAGCGCGTGCTGCCCGCCGAGGTCGACTTCGAGATCGGCGAGACCATCACCATCAAGGAGGGCTCGTTCGCGGGTCTTCCCGGCTCGATCAGCGAGATCAAGCCCGAGAGCGGCAAGCTCACCGTGCTCGTCTCGCTCTTCGAGCGCGAGACCCCGGTCGAGCTGTCGTTCGACCAGGTCACCAAGCTCTGACGCGTCGCCTCCGCGCCGCCTGAACGCCCCCTCCGCACGTCGGAGGGGGCGTTCGCCGTTCCGGGCGGCGCCCCCTCCGGCACCGCCCCACGCGCCCCCGGGCGTCGGCCCCTCCTCCGCCCTGTCGGGGGTGGCCCCGCTCGTGTAAGCTCGTACGGGTTTTCGTGTCGGCGCCCGCCTCTGTGCGCGCCGGACGACCCTCCTCCACCGCGATCCGGCACCGTCGGATGCGCGGGAGAGCGGCCGGGAGCCCCCGACCGCTCGAACCCTGAGAAAAGGAATCAGAATGGCCCCCAAGAAGAAGGTCACCGGCCTGATCAAGCTCCAGATCAAGGCCGGCGCGGCCAACCCCGCGCCCCCGATCGGTCCGGCGCTCGGTCAGCACGGCGTCAACATCATGGAGTTCTGCAAGGCGTACAACGCGCAGACCGAGTCGCAGCGCGGCAACGTCATCCCCGTCGAGATCACCGTCTACGAGGACCGCTCGTTCACCTTCGTGCTGAAGACCCCGCCCGCGGCGGAGCTCATCAAGAAGGCCGCCGGCGTCGCCAAGGGCTCCTCGACCCCGCACACCGTGAAGGTCGCGAAGCTCACCCAGGCGCAGGTCCGCGAGATCGCCGAGGCGAAGCAGGTCGACCTGAACGCCAACGACATCGACGCCGCCGCGAAGATCATCGCCGGCACCGCCCGCTCGATGGGCATCACGGTCGAGTAGCGCGACGCGCTGCTCGACGGCGGGAGCGACGCACCCACCGGCGCGGACCCACCGCGGAAGCCTCGAGAACCCGACGGCGGCCCCTCAGCGGGGTCGCACGCCCGGTCCGGATACGCTTCCGCGGGACCTCCCCGCCTCCCGCGAGCAGCAGTCACGGCCGCGATCGCGGCACCACCAGAACTCCATCACCCCCGTGGGAGAGCCCGCCAGGCTCTAGAACCACATTCTCGTTTCAAGGAGAAACAACATGGCACAGAAGTCGAAGGCCTACCGGGCCGCCGCGGCCAAGCTCGAAGAGGGCAAGTTCTACACGGCCGACGAGGCCGTCGCGCTCGCCCGCGAGACCGGTTCCGCCAAGTTCAACAGCACCGTCGAGGTCGCCCTCAAGCTCGGTGTCGACCCCCGCAAGGCCGACCAGATGGTCCGCGGCACGGTCATCCTGCCCCACGGCACGGGCAAGACCGCCCGCGTCATCGTGTTCGCGACCGGTCCGGCCGCCGAGGCCGCGCTGGCCGCCGGTGCCGACGAGGTCGGCGGCGCCGAGCTCATCGAGAAGGTCGCGGGCGGGTACACCTCGTTCGACTCCGCCGTCTCGACCCCGGAGCTCATGGGCCAGGTCGGCCGTCTCGGAAAGGTGCTCGGCCCCCGCGGCCTCATGCCCAACCCGAAGACCGGCACCGTGACCCCGGACGTGGCGAAGGCCGTGACCGAGATCAAGGGCGGAAAGATCGAGTTCCGCGTCGACAAGCACGCCAACGTGCACCTCGTCGTGGGCAAGGCCGCGTTCACCGAGGAGCAGCTCCAGGAGAACTTCAAGACCGCGCTCGACGAGATCCTCCGCCTCAAGCCGTCCTCCTCGAAGGGCCGCTACATCCAGAAGGCCGCCGTCTCGACGACCTTCGGCCCCGGCATCCCGCTGGACGTCAACGTCCTGGCCTGAGCCGAGCACGCACTGACGTGAGGAGGGGGTCCGCTTCGGCGGGCCCCCTCCTTCGTCGTCCCGGCATACTGGACCGGTGATCCGCCGCTCCGCTCCGCCACGCCTCCCGTGACCGTCCGCCGGGCGTCCCCCGCCGACGCCGAGGCCCTGGCCGAGCTGGCCGCCGCGACCTTCCCGCTGGCCTGCCCGCCGCACACCATCGCGGAGGCGAAGGCCGAGTTCGTGCGCACCGTGCTCTCGGTCGAGCGCTTCCGCGACCACCTCGCCGATCCGCTCCGCTCGCTCCTGGTCGACGACGACTCCGGCGCGCTGACCGGCTACGCGATGCTCGTGCGCGGGGAGCCCGCCGACGCCGACGTCGTCGCGGCGATCCGGCTGCGTCCGACCGTCGAGCTCAGCAAGTTCTACCTCCTGCCCGGCCGGCACGGCTCCGGAGCGGCGGCCGCGCTGATGGCCGCGACCCTCGAGGAGGCGCGGGCACACGGTGCCGCGGGCGTCTGGCTCGGCGTCAACGAGGAGAACGCGCGTGCTCAGCGGTTCTACTCCAAGCACGGCTTCGCGGTCGTCGGCCGCAAGCGCTTCCTTGTCGGCGACCGCTGGGAGGACGACTTCGTCCTCGAGCGCTCTCTCGCCTGACCCTCCCCGCGAGACGCCACCCGGGTACGCGGCACGCTCCGTGTGGCGTACCGGAGCGGCCTCTCGCGGAGATCAGCCCTCGGAGACGGTGAGGACGATCTTGCCGCGGGTGTGGCCCGTCTCGAGCTGCTCGTGCGCCTCGCAGGCGCGGGCGAGGGGGAAGATGCCGTCGATGAAGACGCGGACGTCGCCCGACTCGAGCAGGCGCGAGACCACGCCGAGGGTCGCCCCGTCGGGAGCGACGCGGTAGGTGGAGGCGCGGACGCCCGCAGCGGCCGCCTCCTCGAAGAACCCGGGCCAGCTCCCGGTGGGCGCGTTCACGATCAGGCCCCCGGGGCGGAGGACCCTCAGCGAGCGCGAGCCCGTGTCGTCGTGGACGTTGCCGACCAGATCGATGACCACGTCGACGCCCGACAGCAGCTCGTCGAAGCGCTCGGCGGTGTGGTCGATCACCTGCGCGGCGCCGAGCTCGTGCAGCCACTGCAGGTTGCGGGTCGAGCCGGTCGCGATCACCGAGGCGCCGAAGTAGGCGGCGAACTGCACCGCGAAGTGGCCGACTCCGCCCGACCCGGCGTGGATGAGGATCCGCTGACCCTCGTGCGCCTTGGCGAGCTCGACGACCATGCCCCAGGCGGTGAGCGCCGCGAGCGGGACGCCGGCCGCCTCCACGTGCGAGAGCGTCGACGGCTTCCGCGCGATGGAGACGCTCGGCACGCTGACGTACTCCGCGTAGGAGCCCGAGTAGCGCGGCACCATGACGAAGCCGTAGACCTCGTCGCCCGGCCGCAGCGGATGCGCCGGGTAGGGACTCGAGACGACGACGCCCGAGAAGTCGTGGCCGAGGACCGCCGGGTAGGAGGCGATCTGCGAGGCGACCCCCTGGCCCGCCCGCGTCTTCGCGTCGAGCGGATTCACGCCGGCCGCGACCACCTTCACCGTGAACTCGGCGTTGATGGCGGAGGGGGTCGGCACGGTCGCCAGGTGCAGGGCGGAGGCGTCGCCCGGCGCGTCGATCACCGCCGCCGTCATCGTGTCGGGGAGGACGACCTCCTCCGGGATCTCGCCGATCGCGAGGCCGTGCCCGAGCGCGCTGGTGTGCATCGTCGCCTTTCCTGTCGCTGAGGCGTGCGGGTGGAGCGTGCCGAGGACGTCGCCCCCGATCCCCGCATCCGACGCCGCGACCAGTCAATCGAGGCAATGAGTCGGCGCTGTTACGGGGGTGTCACCCTCGGGAGAAGATTGGCGCGCGGAGCCGCTGGCGCCCGGTCTGGCACGATGAGGGGATGCGACGCCGACGTACCCTGCTGGTCGGCGGTGCCCTCCTGGTCCTGGCCGGGCTCGTGGTCCTCCTGGCCGCCCGGATCAGCATCGGCACCAGCCGCTGGGTCTACGTCAGCGAGATGGGCGCGCCGGACCTGCCGACGGCGGGCGCCTTCGAGGCCGCCCTTCTGCTCGTGGCGGCCGGCGGCGCGCTGATCGCCGCGGGCGCCTGGCCGGTGCGCGCCCGCCTGCTGCCCGCCCTCCGCCCGGCGGGCGCCATCCTCCTGGCGGCCGCCTGCTTCGCGCTCGCCTCGCAGGTGACCTGCACGGCGGGCTGCCCGCTGCCGGTCGGGCCGGCCTTCCGCTGGCAGGACCTCATCCACACCTCGGCCGCCGTGCTCGGCTTCGGGGCCGCCTGCGCTGCGATGCTCCAGCTGGCGACCGTGCGGGGGCGCCCTGCGGTCGCGCGGCTCTCGCTCGCCGCCGGGATCTCGGTGGCGGTCGTCGCCGGAACGGGTGGGATCCTGTCGCTCCTGCGCGTGTGGCTGCGGCTCGGCGGCACGCTCGAGTTCGTGGCGACGGCGATCGCAGTGCTCTGGCTCGCGTTCGTCGGCCTGGTGCTCGCGCTCGAGGACCTCAGCGCCGAGCGAGCCAGCCGCGGACGTGCCCGCGGATCCGGTCCTGCTGAGCGGCGAAGCCCTCGTCCCGCGACGGCACCCGCTCGCAGTCCGCATCCGGAAGAGCCCTAGCCCACGCCTCCGCGACCTCGACCGGGTGCACGGGGTCGCGCTCGGCCGCGATCACCAGGGTGCGCGCGATGACCTCGCCCAGCTCTCCGGAGTCGCGGTAGGCGGCGTTCCGCGGGATCTGGGCGAGCCGGACGGCGCGCTCGGCCGCGCGCGGGGAGCGGAACTGCAGCGTCAGCGCCTCCGCCGACGCGGGGGACACCTCGGCGGCGCGCGCGAACAGGCCCGAGGCGCGGAATATCCGCTCGCCGCGCTTCGCGCCGCGGTCGTGCAGCAGCTGCGCGATGACGGGGAACACGGTGAGGTTCTCGGGCAGCGGCTCGGCGGTGAAGGCGGGACGCACGAAAACGGCGCGGTCGATCGGCAGCACGCGTCGGACCGCGAGGCGCAGGGCGATCGCGGCGCCCATCGAGATGCCGAGCACCGTGAGCGGCTTGTGCGCGGCTCCGGCGCGCACGACCTCCTCCGTCACCTCGTCGGCGAGCGCCTCGAGGGCGAAGTCGCCGGGCGCGCCGAGCAGCTCGGAGGCGCCGTGGGCGCGGACGTCCGGAGCGATGACCTCGCTGCCGGCGGGGAGGGCGGAGCGCAGCAGCCCCAGCGGCTGGGAGCGGTCGCCGCCCAGGCCGTGCAGGAGGAGGACCGTCACCGGGCGCGCGTCCGCTCGTGCAGCTCGGCCATCAGCATCCCCGCCAGCCGCACGAGGATGTGGATCTCGTCCTCGTCGCGGTCGACCCAGCGGGAGTTCGGCTCGCCCTCGATCGGCACGAAGTCGCGGTGCTGCTCCCAGACGACGAGCGTGCGCTCGGCGCCGAGGACGTACTGCTGCCAGAAGACCTGCCGCAGGTAGTGGCGCGGGATGCTCCGCCACGGCTTCGTCGTGGTCTTGATCTCGCAGAGCTCGAGCCGGCCGTCCTCGCGGAGGCCGATGCCGTCGGGCGTGGCGAGGTGGCGCCGCTCCTGGCTCGCGTGGAAGAGGGTGCTGCTGGGCTCGATCGCGTGCTCGCTCCGCACCCAGGCGGCGATCTCGGGCTCGCGGGCGCGGCCGTGGTCGGTGAAGGCGTTGCCGCCGAAGCCGGTGCCGTAGAGCTTGTCGAGCGCTGCCTTGCCGATCGCGGCGGGGGAGGAGAGGCGGGCGACGTCGGTCGCCGTGATGCCGCGCGAGCGGGCGCGGAGCCAGGCGACGCGGTCCGAGGAGTCGGCGACGACCCTCCGGAGGTGCGGGGGCTCGGCGTCCGTGAAGACGGGCTGCGTCTCCCAGGGGAAGGAGAGCTGCAGGTCGGGCACCGATTCATTCTCTGCCCCCTGCGGCGCCCGGTCGAATCGGCACGCCGACCCGCGGCGTCTCACCGGGGCGCGACGGCTCGCGCCGGCGGCTCAGGCGTCGAGGAAGGCGTCGACGTGCGCGGGGGAGAGGAGGTGGCGCCGGACCATCAGGGCGGCGCCGCGGACGCCTCCGCCCTGGGCCGCGGCCTGCACGATGTCGAGCGCGCGGGTCGCCAGGGGGAGGGAGCGGCGGTAGACGACCTCGCGGACCCCGGCGAGGACCTCGTGGCTGGCCTGGGCGATGCTGCCGCCGACGACGATGACGGACGGGTTCAGGAGGTTCACGCAGGTGGCGAGCACCTCGCCGATGTCGCGGCCCGCGGCGCGCGTGAGCTCGACGGTGGTGGGGTCCCCGCCGGTCAGCAGGGTGACGACGTCGGAGGTGCTGGCGGCGTCGATCCCGGACTCGGTCAGGCGGCGGGCGATCGCCGAGCCGCTCGCGATCGCCTCGAGGTCGGCCTCGCCGCGGTCGCCGGGGACCTGCACGTGGCCCAGGTCTCCCGCCGCTCCGAGGGCTCCGCGCTGCAGGGCCCCGCCGCTGACGATCCCGGCTCCGATGCCGGTGGAGACCTTCACGTAGAGGAGGTCGTCGACGTCGGCGTAGTGGTCGGCGTGCTCGCCGAGCGCCAGCAGGTTCACGTCGTTGTCGACGAGGACGGGCACGGGGAGGCGGCGGCCGACGAACTCCGGGATGTCGAAGCGGTCCCAGCCGGGCATGATCGGCGGCTTCACCGGGCGGCCCGTCGCGTGCTCGACGGGTCCGGGGACGCCGACGCCGACTCCCGCGAGCGGGCCGGCCGCCGGAGTCCGGCCGAGCAGGGCCGCGGCGACGTCGAGGGCGTGGCCGAGGACGGCGAGGGGGCCGTCGGCGATGGCGATGCTCTCGCGGCGGCGGGCGAGGACCGTGCCGTCGAGGTCGGTCAGGGCGACGACGGCGTGCGCGGCACCCAGGTCGACGGCGAGGAGGCTGCGCGCCCGCGGGTCGAAGGCCACGCGGGCGGCGGGACGGCCGCCGGAGGAGGGGGCGTCGTCCTGCCGGGCGACCAGGCCGGAGGCGGTGAGGACGTCGAGCTGGGCGGAGACGGCCGCACGCGGCAGGCCCGTCTCGGCGACCACGTCGGCCCGCGTCCGGGGCGCCCCGTCGGCCAGCAGGAGCAGCAGCTCGCCGACCGCGCTGACGGTGATGCGGCGGCGCGGGGACATGGCCAGAGTCAACCACAGCGCCCGTGCTTCTGTGCGGCGGGTGCCCGACTTGGCGGGCGCGCAGGGCTAGTTTTGCTTGTCCGTGAGCAAAAGTCCGCGTAGGGTTCGAGGCACACCTTCCGATGCGATCAGGAGCCCCACCGGTGGCCACACCCCCAGACCTCTCTGTCCAGCTGTACTCGGTGCGCGAGCCGCTCGCGGCCGATCTGCCCGCCACCCTCGACCGCCTCGCGGCGATCGGCTTCACCACGGTCGAGCTCTTCGGGTTCGTCGACCTGGCCGACGCCTACCGCGCGGCGCTCCCGGCCAGCGGACTGCGCGCTCCCAGCGCCCACGCGCGCCTCCTCGGCCCGCAGGGCGACGCCACCGTCGACGAGATCCTCGACACGGCCGCCTCGCTCGGCGTCGAGACCGTGATCGACCCCTTCGTCGACCCGACCCGCTGGACCACCGCGGACGACGTCGCCCGCATAGCCGACGAGCTGAACGCGCTGGTCGACTCCGCCGCGGCCCGCGGCCTGGTGCTCGGCTACCACAACCACGCCTTCGAGTTCGAGAACCGCGTCGACGGCCGCAGCGCCTTCGAGCACCTCGCGGGCCTGCTCGACCCGCGCATGGTCCTCGAGCTCGACACCTACTGGGCGGCCGTCGGCGGCGACGACCCGGTCGAGGTGCTCGGACGCCTCGGCGACCAGGTGCGTTTCCTGCACGTGAAGGACGGCCCGATCTCGGCCGACACCCAGGAGCAGCTGCCCGCGGGCGAGGGCGCGATGGACGTCCCGGCGATCCTCGCCGCCGCTCCGCAGGCCCTGCCCGTGCTGGAGTTCGACGCCTACGCCGGCGACATCTTCGAGGGCCTGGAGTCGGCCCACCGCTACGTCTCGGGGCTCGGCGCATGAGCGGCACCGGCCGCGTGGGCGTCGGCGTCATCGGCGCCGGCAACATCAGCACCCAGTACCTGACCAACCTCACCGTCTTCCCCGACCTCGAGGTGCTCTTCGTCGCCGACATCGACCTCGAGCGGGCGAGGACCCAGGCCGAGGCCTTCGGCGTCCCCGCCTCCGGCACCGTCGAGGAGCTCCTCGCGCACGAGGGCATCGAGATCGTCGTGAACCTCACGATCCCGGCCGCGCACGTCGAGGTCGCGCGCCGCGCGGTCGAGGCGGGCAAGCACGTGTGGACCGAGAAGCCCTTCTCGCTCGACCGCGACAGCGGGATCGAGCTGCTCGCGCTGGCGAAGGACAAGGGGCTGCGCGTCGCGACCGCTCCCGACACCTTCCTGGGCGCGGGCCTCCAGAGGGCGCAGCGCGTGATCGAGAGCGGAGCCATCGGCACGCCGCTCTCCGCCCTCACCCTCTTCCAGGGCCCCGGCCCCGAGTCGTGGCACCCGAACCCGGAGTTCTTCTTCGCCGAGGGCGGCGGACCGCTGCTCGACATGGGCCCGTACTACATCACCACGCTCGTGCAGAACCTCGGCCCCGTCGAGAGCGTCACCGCCGTCTCGTCCCAGGCCCGCGCCACCCGCGTGGTGGGCTCCGGCCCGAAGGAGGGCACCGAGTTCCCGGTGACCATCCCGACGCACATCGGCGGGCTGCTCCGCTTCGAGTCCGGGGCCTCGGCCCAGGGCGTGTGGAGCTTCGAGTCGAGCCTGCCGCGCACCGGCTTCGTCGAGATCAACGGCTCCGAGGGCACCCTCGTCCTCCCCGACCCGAACCAGCACGACGGAGAGATCACCCTGCACCGCCGCGGGTCCGCCGAGCCTGAGGTCATCGCGGCGACCGGCTCGACCGCCTCCCGCGGCACCGGCGTGCTCGAGCTCGCCCGCGCGATCCGGGCCGACCGCCCCGAGGCCGCCTCCGGAGACCTCGCGTATCACGTCACCGACGTGATGCTCTCGCTCCTCGAGGCCGCCGAGACCGGCGAGAAGGTCCTCGTCACCAGCTCCGTGACGCCCCGCCCCGCACTGCCCGAGAGCTGGGACCCGACCGAAGCGACCCTCTCCTGATGCCCGCGCCCCTGCGCGTCGGCGTGCTCGGCGGCGGCTTCATGGCGGCCGTGCACAGCCGCGCGGCCCGCAGCGCCGGAGCGGTGCTCGCGGGAGTCGCCTCCTCCACCCCGGAGAAGGGCGAGCGGGCGGCGGCCGAGCTCGGCGTCGAGCGCGCCTACCCGGACGCCCGGGCCCTGATCGAGGACGAGAGCATCGACCTCGTGCACGTCTGCACCCCGAACGCCACGCACGCCGCACTCGCGCTCGCGGCGATCGAGGCGGGCAAGCACGTGGTCTGCGAGAAGCCGCTCGCCGCGACGCTTCGGGAGGCGGAGTCGCTCGCTGCGGCCGCGTCCTCCGCCGGCGTGGTGGCGACCGTCCCGTTCGCCTACCGCTTCCACCCGATGGTGCGCGAGGCCCGTGCCCGCGTCGCCTCCGGCGAGACCGGCCGTCTGGTCACGGTCCGCGGGAGCTACCTCCAGGACTGGCTGCTGGGCGCCTCCGACGACAACTGGCGCGTCGACCCGGCCGCCGGCGGCCGCTCGCGCGCCTTCGGCGACATCGGCTCGCACCTGGTCGACCTGCTGGAGTTCGTCACCGGCGACCGGATCGACTCGCTCGCCGCGATCACGAGCACCGTCCACGCCGAGCGCGGCGGCCGCCCGGTGAGCACCGAGGACGTGGCCGGCCTGATCGTCCGGCTCGAGGGCGGCGCCGTCGGCACGCTCCTCGTCTCGCAGGTCACCGCGGGCCACCGCAACGAGCTGGTGCTCGAGGTGTCCGGGCTGGAGGAGTCGCTGCGCTTCGAGCAGGAGCTCCCCGAGACGCTGTGGGTCGGCCGGCGCGACAGCGCCCTGCTGGTGCCGCGCGACGCCTCGATCCTCGCGCCCGATGCGGCCCGGCTCTCGATCGTGCCGAGCGGTCATCCGATGGGCTATCAGGACGCCTTCACGGCGTTCGCCCGCGACACCTACGCCGCCGTGGCGGGCGCCGACGTGGAGGGTCTGCCGACCTTCACCGACGGCCTCCGCGCGGCGCGCATCACCGAGGCCGTGCTCGACGCGGCCGAGACAGGCGCCTGGGTGACCGTGCCCGCCGCCGACGACCGGACGGAGATCGCCGCATGAGCGACGAGAAGACCTACCCCGCCACCCACCCCGTGACGCTGTTCACCGGGCAGTGGGCCGATCTGCCCTTCGAGGAGGTCGCCCGACTCGCCGCCGAGTGGGGCTACGACGGACTCGAGATCGCGGCCTCGGGCGACCACCTCGACCTCAAGCGCGCGGACGAGGACGACGCCTACGCCGCCTCGCGTCTGGAGATCCTCGACCGCTACGGCCTCGAGGTCTTCGCCATCTCGAACCACCTCACCGGCCAGGCCGTCTGCGACGACCCGATCGACTTCCGCCACAAGGCACTCGTGCGCGACTACACCTGGGGCGACGGCGACGCGGAGGGGGTGCGGGAGCGCGCCGCCGAGGACATGAAGCGCTCGGCGCGGGTCGCCCGCAAGCTCGGCGTGGACGTGGTCGTCGGCTTCACCGGCTCGAAGATCTGGCCCTACGTGGCGCAGTTCCCGCCGGTGCCGGCCTCCGTCATCGACGAGGGGTACGAGGACTTCGCGACGCGCTGGAACCCGATCCTCGACGAGTTCGACGCGAACGGCGTGGTCTACGCGCACGAGGTGCACCCGTCCGAGATCGCCTACGACTACTGGTCGAGCGTGCGCACCCTCGAGGCGATCGGGCACCGCCCGGCCTTCGGCTTCAACTGGGATCCGTCGCACATGATGTGGCAGGACATCGACCCGGTCGGCTTCATCGTCGACTTCAAGGACCGGATCTACCACGTCGACTGCAAGGACACCCGCCTGCGCCCGAAGAACGGCCGCGCCGGCGTGCTCGGCTCGCACCTGCCGTGGGGCGAACCGCGCCGCGGCTGGGACTTCGTCTCGACGGGGCACGGCGACGTCCCGTGGGAGGACGCGTTCCGCGCGCTGGAGTCGATCGGCTACTCCGGCCCGATCTCCATCGAGTGGGAGGACGCCGGGATGGACCGCCTCCACGGCGCGAAGGAGGCCGTCGGCTTCATCCGCTCGCTGCTCTGGAGGACCCCGACCGCGTCGTTCGACGCCGCGTTCTCGAACCAGTAGCCGCGCGGCTCCCCTCGGCGGGATCCCGCTCCGGTCCGCAGGCCACGTCGCCCGCGCCGGATCGGGGTCATGCAGGCGGGGGTGGGGTCAGTCGGCGGCCTTGGCGGCGCGCTCGGACTTGATGCGGGCCTGCTCGCGGCGGACCTCCGCGTAGCGGTTCTGCTCGACGCGCAGCCACTCGGGGACCTCGTCGAGCAGGGCCTGGATCTCGGGAGTGGTCAGCGCCTCGGTGACGCCGCCGCGGGCGAGCCCCGAGATGGAGACGTTCAGCCGGGAGGCGATGACGGAGCGGGGGTGCGGCCCCTCCTCTCGCAGCTGCACGAGCCAGGCGGGCGGGTTCGCGGCGAGCTCGTCGTACTGCTCGCGCGTGATCGCCGACTCCTGGAACTCCTCCGGGGTCGCGGGCAGGTAGACCTGCAGCTTCTTCGCCGCGGTCGCAGCCTTCATCGTCTGTGTCGCCTTGGCCATGCGGCAACCCTACCGGCGCGGCGCGGACCACCTACCCTGAGGGGATGAGCGAGCAGCCCGAGACCGTCGACCCGCAGGCCGCTCCCGAGGCGGAGGGGCGTCCGGAGGGCGAGGCGGACGCGGCGGCTGTCGACGCGTCGGCCGGATCGGGTGCGGTCGGCGCCGGAGCCGAGTCGGACGACACGGACGGCGCCTCCGAGGACGGCGACTCCGACGACCTCGACTCCGACGATCTCGACTCCGACGATCTCGACGCCGAGGACAGCGACTCCGACGCCGCCGACTCCGACGCCGGGGACGCCGTCCCCGCCGGCCCCGTGCTCGCCGTCGCCCTCGTGCCCGGCGTCACCCCCACCAAGTGGACCCGCGTCTGGGGCCAGCGCCGCTCCGATCTCCCGCTGCGCATCACCGTCGTCGCCGAGCGCGATCAGGAGCAGGCGCTGCTCGACGGCCGCGCGCAGCTGTCGTTCGTCCGCGGCGACGTCTCCTCCTCCGCCCTCAGCTCCATCCATCTCTACGACGAGCAGCCCGTCGCCGTCGTCGGCCGCGAGCACGCCCTGGCCGCCGCGGACGAGCTCGAGGTCGCCGAGCTGGCCGGCGAGCACCTCCTCCAGGATCCGGAGGACGTGCCGGAGTGGGCCGCGGTCGCCGAGGAGCTCGCGGACGGCTCGCGGCGCCCGCTGCCGCGCATGGCCGGCCTCGACGACGCGGTCGAGCAGGTCGCGGCCGGCGTGGGCGTGCTGATCGTGCCGCAGTCGGTGGCGCGCGTGCACAGCCGCAAGGACGTCACCGCGGTGCCGGTGACCGGCGTCGCTCCCTCCTCCGTCCGCCTCGCCTGGGTGACGGACGACAAGGGCGACGACGTCGAGGACTTCATCGGAGTCGTCCGCGGCCGCAGCGCGAACACCACGCGCGGAACCGCCGCGACGCCGAAGGTCGAGTCGCGGGCGAAGGCCGCCAAGGCGAAGGCGCGGGAGGCGCGCGAGAAGGCGGAGAGGGCCGGCGGCGGCAAGAAGAAGCCGGCCCGCGCCAAGGCGTCCGCGCCGGCGGTGCGGCGCACCCGCAAGCCCCGCGGCCGCTGACCGTGGCCGACGACGCCGGCTGGTCGCTCCGCCCCGCGACCGCGGAGGACGCGGCAGCGATCGCCGAGCTGCGCGCGGTCGTCATGCGCCCGTCGCTCGAGACGCTCGACCGCTACGACGAGCACCGCGTGCGGCACCGCTTCCTCGACGGCTACCGGCCCGAGCTCACCCGGGTGATCGAGCTCGACGGCGCCTTCGCCGGGAGCATCGCCGCGCGGGTCGAGCCGGACGCGGTCTGGATCGAGCACTTCTACCTGGCGCCGCACGCACAGGGACGCGGAGTCGGCGGCGCCGTCCTGCGCCGGGTGATGGCGGAGGAGGCACGGCCGGGTCTGCCCTTCCGGCTCGACGTGCTGAAGCGCAGCGACGCCCGCCGCCTCTACGAGCGGCACGGCTTCCGGTTCGAGCGCGCTCTGGAGTGGGACGACATCCTCGTCGCGCCGCCTGTCTCCTGACCCCTGATCGGGGAGGACGACGGGGCGCGGGCCGCCGCTAGCATGAGCGCGATCCCCTCCGCCGGGTCGGCCGCAGGGCGACCTCCTCCTGGAAGCAGGCATTCCGCCGTGTCCCCGCTCGTTCTGAGGTCCGCCGCCTCCGCGGTCCTCGTCGCCGCCCTGGCGATCACCTCCAGCCCGCTCGCCTCCGCCGCATCGGCGGCCGCGCCGTCGGCCGCCCCCGTCGCCGCATTCGGCGCCGCCTCCGATGCGCCCCGCTCGATCGTGCTCCCCGAGGGGCAGCCGCTCTGGCAGCCCAGCGCCGAGTCCCCCCTGCCCGCCGTGCCGGATGAGGCGCCGAGCGCCGCCCGTGCGAGCGCTGCGGCGTCGATCAGCGGCCGTGTCGTGGTCGAGGAGGCCGACGGCTCGATCGCGACCACCACTCCCCGCGGCGCCCTCCTGAACGTCGAGGTCTGGTCGAGCGAGGCGGGGCTCCTCGGGAACCACTCCGTCGCCGGCGACCTCACCTTCAGCATCGACGGGCTCACCGCCGGGCAGACCTACTACCTGCTGATCAAGGACAACGCCGACCTGTACGCCGACCTCTGGTCCGGCGGCAGCGCCGTCGCCCGCAGCGCCGAGCCGCTTCAGGCCCCGGCGGCCGGCGTGCAGCTGCGCACCGCACGGCTGGGGTCGCTCGAGGGACGCCTGAGCGGCGTCGCGGGCGACCAGCGCGTCGACATCTGGTACCGCGACCCGGGAACCGACGGCTACTTCCGCACCGGCGAGCTCGACCTGATCACGGGCGGCGACAACCCGTACTCGTTCCAGCAGGTCGTCCCCGGCGACTACCTCGTCCGGGCGTCGAGCCGCGACGACGTGATCGACGACAGCTACTGGGACCACGTCCTCCGCTCGGGCGACGCGGGCGACGTGCGCGTCCCGGTGGGCGGATCGGCCGCCGGGATCGACCTCTCGCTGAGCAGCGACTACCAGCAGTACACCGGCCGCCTCGCCGGATCGGACCGCTACGCGACCTCGGTGGAGGCGACGGGCTACTTCTCCCCGGGCATCCCGGTGCTCTACGTGGCCAGCGGGGCGAACTGGCCGGATGCGCTGAGCGCCGGCCCGGCCGCCGCCGCACTCGGAGGCGCGCTCCTGCTCACCGATCCCGACCGCCTGCCTCGGGTCGTCTCCGACGAGATCCGCCGCCTCCGCCCGGAGCGGGTCGTGGTCGTCGGCAGCGAGCTGAGCGTGAGCCCCGGGGTCCTCTCCGCGATCCGCTCGATCGTCGGCGGCACCGAGCGGATCGGCGGGACGGACCGCTACGACACCTCCCGCCGGATCGTCGCGGACGCCTTCGGCACCGGCCCCTACTCGAACATGTTCGTCGCGACCGGCACGAACTTCCCCGACGCCCTGTCGGCCGCGCCGATCGCCGGCTGGCGTGCGCAGCCCGTGCTGCTGGTCGACGGTGCGACCTCGGGCGCCGACTCCGCGACCGAGACCGCAGTGCGCGACCTGGCGCCGGAGCACGTGGAGTTCCTCGGCGGCGACCCCTCGATCCGGGACGCGTACGTGGCGGACTTCGCGCGTCGCGGCCTCGCCCCCTCGGTCTCGAGGATCGCCGGCCGCGACCGCTACGAGACCAGCGTCGAGCTGAACAGCGCCTACCCCCAGTCGCTGCTGCAGGACAGCGTCTTCCTCGCCGCGGGGTCCTCCTTCGCCGACGCCCTCTCGGGAGCGACGACGGCGGCGGCCCTGGGCTCGTCCGTGCTGCTGACCGAGCGCGACTGCGTGCACGACTCGACGCTGCGCTTCCTGGCCTCCAACTCGAAGAACTACGCGTTCCTGCTCGGCGGGGAGCCGACGCTCACCGAGGACGTGGCGAACCTCCGCAACTGCGAGTACGACTTCTGACGACGCGTGCTCCCGGGGTCCGGGGCTAGGGTGCGAGCATGCCCACGAGCGATGAGACCTGGACCCTGGCCGAGCACGACGTACCGGTGTACCGCAGCGGTGAGGGCGGCCGCGCGCTGATCCTGATCCACGAGGTCTGGGGGGTCGACGGGCACATCCGCTCGGTCGCCGACCGCTACGCGGCCGAGGGCTACAGCGTCGTCGCCCCCGAGCTCCTGGCCGACAGCGGCCTGCTCGAGCAGCTCGACGAGGAGCAGCGCGCCGACTACGACCACCCGGTGCGGCGCCTGCCGCGCCAGGTCGAGCTGCGCACCTTCTTCGCCCCCGTCTTCACTCCGGAGCACGCGACGCGCACCGTCGCGATCCTCCGCGCCCTCGTCGAGCGGCTCCTGCGCCAGGAGGGCGCGACCAGCGTCTCCGTCACCGGGTTCTGCTACGGCGGCACCTTCTCGTGGGCGCTCGCGCTGGCCGAGCCGCGGCTGGCGGCGGCCGTGCCGTTCTACGGGCACGTCACCGCGTCCGCCGAGGAGCTCGGCGCGCTGCAGGTGCCGGTGCTGGCGTTCCTGGGCGATCAGGACGCTCCCCTCGTCGAGCAGGTGCCGCGCATCCGCGAGGCGACCGAGGGCAAGGACGTCGAGGTCGTCGTCTACCCGGGAGCGGGCCACGCCTTCTTCAACGACGCGAACGAGCAGACCTACCAGGCCGAGGCGGCGACCGACGCCTGGCCGCGGGCGCTCGCGTTCCTCGGAGCGCACGCGGGCTGAGCGGGCTGTGCGGGATCAGCGGGTGAGGATCCACGCCACCAGGTAGCTGCGCGAGTCGGCGCTGTCGATCGAGGAGTCCGGCAGGCGCTCCGCCCGCGCGAGAGCCGCGGCCGGGTCGCTGGTCGCCTGCAGCATCAGCACGTAGTCGGCGAGCGGCGCGCCTGGGGCTCCGGCCACGAGCTCGTCGACCCGCGAGGGGTCGGGGAGGAACGCGGTCGACGGCGGCATCGGGATCAGCTCGATCCCCAGCAGCGCCGAGGGTGTCGCGTCGAAGAAGGTGGCGTAGTCGCGCTTGCCGCCCCAGTTGATCGCGACGAACGGCGCTTCGAAGCCGACCGGCGTCTCCGGGCTCAGCCAGAGGTCTGCGGCCGCCTGCGTCTCGAGGGAGAGCAGCCAGCGCGCCTCCTCGAGCAGCGGCGCGTTCCCGGAGGCGGCGGCCCAGAGGGCGAGGCCGCTCCAGGCGTTGACCGCCTCGGACACCGACTCCTGGTCGTTGCCGTCCCGGGCCGGCGCGAGCCCCGAGGCCCAGGAGTGGCCGCGGTACGCGTCGAACACGCGCAGCCGCGGGAACTCGGCGGTGTCGACGGGAGAGGCGAGATCCAGGGCGAGCAGGTCCGCGACGGTCCGGTACCGCTCGAGGAGGGACGGGTCCTCGGCGGCCAGCATCCCGACGGCGGAGAGCAGGTAGCCGTAGTGGAAGTGGTGGTCGTTGAACGCGTCGGACCCGAACGACGGCGCGGAGCCGACGACGCCTCCGAGCACGGGGTCGTAGACGACGCACTTCACGGCACCCGGTGCGCAGCCGCGCGGGTCGAGCCACTGGTCGAGCTCGGCGGCGATCCGGTCGTGCAGGTCGGCCGCCACCTCCTCCAGGCCGAGGTCGACGGCGAGACGGTGCAGAGCAGCGGCGCGGTAGAGCTCCTTGCCGGCTCCGTAGGTGTCGGGCGCGGCGAAGCGGGTGGCCGCGGCGTCGAGTGGCACCTGCGTCCGGAGCGTCGTCTTCTCCTCGGCCGTGAGGGAGCCGAGATCGAGCGCCCCCGACTCGACGATAGTGGGGGCGGCGCGGGAGAACGACGTTCCCGCACGGAGCCCCACCCGGCCGTAGAGCGTGTCGTAGCCGATCGCCCCCTCGGCCCCGAGGCCGAAGAACGTCTCGGCGCCGCCCTCGGTCCGCAGCGCGTAGGTCGTGGTGGTGGTGCTCGCCGTGACGTCGTGGGAGACGCTCGCGCCCTCGAGGGGCACTGCACGACGCCGAAGCTCGTCGATCCGCGCCCTGCTCGCTCCCGGAGGCACCGCGAAGAGGAGCAGCGTGCCGTCCAGCGTCATCCGGGGGAACGCATCGAGGGCGGCGGCGGGCGCCACCAGCCCGTACCGCTGTCCGCCCGCGGTGACCAGGAGCAGGCCGCCGGCTGCGCGCTCGGGAGCGGTGGCGCCTCCGATCAGCACCGTCTGGGCGCTCTCGGTCCGGTAGGAGGCGTAGGGCCAGCCCTCGGCTGCGACGAGCTCACCGGCACCCGCGAGGCTCCAGTGCGCGACGAGGTCGTCGAACGCGGAGAGCGCCACCGCGCTCGAGGGGACCGTCACGGTGAGATCGTCCCGGGCGAGGGCGTAGACGGTCCGCGGAGCCGCCTCCACGATCGGGAGGCCGACGGTGAAGCCGTCGGCGCGCGGCGTGACGGTGAGGATCCCCGTGTAGAGCGGGAGATCCTCCCCGAACACCGGTCCGGACACCCACGAGTTCGTCGGCGGCCGCACCCCTTCGGCGAGCCGCGGCGTCCCCGCGTAGGGGCCGGGGACCTGCGGCAGCTCCCGCGCGTGCACGGACGCTGCCACGGCCCAGTCGGACACGGAGCGGTCGGACGTGCATCCGGTGAGGCCCGCGAGCGCGAGCGCGAGGGCGAGAGCGAGGGCCGCCCCCGCCCCGCGCCTCACCGCGCGAACCCGCCGGGCGTGAAGAGCCTGCCGAGCTGGGCGACCAGCCAGCCGCCGAAGCCGTCGCCGTCGTCGCGGAGCCGCACCTCCGCCGCGACGGGAGCTCCGACCACGGTGTAGTCCTGCGTCGTGATCTCGTCGGTGCGCGCGCGGATGACGGTCGTCGCCCGCCCCTCGTGGAACCGCTCCACCTCGACGTCGTAGATCTCGGCGTCGACGGTCGTCCCGTCCGGCATCGCCACGGCGACGGTGCCGCCGATGGGGACCCGCGAGTAGTCCCGGGCGCCGAGAACGAACTCGCTCTCGAGGTGGATCGAGTCCGAGATCGCGACGACCGCGATCATCTGGTCCTCCTCGACGAAGGAGCCGATCTCGGCGTCGACCGACGTGACCACGCCGTCCAGCGCCGCCGTGAAGACCATCAGGCCGCCCTCCTCGATCCGGTAGCCGACATCGGCGCTGGTGAACGTCTTCGTCTGCATGTCGGACTCGAGGACGGTGCTCTGCAGGCTGAAGAGCACGTCGCCCTTCTCCACCGCGTCGCCGCGGGAGATCGTGAGGTCCTGGATCGTGCCCGCGTAGGGCGTCCCCAGCGAGTACTCGTCGGTGACGAGCTGGGCGCTCGCCGCCCGCACGGTGAGCGAGGAGTTGTTCGCGTAGACCAGGCCGGCGGCGGCGACGCCGAGCGCGAGGGCGCACGAGGCGAGGAAGCCGAGCCAGCGCAGCGCGGTCATGCCGCACCCACGGCGAGTCCGTGGCGTCCCGCGGCGGCGGGGCCGCTCGGAGCGACCACCTCGGCCCGGGCGGCGCGCTTCAGGAGGACGTGCTCGCGCGCCGCGATCACCGCGAACGCTCCGAGCGTGAGGGTGTTCAGGACGTTCCAGGCGAGCGCCACCGAGTACTCCGCGGTCCACTCCGCCTTGAGGAAGCCGACGACGGAGGTCGCGGCCAGGAACACCAGGAAGACCATCTGCACCTTGATGAAGTTGAAGGGCGAGGCGGCCTGCCCGGTCGCGCCCGTCGAGGTCCAGGCCGGCTTCCGGCCCGCGAGAGCGAGGAAGAACGCCTTCGTGTACATCGGGAAGGTGACGGTCGACAGCAGCAGCGTCTCCCACCGGAACGAGCCGATGATGAACAGCGCGAGCCCGATCTGCAGCACGTAGAACCCGCAGTAGAAGAGGATCCACTCGACGAGCGGCACCTCGAGGCTGACCGGCGTGATGTTCAGGTAGATCTGCAGCGGGGGCAGCACGATCAGGCCCAGCGGCACGATCCCGGTGAAGTAGAACGTGACGGTCATGAAGTACTGCACGCGCTGGTCGGTCGTGAGCCGGCGCTTCGGCGAGAACGGGTTGTGCTTGAGCAGGATCTCGAACCCGCCGACGGCCCAGCGGACCTGCTGGCGGACGAAGGCCTCGATCGTCTCGGGCGTGCGCCCGACCGCGAGGGTCATCGGCACGAAGATCGAGCGCCAGCCGCGCTCGTGCACGAAGATCGACGTCCAGATGTCCTCGGACTGCGAGCCCTCGTACATCCCGCCGATGTCGTCGAGGGCCTTGCGGCGGAAGACGGCGTTGGTGCCCACGCAGAAGGCGGAGTTGTACTTGTTCTTGCCCGGCTGGGTGAGGGCGTAGAAGACGATCTGCATGTAGGCGGAGCCGCGCGAGATGAAGTTGTGCGCGTTCCCGTAGACCTGCGGGGCCTGCACGAAGGCGACGTCGTCGTGGGCGAAGAAGGGGAGAGTCTCCTCCAGGAACTCCGGCACGGTCACGAAGTCGGCGTCGATCATCACGGCGAAGTCCGAGTCGGTCAGACGGAGCGCGTGGTTCACGTTGCCGGCCTTGGCACCCACGCGGTCCTCGCGCACCACGTAGCGGACGCCCAGGCGCTCGGCGATCGCGGCGACCTGCGGGTCGTCCCCGTCGTCGAGGAGCCACGTCACGTGGGTGCCCCGCATGTCGCGGGCAGCACGGGCCGTCTCCTCGATGATCGCCGGGTCCTCCCTGTAGGTCGTGATGAAGACGTCGACGGTGATGCGGCGGCGGCCGAGGTAGAGGTCCTCGCCGATCGGGATGCCGTCGACCGGGCTCCCGTAGAGCGTCGCTCGAGCGGAGTGGAAGGCGGAGTCGCGCGGGTCGTAGGTGCTCGACAGGGCGGTCCACATCGTGAGCGCGGCCTGGCCGATCAGGTACAGCTCGCAGATGATGACGATGGCGAACGGGAGGGGGTCGCCGATGTTGCGCGGGTTGAGCAGGAAGGCGCCGTAGAGCAGAGCGCCGGCGCCGGAGAGGAGCACGATCATGATGAGCGAGGGCGACTGCTGCTTGGCGCGGCTGGTGACGGCACGGGGGCTGGCGACGCGCTGCTGGCGCGTCAGGAGCGGGCGGATCTCGCGTGGAGCGGGAGGACCAGGGCGGGCGGGGGTGCTGGGGTTCACGGGTGAGCTCTTCGGGTAGGTGGAAGCGGGGGCCCGGAGCGTCGTCGGTCGGGGGTGCCGGACGGCGCGCCGGAGGAGCGCCTGTGCGCGCGTTCGGCTCAGGTCGCTGATGCGCCGCGGTCCGTCGGGTACGGCGCGGGCGTCGGGGCCGCGGTCCCGTCGGGTACGGTGTCGCGGTGCGGAGGCCGCCCGTCATCGGGGATGTCGGCGGCGGTCCCCATGTTCGACCTGGGAGAGTGCCGGGACAAGAGCCGGAAGAGGACGTGTCCGCTAGCGGACACCCCGTTCCGACACCGCGGCTCCGCGGCGCTGAGCTCGCCGACGGCCGGCGTCAGCGCGGTCGGACCGGCAGCCAGCCCCGCCGAGACGCGAGCACGCCCGCCTGGAAGCGGCTCTCGGCGCCGAGCAGATCGAAGAGACCGGCGATGTGCCGACGGCAGGTGCGCACGCTGAGGTCCAGCCGTGCCGCGAGCGCCTCGTCGGTGAGCCCGGCGGCGAGGCCCTGCAGGATCGACCGCTGCACCGCGGAGAGGGAGGGCTCCTCCTCGGCACCTGCCGCGTGCAGGGGCGCTGCGAACTCCCACGCCGCGTCGAACACGCGCGCCAGGGTCGCCGCGAGCTCGGGGGAGCGGACGACCAGGGCGGCGCGGTCGTCCTCGTCGCGGGAGCGGGCGACGATCGCGAGGGAGCGGTCGAAGACCACCAGCCGGAAGGGCAGCGTCGGGAGGGTCCGGAACCGCGCGCCCAGCGGCTCGAGCTCCGCGACCGAGCGCCGGAGGGCCGCGTTGTCGCGGCGGCGGTCGTGGTACAGCGTCCGCCTCGCGATGCCGCGCCCGAGCAGCTCGCGGTCGACGGCGTCGCTCGCCTCGTGCCGCTCCACGCTGCTGGTGCCGGGAGCGGCGATCAGCACCTCCTCCGAGGCTCCGCGCTGCAGGTCGAGGAGCAGCCGGAGGACGGTCGCCGGGTCCTCGATCACCTCCACCTGCTCCGCGGCGGCGAGGGCGCTGCGGGCGCTCCGGTAGGCGGGGACGAGGGCCATCAGCTCGCTGCGGCGGCGGGTGATCCCGGTCTGCAGCTCGAGGAGGCGCCGCTCGTCGTCGGCGATCAGCTCGGCCAGGGCGATGTCCGGCGCGGCCGTGGCGAGCGACTCCGCGCCCGCGTGCAGCGGAGCGAGCAGCCGGAGCCCGATCAGCTCGTCGCGCGCCTCGCGGAGGCCGTCGACGGTGACGCCGAGCTCGTCCGACGCGCTCTCGAGCGACCAGTCTCCGCGCACGGACGCGTGCAGGTACAGCGCGATCGCGTTCTCGCTCAGCACCGGCGGCCCCCCCCGTTCTCCCGACCCTCCCGAGTGTAGGAGGCGCGCACTCAGCGCCGCCGCGCGAGAACCGCGACGACGGCGAGCTCACCGGCGAGGACCAGCGCCACCGCTCCGAACACGGCCGGGCCGACCAGCGCGGCGAGCGGAGTGAGACCGGCGTTCGCGAGGAGGGGGGCGAGGAGACCGATCACGACGCCGGTGCGGCGGGCGGGGGGCTGCCGGCGGGCGACGGCGACGACGCTCAGCGAGGTCGCGGCGGCGGCCGCGAGCACGAGCACGAGGACAGCCGCGGGGTGCGGCTCCCCGAGCAGGAGCAGCGCGGCCAGCGCGGCCCAGGCGAGGGCGCCTCCGGTGGCGACGGGGCCGAGGTGCGGGGTGGCGGCGGGTGCAGTGGCGGTCATGGTCCGTCCTCTCGTCGTGGTCCTCCGAGCCTCGCGGAGGCCCGTCGGCGGCACCAGATCAGCATCCGGGCACGGCAGCATCCGGACATGCGGCGGACCCCCGGCTCCGCGCGGGGCGGAGGGTCGGGGGCCCACGGGACGTCCGGGCAGGCTCCGGCCGTGGCAGCATCCGGTCAGCCGGCCTCGCGCAGCCTCCCGCCGGCGAGGTGGAGGCTGCGCTGCGCACGGCGCGACGGCAGAGTGGTGGGTGTCGTCGGCTCCTGCTCTCCGGGCGCCCGCTCTTCCCGGGGCGGTGCCCGCGGTCGTAGGCTCGCGCTCATCCGCAACGGGAGGGGCCGACGATGACCGCCACGAGAGAGACCTCCGCCCCGCCCGAGCTCAAGCGGGTGCTCGGCCCCAAGCTGCTGCTGCTGTTCGTGGTCGGCGACATCCTCGGGACCGGGATCTACGCCCTCGCCGGGCAGGTCGCGGCCGAGGTGGGCGGGGCCGCGTGGCTCCCCTTCGTGATCGCGTTCGTCGTCGCCACGCTCACCGCCTGCTCCTACCTGGAGCTGGTGACGAAGTACCCGCAGGCGGCGGGCGCCGCGCTCTACGCGCACAAGGCGTTCGGGATCCACTTCGTCACGTTCCTCGTCTGCTTCACCGTGATGGCGAGCGGGATCACCTCGGCCTCCGCCGCCTCGGGCGCCTTCGCGAGCAACTTCGCGATCGGCTTCGGGCTCGGGGACGGCGCGGGGACGCGGCTGAGCATCGCGCTGGTGTTCATGGTCTGCATCGCCCTGGTGAACCTGCGCGGTGTCGCCGAGAGCGTCGGGCTGAACGTGGTGCTCACCCTGATCGAGCTCTCGGGCCTGCTGCTGGTGATCTTCGTGTGCTTCTTCGCGGTGTTCGGCGGGCAGGCCGACTTCTCGCGGGTGGTCGCGTTCGAGGCGCCGGAGGACAAGTCGCTGCTGCTCGCGGTGAGCACCGCGACCTCGCTGGCGTTCTTCGCGATGGTCGGATTCGAGGACTCCGTGAACATGGCGGAGGAGACGAAGGAGCCCAGCCGCATCTTCCCGCGCGTGATGCTCACGGGTCTCGGCATCACCGCCGTGGTCTACGTGCTCGTATCCACGCTCGCCGTCGCGATCGTCCCCGTGGGGGAGCTGGCCGGCAACGACACTCCGCTCGTCACGGTCGTCGAGGCCGCGGCGCCCGACTTCCCGATCTCGACGCTCCTGCCCTTCATCTCGCTCTTCGCCGTGGCCAACAGCGCGCTGATCAACATGATGATGGCCAGCCGCCTGCTCTACGGGATGAGCCGCCAGGGCGTGCTGCCGCCGTTCCTGCAGAACGTGCTGCGCGGACGGCGCACGCCGTGGGCCGCGATCCTCTTCACGACGGTGATCGCCCTGCTCCTCACCGCCTACGTGTCGCGCGACCCCTCCGACCCCATCGCGGTGCTCCTGGGCGGGACCACGTCGCTCCTCCTGCTGGCGGTCTTCGCCGTCGTCAACGTCTCCGTGCTGGTGCTGCGGCGGCAGCCGGTCGAGCACCGTCACTTCCGGACCCCCACCGTGCTGCCGGTGCTGGGCACGATCGCCTGCGTCTACCTGGTGCTGCCGATCACCTCGGGACGCGACACCGCCCAGTACGGCATCGCGGGGGTGCTGCTCGTGATCGGCGTCCTGCTCTGGGTGGCGACCTTCATCGACCGGCGGGTCCGCGGCTACGCGCGCACCGCGGCGATCGCTCCGGAGGAGCTCGACGCCGATCCCGCGGAGGACGCATCGGGAGCGCACAGCGACGGCATCGGCCGGTCATAGCCGATCCATAGGGAACTCCCGATACTGGAGTCATGAGCACCCCGGCCCCCTCGAAGCACCTCGCCCCCGCGCAGCGCACCCGCCTGAAGCGGGCCGACGGGACGCCGATCCGCGTCCTCGTCGTCGACGACGAGAGCACCCTCACCGACCTGCTCCAGATGGCTCTGCGCTACGAGGGCTGGGAGGTGCGCACCGCCGCCGAGGGCCGCGCCGCGATCACGATCACCCGCGAGTTCCGGCCCGACGTGATCGTGCTCGACGTGATGCTCCCCGACATCGACGGCCTCCAGGTCCTGCAGCGGGTCCGCGCGGACGGCAGCGAGACCCCGGTCCTCTTCCTCACCGCGAAGGACGCGCTCGACGACCGGATCGCCGGGCTCACCGCCGGCGGCGACGACTACGTCACCAAGCCCTTCTCCCTCGAGGAGCTGGTCGCCCGTATGCGCGGGCTCATCCGCCGCAGCACCCTGCTCGCCAACGACGCGGACGACCCCGAGGTCGTCGTGGGGGACCTGGTGCTGAACGAGGACAGCCACGAGGTCCGCCGGGGCGGCGACGAGATCGAACTGACCGCCACCGAGTTCGAGCTGCTGCGCTTCCTGATGCGGAATCCGCGCCGCGTGCTCAGCAAGGCCCAGATCCTCGACCGGGTCTGGTCGTACGACTTCGGCGGCAAGTCGAGCGTGGTCGAGATCTACATCTCGTACCTGCGCAAGAAGATCGACGCCGGCCGCTCGCCGATGATCCACACCGTGCGCGGCGCCGGCTACCTCCTGAAGCCCGCCGACCAGTGAGCCGCACCGGCCGCCCGTCGCTCGGCGACTTCGCGACCCGCTCCGCCCTCCGCAGCTCCCGCCGCGGCCGGCGCGCGCCGTGGACTCTGCGGCGGCGGATGGTCGTCGCCGTGGTCGCGCTCGTCGCGGTGACGGCGGGCGTCGTGGGAGCGGTCAGCGTGCTCTCCGCCCGCTCGATCCTCTACGGCAGCACGGACGCGTCGCTCAGCCAGTCGGTCACGCGCCTCCAGGACTTCGACGGGCCGAGCCGCTTCGGCGGGTCGAGCGCGATCGAGCAGGCCACGACCTGCCCGAGCGGATCCTTCGGCGGCGGCCCGAGCCAGAACCTCAGCACCATCACCGCCGTCCAGGGCTCGGACGGCTCCTTCATCGGCGCCTACGTCGACGCCGACGGGGTCTGCCGGCAGTTCTCGGACCCGGCCGACTCGGTGCTCGCGGCGGCCGTCGCCGCAGGGGGCGAGGAGGCGACCATCGAGCTGCCCGGGAGCCTCGGGACCTACCGCGTGCGCGCGGCGGCGGTCGAGGGCTCCGTCGTCGTCGTCGGCGTCCCCCTGGGCGAGGTCGCCGAGACGCTCGCCTCCCTCACCTGGGTGGTCGTCGTGGTGGTGCTGCTGGCGATGCTGCTGGTCGCCCTCGTCGCCACCGCGATCATCCGCGTGGCCCTGCGGCCCCTGGAGCGGGTGGAGGCGACGGCGACCCGCGTGGCCGAGCTGCCGCTGGACCGCGGCGCCGTCGAGCTGGTCGAGCGGGTCCCGGAGGAGGACGCCGACACCCGCACCGAGGTCGGCCGCGTCGGCGCCGCCTTCAACCGCATGCTCGACCACGTCACCGGTGCGCTGGAGTCGCGGCAGGCGAGCGAGGACAAGGTGCGGCAGTTCGTCGCCGACGCCTCGCACGAGCTGCGGACCCCCCTCGCGGCGATCCGCGGCTACGCGGAGCTGCCCCGGCGCGGCGGGACCGAGCTGCCGGAGTCGGCCGCCTACTCCCTCGATCGGATCGAGTCCGCCGCCACCCGGATGACCTCGCTGGTCGAGGACCTCCTCCTGCTCGCCCGCCTCGACGAGGGCCGCGACCTCGAGAAGGAGCCCGTCGACCTGACGCTGCTCGTGATCGAGGCGCTCTCGGACGCGCACGCCGCGGGCCCCGACCACGAGTGGGACCTCGAGCTCCCCGAGGAGCCGATCGAGATCCGCGGCGACGGCTTCCGGCTGCACCAGGTGGTCGCCAATCTGCTGCGGAACGCGACCGTGCACACGCCCCCCGGCACCCGGGTCGTGGCGGCGCTCGCCGAGGAGGTGTCGGAGGGGCGGCCGATCGCGGTCGTCACGGTCACCGATTCCGGCCCGGGCATCGCGCCGGAGCTGGTGCCGGTGCTGTTCGAGCGCTTCGCCCGCGGCGACTCCTCCCGAGCGCGCACGACCGGATCGACGGGGCTGGGCCTGGCGATCGTGGCGGCGGTCGTCGACGCCCACGGCGGGCGCGTCCTCGTCGCGTCCGAGCAGGGGCGGACGAGCTTCCGCGTCGAGCTGCCGGCGGGCTGAGGGCCGGGGCGGCGGTCTCCCGCCGCCCGCCCTACACCGAGACGCCCAGCCGGCGGCGCGCGTCGTCGAGGGTCCGCACCACGGCGACCACCTCGTCGAGCGGGTGCAGCGGCGACTCGGTGCGCCCCTCCGTCACGTACTGCGCGACGTGCAGCGCCTCCCAGGCGAGGCCCTCGCCGCCCTGGAGCGGCGTCTCGTCGATCCACGATCCGCTCTCGGAGCCGCGGGTGAGCGTCACGCCGCCCGGCGTCCAGAACGACGGGTGCACGTCGATCCGCCCCGCCCGCCCCGCGACGCTCGCCGCGTGGCGGGTGTCGGCCAGCACGGTCGAGGTGGCCACCGACTGCACCCCGTGCGCATGGCTGCCGACGATCGTCGCGGTCGCGTCGACGCCCGTCGAGGTCATGCTGCCGGCGACGACGGTGCTCTGCGGGGTGCCCGCCACCATCGAGACGAAGGAGGAGGCGTAGACGCCGACGTCCAGCAGGCCGCCGCCCGCGAGCGCCGGGTCGAAGATCCGGCTGGAGGGGTCGAAGTCGAAGGCGGCGCCGAAGTCGGCCGAGACGACGGCGGGAGCGCCGACCGCCCCGTCGGCGAGCAGCTGCCGCACGACGTCCATGTGCGGCAGGTAGCGCATCCACATCGCCTCCATCGCGAAGACTCCGGCGTCGCGCGCGGCGTGCACGATCATCTCGGCCTCGCCCGGGGTCGGCGCGAACGGCTTCTCGACCAGGATGTGCTTGCCCGCGGCGATGGCGAGCAGTGCCTGGCGGGCGTGCTCCGAGTGCGGGGAGGCGATGTAGACCACGTCGACCTCCGGATCCTCGACCACGGCCTCGTAGCCGGCCGAGGCCCGCTCGATCCCGAACCGGCTCGCGAACCGCTCCGCGCGCTCCAGCGAGCGGGAGCCCACCGAGACCACGCGCTGCCGGGTGTGCTTCTGCAGCGCCTCGACGAACGAGCCGGCGATCGAGCCGGGCGCGATCACCCCCCAGCGCAGGACGGGGGAGTCGAGGAGGGAGGGGAGTCGGGGCTCGGGGAGCGTCAGTGCCATGCGTCCACGCTAGGGCCCCGTGCCCGGCGGGGGCGAGGGGGTGCGCGGCGGTCCCCTAGGGTGTGACGGCACGCGCAGTCGCGGGCGGAGGAGGACGTCATGCCCGAGTGGTACACCCTGGGCGTCGTCGCCCTCGTGATCGTCGTGGTGGTCGTCGCGATCGTGCGCTTCCGATTCAACCCGGTGCTGGCGCTGGCCGTCGGAGCCGCCGCGATCGGCCTGCTCACCGGGCTCGGCCCCGTCGACACCGTCTCCACGATGACCACCGGCTTCGGCGAGGTGATGATGGAGGCGGGCCTCCTGATCGGCTGGGGCGTGCTCATCGGCGCGATGCTCAACGAGATGGGCGCCGTCGTCCGGCTCGTCGAGGGCCTGCTGCGCGTCTTCGGCCGCCGCGGGATCCCCTACGCGCTGGGCCTCTCCTTCGCCACCTACCTGCAGACGATCTTCGTCGACGCGCTGATCGTGATCGCGGCCCCGCTCGCGCGCCGGATCGCGCCGCGGCTGGGGCGCGCGGGCACCGGCATCGTCGCCGTGACCTTCGCCGTCGGGCTCGAGACGGGCATCGTGATGATGGTGCCCGGCTTCGCCGCGGTCGCGCTCGCGGGGCTGCTCGGAGTGCCGCTGGGCGTGATGATGCTCGGCGGATTCGCGGTGGTGGCGCCGACGGTCGTGGTCACGATCCTGCTGATGTCGCTCGCGTTCCGCCTCGGCTTCTGGGACCCGGCGCGCGACGAGCAGCTGGTCGTGCGCGACGACACGACCGGGCTCGCGACGGTGGGGGCGTCGCCCGCCGCGGACGGCGGACGGCTGCCGTCGTTCGGAGCGCGGGGGAGCGGCGGGGCGTCCTCGAGCGGAGTCGGAGCGGCATCGGGCGGCTCGTCGGGCTCGTCCGTCGAGGACGCGGCGGGTCCCGCCGAGGCGCAGGACGCCCACTCCGCCCGCGAGCGCCCGCTCCTGCTCCTCTTCGCGCCCATGCTCCTCGCCCTCCTGCTCATCGCCGCGCAGGCGGTGCTCACCGTCTCCGGGATCGAGCTGCCGGTGCTGCAGTTCCTCGGGAACCCCGTCATCGCGCTCCTCCTCGCCGTGATCGGCACCGGAGTGGTCGGCCGGTCCACCGTGGGAACCGCGCGGATGGAGAAGGCGGTCGCCAAGGGCTTCCAGGACGGCGGGCAGATCTTCCTGCTCACCGGCGTCGGCGGGGCGCTCGCCGCGGTGATCGCGCAGGGCGACCTCGGCGAGATCCTGAAGGGCTACTTCTCGACCTCGGCGACCGCGCCGCTGCTGCTCGTCTGGGTGATGGCGGCCGTGCTGCACATCGCGGTCGGCTCGGTCACCCTCTCGGCGATCACGGCGGCCGGAGTCGTCGCACCGGTCGCCGCGACACTCGGCCTCGACCCGCTGCTGATCGCACTCGCCGCGGGCTCCGGCGCGCTGTTCTGCATCCACGTCACCTCGAACACCTTCTGGCTGCTGCAGAGCTTCCTCGGCCAGTCGGTCCGCGGCGCCCTCAAGTCCGTGACCGTCGGTGTCTCCCTCGCCTCCGTCCTCGCGCTCGGCGCCACGCTCGTCCTCTCCCTCTTCCTCTGACCGGGCCCTGCTTCCTCCTCTCGCCGGATGCCACTCGGGCACCCGAGTCGCCGGGCGAGGCGTTCAGAACAGGCATCTCGCGGAGGTGACCCGGCCGACACGTGACGGAAACATGGAGCCTCTATCTTCCTGAGAGGGTTCACATCCGATTCGGAGATCCAGACGCCGACGGGGGCCCGATCCGTTCCGTCACGCCTCGACAAGGGAAGAACTCCGCTTGAGATCTCGAACCGCCCTCGCCTCCGGATGCGCCGCGCTCGCGCTCGCCGCCGGCGGCCTCCTGGTCGCCCCACCGGCGACCGCCACGACGACAGCACCCGCCGACTACACCCGCGTGGACATCGTGCGTCCGCCGTCCGCTCCGATCGCGGTGCCGACCAGCTACCCGCAGCAGACCCCGCTGACCGAGGTGCCCGTCGACCCGACCGACGCCTCGCTCCTGCGCGGAGTCACCCCCTACGACGCCATCGCGCCGCAGCTGAACGCGCTCGCCGCCCGCTCCGACCGGGTCTCGACCCAGGTGGTCGGGAAGTCCGGCCTCGGCCGCGACATCTACCTGGTCACCGTCACCGCCCCCGAGACCGAGGCCGAGACGGCGCAGCAGGCCGAGTGGCGCGACCGGCTCAAGTACGAGCCCGCCGCCGCGGCCGCCGACGCCGACCTGATGGACGGCTACAAGGTGCCGGTCTGGTTCAACGGCAACATCCACGGCAACGAGTGGGAGGGCAGCGACGCGATCCTCGAGTACATCGAGGGCGTCGCCACCGCCGAGGACGCGGAGACCGAGGCGCTGCTCGAGGGCAACCGCCTCTACTTCACCGTCACCAACAACCCCGACGGCCGCGCCCTCGGCCAGCGCGCCGTCGCCGCGGGCTACGACCCGAACCGCGACATGATCACCGGAGCCACCAGCGAGGCGGCCGTGATCCGCGACCTCTCGAGCGTGCTCCAGCCCACGTACTTCATCGACATCCACGGCTACACCGGGATCCTCCAGGTCGAGCCCTGCGGCCCGCCGCACGGCGAGAACTACGAGTACGACCTCTTCCTCCCGCACGCGTACGCGACCGCGCTGGAGATCGAGCGCCGCGTCGTCGAGGCCGACGTGCCCGGCAACACCTACCTCGCCGAGGACGGCAGCGCCACGACGGACAACACCGGGAAGATCCTCATCCCCTACCGCGACATCCGCGCGGGCTGGGACGACTGGCCCCCCATCTTCGCCCCGCAGTACGTCGCCTTCCAAGGCGCGATCACCAACACGGTGGAGCTTCCGCTCGGCCGCACGGCCAACAGCACTCCGGAGGAGATCGCCCAGGGCCAGGCCAACGCGGACATCGACGTCGAGGTCGCCGGGATCGTCATGGACGCCTCCGTCGACTACATCGAGGCCAACCGCGACGCGCTCCTGAGCAACCAGGTCAGCATCTTCGAGCGCGGCGTCACCGGCGCCCCCGCCGTCGAGATCCCCGCCGACGTCTCCGCGGCCGACCTGCCCGCGGGCGTGCCGACCGAGTGGACCGAGATCTGGGACGAGACCGACGTCTACACGACCGAGTACCCGCGCGCCTACGTCATCCCCGTCGACGGCACGCAGCGCTCCGTCTCGGACGCCGAGACCCTCGTCGCGCAGCTGCTCGCCCACGGCGTCGAGGTGTCGCGGACCACGGCCGCCACGAGCGTCGGAGGAGTCTCCTACCCCGCGGGCACCTACCTGGTCGACATGCACCAGTCGGTCCGCGGCCTCGCCAACGTCCTCCTCGCCGACGGCAGCGACATCTCGAGCCGTGTGCCCGAGATGTACGACGTCTCGGCCTGGAGCCTCTCGCTCCTCTGGGGCGCCGACGTGCAGGCGATCGGCTCCACCACCGATGCCCTCCCAGCCGTCGGCCTGGAGCCGGTGACCGCCGTCGCTCCGGTCGGCTCCGTCCCGGCAGGCGCCGACTACCTCGCCTTCGAGCCGCGCGGCGTCCTGGAGTACCAGGCCGTCAACGCGCTGCTGGCCGACGGCGTCGCTCTCGAGCAGTTCGAGGACGGCACCATCGCCCTGCGTGCCGACGCCGCCGGGCTCGCGGCCGCCGAGGGAGCCGCCGCCGTCTTCGGCGTCGACTTCACGGCGACCACCGCCGACCGCGTGCGCGCCGAGGACGGGAAGGCGCTCGACGCCCTCCGCGTCGCCTACTCCGGTACGAACGAGGACCGCGACGCGCTGGCCAAGCTCGGCTTCGCCGACGCGGTCGCCGTCGACGCGGCCGCGCTCACCGCGGGCACCGCGACCCTCGAGAGCGCCGACGTGCTCTACGTGGGACGCGCCCTCTCCTTCACCCCGGAGCAGGCCGCAGGCCGCACCGTGGTCGAGGAGTTCCTCGCGGCGGGCGGCGACGTCGTCGGCCGCGGTGGCGCTGGAGCGGCCTTCGTGTCCGACTTCGGCCTGGCCGAGCTGACTGCGCAGACCGGCACGAGCGGCTCCAACGGCATCGTCTCGGTCGAGACGCCCGGCGGCGGAGTCCTCGGCGACTACCCGCAGGACACCGCGTTCGTCTCGCCGGCACTGTGGTTCGCCGGCTTCGACGAGTCGGTCGCGGTCGAGCAGAGCTACTCGGAGGACGGCACGTTCGTCGCCGGGCACTGGGTCGACTCCGACGGGCAGTCCCGGAGCGACGCGGCCGGGCAGGCCTCGGCCGTCTCGTTCTCGACGGAGTCGGGCACCGAGGGCTTCCTCTTCGGCACCTCGCCGGTGTTCCGCAACCACCCGGTCGGAGCGTTCAGCGACGTCGCCCGGGCGCTGCTCGCCGTGGCGCCGGAGGGCGCCGCCGTCGAGCTGCCGGGGACTTCGGAGCCCACGCCGACGCCGGAGCCGACCGGCTCACCGGAGCCGACCGCGACTCCCGAGCCGACGGCGACGCCCGAGCCCACCGCGACGCCCGAGCCCACCGCGACGCCCGAGCCGACCGTGAGCCCCGAGCCCACGTCGACCCCCGAGCCCACGTCGACCCCGGAGCCCACGTCGACCCCGGAGCCCACCGTCGTGCCGACGGCCGGACCGACCGCCACGGCCGCGCCGATCACCGCACCGACCGGCCCCGGCGGCCTCCCCTCCACCGGAGTGGAGACCGGCTCCTGGCTGCTGCTCTCGGGAGGTGCTGTCGCCCTCGGCCTCGGCTCGCTCCTGATCGCCCGCAGCCGTCGCCGTGAGGACCAGGAGGCCTAGCCTCCGCCTTCGGGGAGGGATCGGGCGCCCGCCGCCCGGTCCCTCCCCGTTCCCGTTC